>DATNCH010000090.1:0-5194 GCA_035571655.1 Pyrinomonadaceae bacterium
TGGTCGGGGCGAGAGGATTCGAACCTCCGACCTCACGGTCCCGAACCGTGCGCTCTACCAGGCTGAGCCACGCCCCGACAGGTTGGGATGATAGGGAAGCGAGCGGGTGGTGTCAAATACCTCGAACTGTTGCTTCCTTTAAAAGCGTGTTATGCGGATCTATTTCAATGCCGATGGGTTTTTCGCGCAAGGGAATCATTTCGATTAACTCTGGCCCCGAAGGTTTCAACACGACCTCGCGGCTGCCGCCAGCCGTCGTAATCATCACCGGAACAGGGTCGAGAAAAGCGTTGCCGGGCTGAAGCTGTTTCAAAACCAATCGTACATTCTTCTCAGAAACCCACTGCCACGTCAGCTCATACTGCGGATGGCCACTGTCGTAGACCCAGCGCGTGAAAAAAGGTTTCAGATCTTTGCCCGAAGCCTTCTCGAGTGCAGCGCGCAGATCTTCAGTCGTGGCGACCGAGCTCTTGTGCGCTTCGTAGTACGCACGAATGCCGCGAAAGAACGCCTCATCCCCCAAACGCGAGCGCAACATGTGCAGCACCCACGCGCCCTTCTGATAATTGTTCGCGTTGAGAAGGTCGAAGAGCTTCTCAGTGTCGCGATCGACGATGGGCGTGCGCTTCTTCTTCTCGTACGCGAAGACAGTCGTCGCCGCATTCTTCATGTAAGCCTGAAAAACGTCTTCGCCTTCGTAGCGCTGCACAAAAAGTCCCGCGAAGTATGTCGCGAAGCCTTCACTCAGCCACAGATCCGCCCACGTCGACTCCGTCACCGAATCACCAAACCACTGATGCGCGATCTCGTGCGCGATCAAGGTGACGTTACCCGACGGAATCCCGTACGTCTTGCTTAAGCCCTCCCGCGACGCTCGTGACAACAAACTGCTCGTGAAGACAATGGCGCTCGAATTCTCCATCCCGCCAAAACGTGTTGCACCGACGATCATCGTGAGTTTCTCGTACGGATACGGCGCGACGGTGTGCGTGAAAAACTCCAACGTAGGAATCGTCGGCGTGAATCCTTGAACAGCCAGGTCTTTCTCTGACTGTGGCACGTAGTACGAAAGCGGCGTCAATGCTTTCTCCGACGGTTCGACACGCGCAAACTGCCCGACAGCGACGATCATGCAGTAAGGCGGAATCGGCACACCTTCCGAGTAGGTCCACGTGCGTTGTCCAGTCGCGACGGTTTCAACGTGGTCCAAACGGCCGTTAGCAACGACCTCTAAACCTGCCGGCACGGTGACGTTGAACGTAACCGTTGCTTTCGCAGACGCATGGTCCAAC
This sequence comes from Pyrinomonadaceae bacterium, assembly GCA_035571655.1. Classification (GTDB taxonomy): domain Bacteria; phylum Acidobacteriota; class Blastocatellia; order Pyrinomonadales; family Pyrinomonadaceae; genus PSRF01. The sequence goes on from DATNCH010000090.1 coordinate 1,293, forward strand.
GCCGGTATCCAGTGATGAACTCGATCCGGCCAGTTGTCGCCAACTGCCGACGGCTTTCCGTCTTTATCGTTGGTGAGGACCAATCCGTCCTTTGGTTTGCCGTGGTATTCGATTACCAACGTCAGACGTGTTTTAGGAGTAGCCGTCGACGGCAGGTTGATCTTGAGTTTGCCGGCTTTGTGTTCGAACGAAAGCGGTTTTGAGTTTAATGTGACGCCGGTGGTCGTGAGCTCGCCGAAGTCCAAATCGATGACGCTCGTTTGTTTGAGAACCACGACGTCGATGCGCGCGCTCGCCGAGTTTATTTCAGAGAGGGTATCGTTGAAAGTGAGGTTGACGGTGTAGTGTTCCGGGCGCCACGTGTCAATGAGACGTTCGACGCGAACTGCGAACGTCGGCCAGACGGAAATAATAAGTATGAAAACAAAAACAGGTATTACTCGCGCAAAGGCGCAAAGGCGCAAAGGAAGAGTTCGCTTCATTATCGGATGCCGAGCATTAAGAGGGCTGAGCGATCGGAGACAACTCGATCGCCGTTGAGCCAGTCGTTGTATGCAGCGAGTTCGTTTTCCGTCACCGGGCGATTGCCGAGTCGCGCTGCGGGTGTTCGTTCAAAGGCGCGGTTCGTGAGCGCCATGTGCGGCTTGCGCACGGGCAAAGGAGTGTCGCGCGACAAAGCAAGCTCCGCGGATTCGACGTCCGGAAAGAAGTCGTCGTACGCCAACAGATGCCAGGTCGCGTCTGCGCCTTCGCCTTCGACAGCCAACACACGAAGCAGTCCAAACCCGCTCTCGAGCTGGAAGATCAGATCATCACCGGGATTGAAGGGGTTGGACATATAACGCTCTCGTAAGCTTCAAGCACGCGATCGGCCATGTTCGCGGCGCTGTAGTGCTCGCGGACGCCGCGAAAACCGTTCGCGCTCAACTCTTCAGCAAGCTGCTTTTCACGGACGATTTTCAGGATTCCGTCAGCGAGACTCTGCGGATCGTCAGGTTGGACCAGCAACCCACCGCCCGTGTTTTCAACAATCTCCGTAAATGCGCCGCGACGTGGTTGGACCAGCGGCACGCCACACGCCATCGCCTCCAGCAACGAAACTCCCTTCGGCTCATCGTACGTTGCAGGCACCGACATCACGTCGAGCTTTTGCAGAAACGCGATCTTCTCGGCGCGATCCAAAACTCCGCGATAGTGGAACTCGCCCCCAAGTCCTGCGTCCGTAAGACTCTGTTGAATCTTCTCGAGATACGACCTGCAATCCGCGGCCATGTAACCCGCCGCTTCAAATCGCGCTTCAGGCAGCTCGCCCGACTGCCGCAGAAGGCGGTATGCATCCGCTAAAACGTGTAATCCTTTCTCGGGCGCGATGCGCGCGAGAAATCCGACCGTGAATGGACCACTTCGTGCCTGGTCTCGCAAGTCAAAGCCGTGCGGATTGATTCCTAACGGAACTACGTACATCTTCTCGCGAGGAATGCCGAGATAATCCGGCATGAAGTCCGCGTAATACTGTGACACGGATAAAAACAGATCTACGTGCTGGAGATGTTTGCGGATCAGATCGAGCGACTGAGTGCGATACGGTTCCTGGAGTCCGTCCAGAAAGAGATCTTCGCCCTGGAGCGTGCAAAGAATCGGCACATTCAGCGCGCGCTTGAGTGGACCAGCCATGCCGAGCAGCAGGGAGTACGGTAGATTGATAACGTCGGGAGTGTCCTGAGCTGTGAGCCAGTCGATGAGTTTGTCAATTTCTTTGCGCTGAAATCCGTGTTCACCTTTCAATACTGAAACGGTCATCTCGCCGAGCATCTGCGGGTTGGTCGAGATAGATCGTCGCGACGCAAGGCTCAAAATGGTTTTCGAGTCCCACAGTCGATCGAGCCAGCGGGGGGTCTTGCGAAACATCGGAACGTACTGCTCGAGGTATGCACTAATGCCGCCTAACACGACGTGATCGTTACTCACGTTCGGCTCGTCAGTGAACGTAGGCGTGTAGACAGGCAGGAGCATCACGTCGTGACCGCGAGCAATCAGCTCGGTGGCCATCGCGTTGTCGCGCAGGCAACTGCCGCAATACATTCGACCCGCCCCGCCCGTGAGATAAAGAATTCTCAAGCTCAGTCCTCAAACGGCAACGGCGCGCTGGAATGCACGGCGCGCGTAAAGATGATCGAAGAGATTGCCTTCGTGCGGCTGGTCCCAACTGACCTGGTTGGTGGCGAGCGCACCGATGTTCAGACGATCGACCCGCGGGGAGGCGACCAGGGTTTGAATCAGCTTTGGATCCTTCGTGATCGCCGTTGCCACCAGCGTTGGTCCAAGTGCTGTTGCGATTTCATTCTGGTCAACGCGAACAACGCTGACGAACGGAAACAGAAACTCTTTCATCGCGAGTGGATGGTCCTGCTCGCAAAGAAGAACCGTCGGAAGCAGATACGAACAGTTGTTCCAGTTGACGAGACGCCCGCCGTCGCGGTAGGCGGCTGTCACGTCACGGGCGCCGGGTTCGCTCAGGCCCTGATCGATTATCGAATTAATGCGGGTGGCGACCTGTGGATCGACAAACGGCGCGATTTGCGCACTCTCGTCGTCTGCGGCGCGTGGAGTGATCTGCGCGAGTCGTTTTGCGAGAGCCTCAGCGATCTCTTCAACGTGCGCAGGCGCCCAGATCGCCGACGCATTCACGCACGAACGGCCGCCGTTGTCTACAACGGACGCGACCATCACGTCGAGGTATTGTTCCCAATCGTCGACGCAGTCTTCGCCGATGATGACTTTGCTGTAGCCTGGTCCATGAATCTCGACGCGCGGATCGTTGTGCCAAATTCCCGTTGTCGATGAATCACCGAACAGCAGCGAGCGGCCACAGCGACGCAGGATCTCGCCGGCGCCCGCGTGATCGGTCGGATAGAAACTGAACGCCTCGCGCGGCGCACCTGCTTTGATCAACGCTTGAATAATTCTGTAAGGCGTCCAGGGCTCGGCGCTGCCGGGTTTCAAAACGAGCGGAGTGCGGAGCGGGAACGCGGGTATCCATAGCGAATGCACGCCCGGTGAGTTGTTTGGCAGAACGGCGCCGAGTGATTGCGTGCGCGGAAAGAAACTCAACGCGCGGCCCTCAATCTCACCGAAGCCACGATCGAGAATCTCCCAGTCAAGATTTCGCGTCAGACCGTCGAGCACGCTTTCCATGCTCGAAAACATGCTTTTGATCTTCAGCATGTTTCGACGCGCGAGCACATAAGGCAGACCAGTCGTGGCGGAAACCTGACGGACGTAGTCTTCGGGAGTTTGGGTCTCGTCGCCGAGCGGCAAGGAATCATTGGTGAAGTAGTCGCCGGCGCGCGAACAGATCGTGACGAGTTCTCGTGTCGGGAAGCGCTGTAGACTCGCGCAACCGATCTCCTGATTACCGAGGTCGCGGCGAATCAATCCCGCGTTTGCCTGGCTAACCTCGACGAAGATTTCGCGCGTTTGATGATGGGGGATACGCGAGATGTCGAGACTGTAATAAGGATTGCCGTGGCGCAGGATGGGAATGGTAAGCATAGACAGGATTTACGAGATTTTCAGGATCTACAAGATTAGTACACGCCTTCCACTACGTTGGTTTGGAAACGCGAAAAGGGGCGGACGTTGCGGACGCCGTCCCACGGATAAAGATCGCACGGCGGCTCCCGTTCGGCTTCGTCGCGCTCGAGAAAACGCGGCATGAAGAATTCCTTCGTCAACGTGGTCAACCGCACGCGGCCTGTTTTACCGTACTCGACAACTCTGTCCGGTTGATCCGGATCGACGACTTCGACCATAGCTCGCGGCATCGGTGGATAATAAATGATCGCGTAATTGTCTTCGACCTTGCGCGGCTTGTGCACTGCAAGACCCATGAGAGTGTTGCC
>DATNCH010000091.1:0-10456 GCA_035571655.1 Pyrinomonadaceae bacterium
ACACGACTCCTCGCCAGGTCGTCAAACAGCGAGTAGAAAACCGGCACTGCCAGCAACGTAAGCAACAAACAAAGCGTTTGCCCGCCGACTACAAGCACGCCGATCGATCTGTTCGTTCCCGAACCTGGACCAGTCGAGATCGTCAACGGGAGCATGCCGGCGACCAGCGCGATCGTCGTCATCAGAATCGGGCGCAAACGATCTCGATTCGCGCGAATGATCGCCTCGAGCCGTTCCATCCCACGCGCGCGCAACTGATTCGTGTGATCGATCTGCAAGATCGCGTTCTTCTTTACGACACCAAACAACAGCAGCAACCCGAGTCCGGAGAAGATGTTTACGGTCTGGCCCGTCAGCAACAGCGACACAATGCCAAACGGAATCGCGAGCGGCAGCGTCAACAGGATCGTCACCGGATGGATGAACGACTCGAACTGCGCCGCGAGCACCATGTACATGAAGACGAATGAAAGAATGAACGCGAGCGCGAAGTAGTAACCCGCGCGACCGAGCTCCTTCGATCGTCCCGCCAATCCCGTCGAGTACGACGGATCGATGTTGATCTCCTTCGCAAACTCGTTCATCTTCTGGATCACCGCCGCTTGCGAGCCACCCGGTCTGATGTTGCCCAGCAACGTCACCTGCCGCTGCCTGTTCAGACGGTCGATCGCAGAAGGACCAGTCCCCTCTTCGATGCGCACCAGGTTGTCGAGACTGACCCAGCCGACTTTTGTCGACGACACGATCATTCGCTGCAAGCCTTCGACGCTCGTGCGGAACGCTCCAACAGAGCGCACTCGCACGTCGTACTGCTCTGTTCCTGCGTTGAACGTTGAAACCTTCTGACCGGCGACGAGCGAATTGAGCGCCTGCGCGATATCGCCGACTCTCACGCCGAGGTCAGCGGCGCGCGCGCGATCGATCACGACGCGCACCTCCGGCTTACCGCTGATCAGAGTCGAGTCCGCATCGACTACTTCCGGGAGCGTCTTCATCTTCGCCAGCAGCGCGTCTGAATACTCCGTCAACTTCTTCAGATCCGGACCACCAATCACATACTGAATGTCAGCATTGCGGAACCCACCACCGGAAATCGCTGAGACCTGCTGCACGCTCGTGCGCAACTGTCCCGGATACAGCTTCAGGTACTTCCCAAGAACTTCGTTACGCGCGCGCACCATCAACTGCTGCTGCGAGATCTTTCGCTCCTCGATCGGCGTCAGCTTCACGTAAATCGAAGCGACGTTTACCTGTTCCTGCAGACCGCCGCCAATCGTCGTGAGCGTGTCAGTCACTCCGGGAAGACTTCTCAGATCGACTGCGATTCTTTCAGCCAACGTCGACGTCGCCGCCAAAGTAAAACCTTCCGGCGCGCGGACGTTGATTTCAAACTGCGCCTGATCGTCGACCGGCAGGAAGTTCTTTCCGACAAACATGAAAAGCGGAACGATGCTCACAATCACGAGCAGACACGCCAGGACGATCGCCCACCGATGCGACATGGACCACGTCAACATCTTCGTGTAGGTGCGATCGATAGGACGATAGAAACGCGATTCTTTCGAACCGTGATCTTTGGGTTCGGTGTGCTTTTCGAGCGCGCGCTCCTTTTCGTCGTCGCTGCGTTTGATCAGTCGAGCCGCTAGCATCGGCGTCAACGTGAACGACACCAGCAACGACACCGCGATCGCGAAGGACGACGTCAGTCCGAACGAAGACATGAACCGCCCGACGATTCCCCCCATGAATCCGACGGGCAGGAACACGGCCAGCAACGAAAGCGTCGTGGCCATCACAGCGAGACCGATCTCTTTCGTTCCTTCAATCGCCGCTTGAAATGGCGGCACGCCTTTCTCTTCGATGAAACGGAAAATGTTTTCCAGGACGACGATCGCGTCGTCGATCACGATACCCACCATCAGCGTCAGCGCGAGCATCGTGATCTGATTCAGCGTGAAGCCCATCGCCGCCATCAAGCCGAACGTCGCGATGAGAGACGTGGGAATTGCGAGACCGGCGATAATCGTCGATCGAAAGCTCCATAAAAATACGAAGACGACGATTGCCGCCAGGATGCTGCCTTCGATCAAGTGCGTCTGAATCGCTTCGATCGAAGCTTTGATGAAGATCGACTGATCGCCAACGACTTCGGTTTTGAAACCCGGCGGCAGCGTCTTGCTGATCTCATTCAAACGCTGCTTGACTGCGTCGGCAACGGCGACCGTGTTCTGACCGGATTGTTTCGACACAACCAGTGTCACGGCGTGCTGACCGTTCAAACGTGCTTCGGTTCTCGGCTCTTCCGCTCCGTCTTCTGCGTAACCAATGTCGCTGAGTTTGACGGAGTAAGTGCCGCGATTGCCGACGACGAGATTGTTGAACTCAGAGGGCTCTACGATTCGCCCCATCGTGCGGACGGTAAGCTCGCGCGTGCCTTCGTCTACGCGACCACCCGGCAGTTCCAGGTTCTGTGCGCGAACCGCATCCGCCACCTGTGCGACGGTCACGTTGAACGCGCGCATCTTGTCAGGGTCGACCCAGATCTGTATCTCGCGGCGTCGACCGCCGACGATCTGCACGTCGCCGACGCCGTTTATCGATTCGATCTGCTCCTTGATCTTGTTGTCGGCAATGTCCGTCACCTCACGCAGCGAGCGCGATGCGGACACGGCGATGCGCACCACCGGCGCCGCGTCGGTGTCGAGCTTCTGAACGATCGGTTGCTCAGCAGTGACCGGTAGATCGTTCAGAATCAACTCGATCTTGTTTCTAACTTCCTGCGCCGCGACGTCGGGGTTCTTTTCGAGCAGAAACGTAATGAAGACCTGGGAAACACCTTCGACCGACGTCGAACGCAGTTCGTCGATACCGGAGATCGTGTTGACCGCACCTTCGACGCGGTCCGTGATTTCAGTCTCGATCTCCTGCGGCGACGCACCCGGATTTACGACGGTCACAGTGATCGTGGGCAAGTCGATCTTTGGAAACAGATCGACTCCGAGCGACTTGTAGGAAAACAGCCCGACCACGGTCAGACTGAGAATCAGCATCGTCGCAAAAACCGGACGGCGAACACAGATTTCAGCTAGCTTTTGCATTGTCTTTTTGTACTTAGTGCGTAGTTGTGACTTGGACCGGGTCAGTACCGTAACGCGATAGCGTCGGGTCGACGTTACTCATCTATGTGCTGAGGTCCTAACACCGACCCGACGCTACCGCGTTACGGTACTGACCCGGTCCAAGTCCATTCATTGTTTCACCGCAATTCCATCGCTCAATTGTTCCAAGCTGCTTGTCGCAACCTGCTCGTCAGCGGCAACACCCTTTTTGATCTCGATCAAGTCGCCGTCTGTTTGACCCGTCTGCACCAGGCGCTGTTCGGCGTGACCGTCTTTGATCACAAACACGCGGCTGACGCCCGCTTCCGAAACGACAGCTCGAGCGGGAACCAGCACCGCCGGGTCAGCACGTTCCTGTAAAATTCGCACGGTCGCAAACTGTCCCGGCTTCAACGCACCGCCGCTGTTTTCGATCTCAGCTTCGACCGTCAGCGTGCGCGAAGTCGTAGACACGTTCGGCGCGATGCGCGCAACGCGCCCCGCGAAATTCTTATCGGGCCATGCACTCGTCGTCACCGACACTGACTGTCCGACACGCACTGCGGAGATCGCCTGCTCGGGAATATCGATGCGAATGCGCAAGGGATTCGTGCGCACGATGGTCGCGACTTTCTGTTGCGGAGAGACATATTCGCCGAGGTCGGCCGGCCGCTCGGAAACATAACCATCGATTGGCGCCGGAATGATCGCGTAAGAGAGATTCTGGCGCGCAAGACCCAACTGCGACTCGGCGTTGGCGACGTTCGTACGCGCTACCTCAACCGCAGCGTAGTTCTGACGCGCCTGTGCCAAAGCGACTTCATATTGCTCCTTCAACTGATCGCGGCGCGCACGCTGATCGTCGTAGAAAGAACGCGACACGACACCCGATTGGATCAATTCCTCAGCGCGACGCAAATCCTTCTCGGCGAGATCCAATCCAACCCTCGCCGCTCCGACTTCCGCGACGCGGTTCGGGTCAAACGTCTGTCCCGGGCGCAAACCAATTTTTTCTTCAGCCTGCTTCACTGCGGCCTTCGCCTGAGCAACCTGCGCTGTAGCCTGATCGACGCGGAGTTTCAATTCAGCGTCGTCGAGCCGCACGAGCATTTGTCCACGCTGCACGCGGCTGCCGATGTCGACGCCGACGGCCACGACTTTGCCTGACGTTTGTGGCGCCACGTCAGTCTGCTGATCGCCCGCGAGACTGCCTGTCGCTTCGAAGAACGTTGGCAGTTCACGTTTGATCGCCGCGGCGGTGGTCACCTCAACAGCGGCGGGTTGATTCGCGCCGGGTTGTTCTTTTCTGACGTTCGCCTTCGACCCGCCACACGCCGCGATGAAACCTGCGACGGCGACGAGCACCAGGAGCAAGGCTACAAACTTTAATTTCGGTTGAAATGACATTTAACTGTTCCTGCTAATTCCGTTCAAAAGAATGTCCGTGAAATGCTTTGCAGCGCTTTCGTTGGAGATGTTCAGCAAGCGTCGTTTCGGGTCCCAGAGATTGTTGTTGAGTGAATGGTGCATCACCATTCCGATGAAGCAGCGCACGACGATCGCGGGATCCATCTCGATGAGCGCTCCCTCGCGTTGTCGCTCGCGGATGTAGCCGCCAAGAAACTCGTACACGCGACGCACAAATTCGTCGAAAAACATCTGCGCGAGCTCGTGCTTCTCGAGTGCGGAGTGGAGCAACAAACGCTGAAAGTCCGGATCGTTTTCGTGGTGATTCAAAGCGCCGAGTGCCAGCGACTCGAAAACGCCGCGGTCGTCTTTGCGAGTGATCGCATCCGCAGCCATTTCAGCCGGCTCAAATTTCCCTCCTGAGCACGCCTTGTGGTCGAGGATGGCGGCGTAAAGCTCCTCTTTGGTGGCGAAATGGCGGAACACCATCGCCTCTGAAACGCCTGCCGCGTGGGCGATTTCCTTGGTCGTTGTGCCGCGGAAACCCCTTTCAGAAAAGAGACTTACGGCCACCTGGAGGATCTGCAGCCGGCGCTCTTCGCCCGCCATCCGGGCACTGGTTCCCGGACTCTCAATTGTCATCTGCCTGCTCAAGCTTTTAATGACTCCCACTCTACAGAATGCGTAAAGTAAGTACTTACTTACCACTCGCGAAGCTTCGATGTCAAGGAAGTCGTTTGCGTTGGTTTCTCCGCGGTCCTCAGCGTATCTCTGCGTGCTCTGCGTTTATCGCTAGTTCAACGCAGAGGACGCAGAGATACGCCGAGGACCGCAGAGAAGACCCTCTGCATATCGCTTTAGTTCGGTTTGTACGGTTCCCGATCTTTTCGGTGAAGTTTTACGTACCCTTTCGCAACAAGCTTTTGAGAAAAATCGCAAGTATCCCCCGCGATTTGTCGGCACAAATGTTGCTCGGCTATCACCTAGCCCAAGGCCTATTTGAAACTTTTAAAAGGAGTAGTCCGACATGCCAGAGAATGGAAGCATCAACGAGGGAACAACAGGTACAACTGGAACTGGAACCGGAACCACCGGCACCGGCACCGGGACCGGAACTGCGCTTTCGCAAACAGCACAAGAATACGGTCACAAAATTACTGAGGCAGCAAACTACGCCAAAGACTACGTCAGCGACAAAGTCTCTGTCGTAGGCGACAAACTCAAGGATCTACAAAACGCAGATCTCGGCGAGCTCGCAGAGAACGCGAAGAACTATGCGCGGCAAAAACCAGGTCAGGCGCTGCTGATTTCAGCAGGAGTCGGTCTGTTGCTTGGTTTGATTATTCGTGGCCGGCGCTAAGCCGGCTACGCCACTTGAACAGGGGGTGAACCAACATGGCAGCAACAAGAACTGGATTAACCAGAGCTGATGAAAAACTGCCAGGTCGTGCAGATACGCCTCGGCAGGAAAACAACGAGACTCTGCCGACTTTGTTCAGTCGCCTCGGCGACGACGTAATGCAGCTTTTCAATTCTCAGCTCGCGTTATTCAAGGTAGAGATCAAGGAGGAGGTAAGCAGCTACGCTCGTGGCATCGCGTTTATCGCGTTTGGCGCGGTGATCGCGACTGTTGGATTTGCGCTGGTGAATGTGGCGATAGCTTTCGCTGTCTCAACCCTGTTCGCGCAGGCAAACTTCAGCCAACCTGCCAGCTATGCTCTCGGCTTCGTCGTGACGGGTGCCTTCTACGTCCTCGTGGGCGGCATCGTCGTGTTGCTGATGAAGAACCGGCTGGCGAAGCAGGATCTGGTGCCGCAGAGAACAGTTCAGGAACTGAGAAAGGATAAACAATGGCTGAAGAACGAACTCTAGGATTGGCTCGCAGTCAAAGTGAATACGCTGAAGAGCCCTCCAAGGAAGAACTTCAGCGCCGGCTGGAAAAGTCACGCGATTCAATTTCAAGTACGGTGACGGAGATAAAAGAAACTGTGGCAAATCAAGTTCAAGCAGTGAAAGACACTCTCGATTGGCGTGAACAGTTTAAGAAACGTCCTGTGGCGTGGTGCGCCGGCGCACTCGGAGTCGGATTCTCGCTGGGTTACTGCATTGCGAATTACGCGAAGGAAGACGACAGGTCCAGTTACTACTCCGCGATCGATCGCTACGGCGCAGAGTCGAACCGGTATGCTGCGCAGGCAACAGATATGACCAGCGCTCCGATGACGCCTCCCGTAAGCACACGGGCCCGGCAAAGCAACGGAACACACGATAGCGGTCCGGGATTTTTTACCAAGGTCGCGAATTCGCCGGCTTTCGGGCGAGTGAAAGACGAAGCCGGCAACGTCGGAGACGCAATTGTGCAGGAGCTTTCGAAAACGGCGAAGACGGTAGTTTTACCGGCGCTGATTACGTCGCTGCGAAACTTTATCGGCGACCATCTTCCGCACGCGAAGACGGAACCGCAACAACAACAACGATCGACGTATCAACCAGCGTTAGAACGCAACCCGAGCTAAGCATCCGTGTAATCTGTGGTTGGTCTTTACCACAGATTACACAGATTATCTTGGTTTGCGCGGCAGTTTCTGATCGAGCATCGCGGTCTGGTAAACAAACGCCGCCATGATGGTCGCCGCCTGTTTCATATCATCTGCTTGAATACGATCGAAGACATCCTGGTTTGAGTGATGCGTTCGTGTGTCGTATTCAATCTCGTCCTGAATAAACTGAAATCCCGGCAAGCCGATCGCATCGAACGACAAATGGTCCGTTCCGCCAGTATTCGAGATCGTCAGCGTGTTTGCACCTGCCTCTTTGAATGGCGCCAACCACTTCCGAAACAGCGAACGAACGCCTTCATTCCCCTGCATGTAAACTCCGCGAACCTTGCCGGTGCCGTTATCGAGATTGAAGTAACCACTGAGCTTCTCGTATTCAGGTTTCGTAACGAGCGTTGGACCAGCAGGAGCCGCACCATTGCCATTGCCGTTGCCGCCTCCCATGCCGTTGTTTACTCCGCCTGTCGCGGGTGCTGCTGACGTGGCGGGATTCTGAAGACTCCCAAAGTGTTGCGCGACGTAAGCGCGTGAACCGAGCAGTCCTTGCTCCTCGCCGGTCCATAACGCTATTCGAATAGTCCGGCGTGGTTTGAGTCCGAGCGCCTGGATGATGCGAACGGCTTCCATCGCGACCGAGACGCCCGCAGCGTTGTCCGTCGCGCCTGTGCCGGAATGCCAGGAGTCCATGTGTCCACCGAGCATCACGATTTCGTCTTTCAGATCGGTGCCCGGAATCTCGGCGACCGTGTTGTAGCCCATCGGATCGGCGTCCTGCCATGCCACGGACAGATCGACGGTCATTTTCACAGGTTCGCCGGCCTGCAACATGCGAACGATGCGATTGTAGTGTTCGACGGCGACAACGAGCTGCGGCGTGATCTTTGGAGCGCTCTTGTCATACGGTGGTGTCCCGCGAAATGGCGTGGTCGCATTTGGATCGCGAGGAGGCGAAGGAACCTGCGCTGACTGAACAAAGATCGTCCCACCGTCGCCACGGCTCGGATCGATCAGCAACGCTGCGCCTTCAGCCTGGAAGAACCGCAGCTTGGCGTTCGCAAATTCAAACGCCGTGCGAAATGCGGGGTTGCCGAAGTTGCGCGGGCCGCCGCCGGCCGGTCGCGGTTCAGGCGCGTCTGCCAGCTCGAGTAACTCTTTTTCATTCAAGCGCGTGCCTTGCGCGTCGAAATGAGCAGCCACGTCACGCATCGCGCTGGTCAGAACGATCTTTCCGCTGAGCTTGCCTTTGAACTTGTCGAGATCAGCTTCGGTCTTTGCGTCGATGTAGACAACGTCAGCAGTCAGAGGCGCGTCAAGACCGGGTGACCACGCTTTCGGGTATGCGATCAGCGGGATCGCGACAGGCTCAGTCACCTGTGCCGAGAACCGCTTCAACGTCCAGCCACGGCCGAACGGGCCCCACGATTCGAGATGCGCGTTCTCAAGTCCCCACTTCGTTAACTGATCGCGGGTCCACTCGTTAGCTCGTTTCATTCCCGGCGACGCAGTCAGACGTGGACCAATGACGTCGCTCAGGTAACTCAACGTCTGCATCACCTGCGAGCGATTCATCCCTTCATCCTTGATGCGTTGGACGGGATCGTTCGGGTCTGGCGCCGGCGCCGTTTGCGTTTGGGCTGGTGTCGACGCGGGCGTAGCTAAGAAGATCAGGAGCAGCACTATGGCTGTATAGCGCCGAAGAATCATGATGGGTTTCTCCTCAAGTGGTAGGATGGACGACTTATAGTGCCACAAAAAACACCAAAACCCCAAAATGAGTTAAGAAACCTTTTGGGTTTTTTGTGCCTTTTCGTGGCCACTGCAGTCTTCGTTGGCGCAGTAGCGGAATGTTCCCTGCTTCTTCGTCGTCTTCTCTAACAGGAACGGTGCATTACAGTCAGGACACGTCTCGAGCACCGGCTTGTCCCAGTAGACCACGTTACAATTCGGATACTCCGAGCATCCGTAAAACGCTTTGCCGCGTTTCGACTTCTTGACTACGATCTCGCCCTTGCAACCCGGCCGCGGACACGAGACGCCGACAGTCTCCTGCTTGATGTATTTGCACTTCGGATAATTCGAACACGACACAAACTCACCGAAACGTCCGAAACGCTTCACCAGTTGCGCCCCATCCACAGGACACTTTTCATCGAGCGGCACTGGCGCCGGTGCAGCAACGCCGGTCTTCCCGATCTTTCTGATGTTGCGACACTCCGGATAACCCGTGCACCCGAGAAACGGACCAAACCGTCCACGCTTCAATTGCATTGGCTTGCCACACAACTCGCAAACCTCCGGCTCGGTCTCTTCGCTTGCGGCCTGCTGTTCTGTTGCGTTGCCTGCGCCATCTGAACCGGCAGGCGTTTCGGCGTCACGTGTCGCTTCACAGTTCAGGCATTTCAAATATGGACCAAAACGTCCCCACTTCTTGACCATCCCCGGCGTGTTGCACTTCAAGCACACTTCTTCAGTAGGCTCGCTCTTCTCTTTTACGGTCTTAATGTATGCCTGAAACTCTTTGAGATCGCCTTCAAACTTGTCGTAAAACTCGCGCAGCGCTTTGGTCCAACGGATCTTCCCTTCCTCGATCTCGTCGAGCTCTTCTTCCATGCGCGCCGTGTAAGTCTCGTTGAAGAGATCGTCGAAGCCGCCGTCGATCAGAAGATCGTTGACGGTCTTGCCGAGCGCGGTGGGATGAAAGCGTCCCTGAATTTTCTCGACGTACTCACGCTCCTGGATCGTCGACATGATCGCGGCGTAAGTCGAAGGCCGTCCAATACCTTTCTCTTCGAGTGCTTTCACGAGTGTAGCTTCCGTGTATCGCGGCGGCGGTTCGGTGAAGTGCTGTTCGGGGGTGATCGAGTTCAGCTTCAGGTTCTCACCTTTTTCGACGAGCGGCAGACTGCGTTCGGCTTCGTCGTCGTCTTCCGTCTTTTCGTCGCGGCCTTCCTGGTAGATCTTCAGGAAGCCGTCAAACTTCTGCACTGAACCAGTCGCGCGGAACACGAATCTTCCGGCCTGAATGTCGATCGTCGTTTGATCGAAAAGTGCCGGCATCATCTGCGATGCAACGAAGCGCTGCCAGATCAGTCGATAGAGTTTCAACTCTTCGGGTTTGAGATACTTCGCCAGCGAGTCGGGCGTGCGAGCTACTTCTGTTGGTCTTATTGCTTCGTGCGCGTCCTGCGCGTCTTTCTTCGAGCGATAGAAAACGGCCTTCTCGGGAAGATAAGCGGCGCCGTATTGCTGATTCACGTAATCGCGAACTTCGCCGAGCGCCGCGTCTGAAACGCGCGTCGAGTCAGTTCGCATGTAAGTGATCAGACCGACAGAGCCTTCGTCGCCAAGTTCGACGCCTTCGTAAAGCTTCTGCGCCAGCATCATCGTCTTCTT
>DATNCH010000092.1:0-52784 GCA_035571655.1 Pyrinomonadaceae bacterium
GCTTTCTTTGTAAACCCGTGGCCTTCGTTGTCAAACAAGACATACTCGACGACGCCGTTTCGCTTCTTGATGTTGTCGACGATTTCGTCTGACTCCGGTTTGATCACGCGCGGATCGTTCGCGCCCTGCAACACGATCAACGGTTTCACGATCTTGTCGGCGTGAAACAGCGGCGATATGGCGCGAAGATTCTCGAGGTCTGTGTTCGGGTCGCCGATCTCCTTGTAGAGCGACTTGCGGAACGATTCCCAATAAGGCGGAATCGATTGCAACGTTCGCACCCAGTTTGAAACGCCAAACAGATCGACTCCAACCGCGAACTCTTCCGGCTTGAACGCAAGCGCCGCAAGCACCATGTATCCGCCGTACGAGCCGCCCGCGATTCCAATCTTCTTCTCGTCGACGTAGCCGAGCGACGTCAGGTACTTCTTCGCCTCGACACAATCCCACAGCGGCTCGCGGCCGTGCTTGCCGTCGTCAGCGGCAAAGAACGTCTTGCCATAACCACTCGAGCCTCGATTGTTTACGCCCAAAACGACGTAGCCGTGATTGACGAGATACTGTGTGAGCGGGCTATAACCAACGCGTGTCTGGCCGCCTGGTCCGCCATGCACCAAAACGATCGCGGGAACCTTCTGTTGCGCGCCGGCATTCTTCGGCTTGTACAGGATCGAAGGAATGTCGACGCCGTCGAACGACTTGTAACGTATCACCTGCGAGTCGACGAGATCGGCGGGATTGATCTCAGGATTCAGGCTATCTGTCAGCTTGGTGGCTTTTTTCGTGGCGAAGTCGTAGACGTAGAGATTGCTCGGGCTGCGATCGCCGTTGAGATAAAACGCCATCAGCTTTTCGCTTGGCGAGATATTTACGCCGGTGATGTCGGCGTTCGGCAGTTGTGGCAACGTGACGGGTTTGCCGGTCGCCGTGTCGTAGACTGTGATCTTCGTGCGCGCGTCTTCGTTGACGGCTATTACACGATACTTTCCATTGCGCGAAAAGTATGTATACGACACGTCCCACGGCGCTTTCTCGACCACTTCAGTCTTGGCGGTCGCGAGATCGTAACGCCCAACATACTTGAACTCGCTGCCCGCGTCGGTGAGGTAGTAAAGATATTTTGAATTGACATCAAACGTTTGCGCGCTGTTTGCAACGTCGCCGGTGTGCGAAGTGATGTTCTTCAACTCCTTCGTGGCGGTGTTGTAGAGATAGATATCCGAATCCGCCGGCGAACCGCCACTCTTTTCGAACGCAATGAACTTCTTGTCGTTCGAGATATCTCCAAAATCGAAGCCAGTCTCGTCTTTGTAGACCAGCGACGGTTTGAAAGTGTCGATCGGCATCTCGTAGACATCGAAGAAGCGCGCGTCGCGTTCGTTGGTCGAGAAGAAGAACGACTTGCGATCGTGGCTCCAGCCGAGGAAGTTTGCCTTCACCTTCTCGCCAGGCGTGAGATCGCGTTCGCTGCCGTCGGCCTCGCGCAGGTAGAGATGACTGTTCTCATTGCCGCCGCGATCGTAGGTGTAGATGAAGCGCGAATCAGTCGGGAGATAGGATTGGGCGAAGGTGCTTTCCTTGGTTGAGTTGGTCAACTGTGTCGGCGCACCACCGGTCACCGGCACGGTGTAAACGTTAAAAATGCCGGTCTTGTTGTTGTGGAACAGGACTGACTTTTCGTCCGATGAAAACGAGCTGCCGCCGATGCGGACGGTGTTCATGAACTGCTCGATCGTGTACTCCTTGACGGGCTTTTGCGCCACCGCGGTGGAGACGACAAGAAGCAGCGCGAAAGAGAGCAGCGCGAAGCGTTTAATGGGGTTCATACACTTATGCCTTTCTTTTGCTAGCCGCAGATTTTCGCAGATGAACGCGGATCTGATCCGCGTTCATCTGCGAAAATCTGCGGCTTAAAATATCAGATCGACCCCGGACTGTGCGAAGCGCCGGGCGGCGGCCGTGGATTGTCGGTCCTGTTCATGATCATGTGACCATTGAGCATGCTTGATTAGCAATGCTAATTCCATGGTGCGGCCTAAAGTGAGGGCGAAGCGGCGTGCACCTGCTTCCAGTGCCGGTTGCCCAGCACTTCTCGCCTCAGCCAACCAGCTTGTCGCATGATTCAAACTCGTGCGCGCGACTCGAACCGCATCCGCAAGATCGTGATCGCGGGCGGTCTCGAGACACCTCGTCACCGCTAACTGAAGCGGCCTCAGGCTATCGATGGCGCGGAGCGTGTCGAGCGCGAGCACGTTTGTCGTCCCTTCCCAAATCGGCAATACCTGACTGTCGCGCAGCAACACAGGCAGCCCAGTGTCTTCAACATAACCCGCGCCGCCAAAACACTCGAGCACTTCACTCGCAACCATCACCGCCTGTTTACCCGTGGTCAGCTTCATCACCGGAGTAAGCAGCCGCAGCAACGACGCGTCGTCTTCTGAAATCTCGTGCGTCTCGCTCTGCCCCGTCAACTCCGCCACATAGAACGCGAGCTGGAACGCCGCCTCGCTTTCGGCCTCTAACCCTGCGAGCGTGTCCGCATGCAAAGGCTTTTCAGACAGTGGCGCACCAAACGCGACGCGCTTCCCAGCGTAGTCAGACGCCAGCGCAACCCCTCGCCGCATGAGCGCGACTGCGCTGATACCGTTCCACAGACGAGTAATATTCAAGACCGCCGAGATGTTGCGAACACCGTCAGTATTTCCCTTCACCAGTTGCGCCGGCGTTCCCACCAGGTTCAACTCCGCGGTCGGAACCTTTCGCGTGCCAAGCTTGTCTTTGAGCCGGTTGATCTCGATGTTGCGCGGCCTGCCATGCTCGTCTCTCGTTTCGAGATAGAACAGCGCGAGCCCACGTCCACCCGGCGGATTACCTTCGGGACGCGCCAGTGTCAACGCGATTTGAGAACTAATCGCAGACGTAAACCACTTGCGCCCGTAGAGTCGATAGCCATTCGCATCCGGCTTTGCAACCGTCTCTGAAAGCCCGACGTCGGAACCTCCCGTCAGCTCAGTCATCCACTGACCCGCCGTCCAAAACTCATTCGCATCACGCGTCGTCAAGTGTGGTAGCGCACGATCGATCAGCGCCTGATTTCCGGAACCGAGAAGAGTCCGCGCGGCGCCGTCAGTCATCGCGAGTGGACAACTGTAAATATCCGTCGAAGGTGTGAAGAGGTAAGCCAGCGCACACTGATGCACGCGCGACAGGCTTCCGTGCTTCTGCTCGTACGCCGTAGCAACCACGCCATGCTCGGCGGCAATGCGCTCAGCCACACGCCAAAGCGGCGTCAGCTCGATCTTGTCAATGCGATTTCCCCACGCGTCCCATTGTGTTAATCTGGGCTCATTCAACCTGTCGGCCAACTGCAACTGGTACAGGTCAACTCCTGCAAGTCGCCCCATCTCCGCGAGTGATCCTTCGATCTCCCGCAACACGTCGATTGGGAATACACGAGCAAGGTACGACCGCAGCACACGATCATCCTCGTATTGATTGCCGAGAGTTGGCGGCGACTGTTGAAACGGCATTGCGGCAGTGTAATCTGTGAAATCTGTGGATGAAAACCCTTGACTTTTCTTTCATCCAAATGGAGTCTTATAGGCCCTCATGACCAGCAAACAGGAAGAACAGGATCTTTTTCTCAAGTGCCTGCTCGAGACCAACGTCGACGGCATCATCGCGTTCGATAGCGAATTCCGGTATACGACGTGGAACCGCGCGATGGAACGCATCTCGGGCGTCAAGCGCGAGGATGTTCTGGGCAAACATGCTTTCGACCTGTTCCCCTGTCTCACGGCAACTGGCGAGAACCAATACTACATTGACGCCCTGGCTGGCAGAAGCGTCGTTGCCGAAAATCGCCCGTACATCATTCCCCAATCGGGCTGCAATGGTTTCTTCGACGGCTATTACTCGCCGCGTCACGACGAGAAGGGCAACGTCGTCGGCGGCGTCGCGATCATCCGCGACGTCACGGATCGCAAAGTCGCCGAAGCCTCCGTGCTCGACGAACACAGGCGTCTCGCGTTCCACGTCGAGAATACGCCGCTTGCAGTCATCGAATGGGATCACGACTTCAGAGTGCTTCGCTGGTCACCCGCGGCGCAGAAACTTTTCGGATGGAAAGCCGATGAGGTGCGGGGCAAGCGTTACAGCGATTGGGAATTCGTCGTTCCGGAAGATCTGGACGCGGTCGATATGGTGGGTCGACTCCAGAACCAGGGACAGGAACAACACAACATTTCGCGCAATCGTAACTACACGAAGCTCGGTTCGATCCTTCACTGCGAGTGGTACAACTCGGCTCTTTATAACGACGTGGGTAAGTTGGTTTCCGTGTTGTCGCTGGTGCTGGATGTGACAGTGGCGACGCGAATTGAAGACGCGCTGCGAAAGTCAGAGGCGCAATATCGTTTGCTGTTTGAGTCGAACCCGCAGGCGATGTGGGTCTACGATCTCGCCACACTGCGTTTTCTTGCTGTGAACGATGCGGCTGTGCGCCATTACGGTTATTCGCGAGCAGAGTTTCTCGACATGTCGATAAAAGACATTCGTCCGCCAGAGGACGTGGAGTTACTCGAGAAATATCTCAAATCTGAAAGCGATCCCATACACGCCGGAGAGTGGCGACATCGCAAGAAAGACGGAACTACTATCAATGTCGACATCACGGCAAACCGTCTGACTTTTGGCGGCAGACCAGCAGAATTCATACTGGTCACTGATATAACAGAGCGGAAGAAAGCAGAGAAAGCGCTGCGCATTAGTGAAGACCGTTATCGCGATCTCGTCGACAACAGTCATGAACTGATCTGCACGCACGACCTTGAAGGCCGCGTGCTTTCAGTGAATCCCTGGGCCTCGCGCGTGTTGGGCTATCCGCAGGAAGCAATCATCGGGACAAACATTCGCAACGGGCTCTTGCCCGAATACCGTCAACAATTTGGCGAGTACCTGCGCACCGTAACGACAGAAGGCTCTGCACGTGGCGTGATGAAAGTCCGCACGGCCACAGGCGAAATCAGGCTGTGGGAGTACTACAACACACTGCGCACGGAAGGCGTTGAGAAACCCATCGTGCGAGGGATGGCGCACGACGTGACTGAGCGCCGCCAGGCGTTGAAGCGTGAAAAAGAAGCGCGGTTGGAAGCCGAGGCTGCAAACCGCGTCAAAGACGAATTCCTGTCGACGCTCTCGCATGAGCTGCGGACGCCGCTTACCGCCATCATGGGATGGGCTGACTTGCTGCTTCACGATGAAGTCGACCGCGACAAACGAACTCAGGCGATCGAAACGATCTTTCGCAACGCCAATTCGCAATGCCAGTTGATCAACGACCTCCTCGAGGTTTCACGCATCATCACGGGCAAGCTGCGTCTCGAATTCGTCGCGTGCGAACTTCGTTCTGTCATCGAAGCCGCGGCTGAAGGTATCCGGCCGACGGCTGAAGCCAAGGGCGTACGGCTGCAAGTGCTGCTCGAACCAAACATCGGGCCTGTCTTCGGCGACCGCGAACGCTTGCAGCAAGTCGTTTGGAACCTGTTGTCCAACGGCGTGAAGTTTACGAGCAAGGGCGGCCTGGTCCAGGTAACACTGCAACGCATCAATTCTCACGTCGAGATCGTCGTGACTGACAGCGGCGTCGGAATCAAGCCTGATTTTCTGCCGCACGTCTTCGATCGCTTTCGCCAGGCCGATGGTTCGACTACGAGAAACTACGGCGGGCTGGGTCTCGGACTCGCGATCGTTCGTCACCTCGTCGAGTTGCATGGCGGCACCGCGTGGGCCGAAAGTGCAGGCGAGAATCAAGGTGCGAAATTTACCGTCAGGTTACCGACGATGACGTTGAGCGAGCACCAGCCGGACGAAGTACTGCGACAACCGGCGGTTTCGATGGTCGAGCGCGACCGGCAACCAGCGTCGCTCGACGGTTTGCGAGTGCTCGTGGTGGACGACGAGTTTGACGCACGAGAACTGCTGACTGCGATGCTCGAACGTAGTGGAGCTCAGGTGATCGCCGTCGGTTCGGCGCGTGAAGGGATCGACTCGGTTGAGAGTTGGAAGCCTGACGTGTTGATCGCAGATATCGGAATGCCGGTGGAAGACGGTTACGGATTGATCAAGAGAGTTCGCGCGCTGCCAAAGGAGCAGGGCGGACAGACGCCCGCGCTCGCGTTAACGGCGTATGCGCGAACAGAAGACCGCGTGCGCGCGCTTTCCGAGGGTTACCAGGTCCATCTGGCGAAGCCCGTGGATCGAGCCGAGCTCGCCGCAGTTGTGGCAAATTTAGGCCACAGATAGCCGCGTCTTTGGAATATTTCTCTGCGGCCCTCTGCGTATCTCTGCGGTCTCTGCGTTAAAAGACTATTTCGACGCAGAGATCGCAGAGATACGCAGAGGGCCGCAGAGAAATACAAGAAGAGACGCCCGTGTCAGTCACATCCGGCGACGCTCTCCGAGAGCCGCCGCCAGCGATGGCGGTTGCGCGCCAGCATCTCGTCGGCTTCTCGTGGTCCATCGGTTCCCGCGGGGAAAGACGGCAACGTCTGCACGCCCTCGTTTGCCCACGTCTCTTCAATCGGCGTTATCAAACGCCACTGCGCTTCCACCTCGTCCGCACGAGTGAACAACGTCGCGTCACCACGCATCACGTCCAGCAACAACATCTCGTAAGCATCCGGCGACTGCACACCAAACGCCGTCTGATAACAAAAATCCATGTGGACTGTTGTGGTCTGCATTTCTAATCCTGGCCGCTTCGCACCGAACGTGACGGTTATTCCCTCGTTCGGTTGAATACGCAGCGCGATGACGTTCGGATCGATCTCGTCGTCAGGAGTGCGCGCAAACAACGCTTGCGGCGTGCGTTTCAAGTGGACGGCTATCTCCGTCACATGGCGCGCGAGCCGTTTTCCAGTGCGCACGTAAAACGGCACTCCCGACCAGCGCCAGTTTGAAACGTGGAATTCGATCGCCGCGTAGGTCTCCGTTTTAGAGTCGGGTGCAACGTCCTTTTCTTCCTTGTAACCTTTCACCTTTTCACCGTCGACTTCGCCTGGTCCATATTGTGCGCGCACCGTGCGCTCCGCGACCTGCTCGGGCTTCAACCGCCGAATCGATCGCAACACCTGAACCTTCTCTTCTCTGACTGAGTCGGCATCGAAGGCGACAGGCGGCTCCATCGCCGTCAGCGTCAGGAGTTGCAGCAGGTGATTTGCAACCATGTCGCGCAGTGCGCCGGCCTCTTCGTAATAGCCTGCGCGCGTGCCGACACCGCCCGATTCGGCCGCAGTGATCTCGACGTAGTCGACGTAGTTGCGATTCCAGATCGGTTCAAACATCGAGTTTCCGAAGCGAAAGACAAGTATGTTTTGCACAGTGTCTTTGCCGAGGTAGTGATCGATGCGATAAACCTGGGTCTCTTTGAACACTTCGGCGATCGTGGCGTTCAAGGCTTTGGCGGATTCGAGGTCTCGCCCGAAAGGTTTTTCGACGACGATGCGACTCCAGTGCCCGTCTTCTCTGGCGAGATTCGCTTTGCCGAGACCTTTGACGATCGTGGGAGCGAGCGACGGCGGAGTCGCGAGATAGAAGAGATGGTTTTTGCTGCCGCCGTCGGAGACAAATTCTTCGAGACGTTCAGAGACGCGGCGATACGTGTCGTCCTGATCGAGCTCGCCTGCAATGTAGTGAAGGCGGGTTGCGAACTCGCGCCACTCGTTGTCGTCGAGTTGCTCTGTTTTCTCTGACTGATTCAATGCGTCGCGCACGAACGCCTGGAACGCGTCGTCAGTCATGTCACTGCGGCCGACGCCGAGGATATGAACGCCGTCGAGACAACCCACGCCCAGCAACCGGCACAACGCAGGCATGAGCTTGCGTCTCGTCAGATCGCCAGTCGCGCCAAAGATCACGACCACGCACGGCTCCGCTCGCGGCAGGTCCGGCTGTTCGAATTGAACTGGATTTGGTTCTACAAGTATTGCTGACATATCTGTGTAATCTGTGGACTACTTCTTCTCGTGATGGCCGCCAAACTGAAATCGCATCGCCGACAAAACTTTGTTTGCGAAGTCTGCTTCGCCTCTCGAACTGAAACGCTGAAACAAGGCCGCGCTCAACACCGGCACCGGAACGCCTTCCGCAACCGCCGCGTCGATCGTCCAACGCCCCTCACCCGAATCAGAAACGCGGCCTGAAAAATTTTCCAAATGCGGACTCTCCGCCAAAGCGATCGCCGTCAGATCCAACAACCACGACGCGATGACACTCCCGCGCCGCCAAACCTCAGTAATGTCTGCGATGTTGAAATCGTACTGGAAATGTTCGGGGTTGCGAAGCGGAGTCGTCTCTGCGTCCGCGGTCCTCTCAACGTGACCAATGTTCGCATGATGCAGCACGTTCAGCCCTTCGGCGTACGCAGCCATCAAACCATACTCGATGCCGTTGTGAATCATCTTCACAAAGTGCCCCGCTCCGGCGGGACCACAATGCAAGTAACCTTCAGCAGCAGTCCCTGAATCAACAGCGCGACCGGGCGTGGGCGACACTGCGTCACGACCCGGAGCGAGCGTTTTGAAAATCGGATCGAGATGCTTCACGACCTCCGTTTCAGCCCCGATCATCTGGCTGTAACCACGCTCAACCCCCCAAACTCCGCCACTCGTCCCGACATCGACGTAATGAATGCCCTTCGCTTTGAGCTCGCCCGCGCGACGGATGTCGTCAACGTAAAACGAATTTCCACCGTCAATAATGACGTCGCCGGCGTCCACCACTTCGACGAGCTGATGCAACATGCTGTCGACGAGACCCGCCGGTATCATCAACCAAATCGCGCGCGGCGGCTTCAGCTTCGCGATAAAACCGTCCAGCGACACATCGCCAGTCGCGCCTTCGGCCTCAAGCGCCTTCACCGCCTCGGGATTGCGATCGTTGACGACGCAATCGTGGCCGCCACGCAAAAGGCGTCGCACCATGTTGGCGCCCATGCGGCCGAGTCCAATCATTCCAATCTGCATTCGAAAAAGCTCCTTGCTTAGTATCGCTCTTTGCCTGAAGATAACAGAAACCTAACCCCAAGGAGCACTCCGCATGAAGTGTTTGCACCTGCTGTTGTTGATCGTTTTTGTCGTTCCCGTTATGGCGCAGAGACAGCCGGCATTTCCTTCCGGCCGCGTCGTGGATCTCTCGTACGCGTTTGACGAAAACACCGTCTACTGGCCCACAGCGCAACCATTCAAACTCGAAACTGATTTCGAAGGCATCACGGATAAGGGTTATTTCTATTCCGCGTATCGGTATTCAGCCGCGGAACACGGAGGCACGCATCTCGATTCGCCGGTTCATTTCGCGAAAGGACATTACACGGTCGATCAGATTCCTTTGCAGCAACTGATGGGCGCCGCGGTCGTCATCGACGTGACCAGTCAGTGCGCAAGCAATCGCGACTATCTGGTCAGCGTTGCAGACTTTGAAAACTGGGAGCGACGTAATGGCCGGATCAGTCCCGGCACGATCGTTTTTCTGCGAACCGGCTATGGCAAGTTTTACCCCGATCGCAAAAAGTATCTCGGAACAGATGAACGGGGCGCCGAGGCAGTCGCGAAACTGCACTTCCCCGGACTGGATCCCGCGGCCGCACGTTGGCTGACGCAGAATCGTTCGATCAAGGCCATTGGGCTCGACACGGCGAGCATCGACTACGGCCAGTCGAGCGTGTTTGAGACACATCGGATACTGTTCGACAAAAATATTCCCGCGCTTGAAAACGTTGCGAACCTGGACCAATTGCCGGTGAAAGGTTTTTCGGTGATCGCGCTGCCGATGAAGATCAAAGGCGGCAGTGGTGGACCGCTGCGGATCGTCGCATTTTTATGATTGTCGAGAGGATGTTGGACAAATTAGCCGCAGATTTACGCGGATCTGCGTTCATCCGCGCGGAAATCTGCGGCTAAACTAACATCTCAACGCGACGCTGCTCGACGAGCAACTCCTCAAACGCCTTAACCGAAAGCGCTTTGCTGAATAGAAACCCCTGCACCACGTCACATTCGAGCGCACTCAGATACTGGAGCTGTTCCTTTGTCTCAACTCCCTCCGCAATCACCGTCACGTCCAGCGCATGGCCCAAATCGATGATCGCGCGCACTATCGCCGTGTCGTGCGGATCCTTGCAGACGTCGGAAACAAAACTCTTGTCGATCTTCAACGTGTCGATCGGAAACCGTTTCAGATAATTCAAAGACGAATAACCCGTGCCGAAATCGTCTATCGCGACCTTGATTCCCATCAACTTCAACTCATGCAACTTCTCGATCGCCTCCTCGGGATCCTTCATGATCGAACTCTCCGTGAGCTCGAGCTCGAGCCAGCGCGGGTCGAGATTCGTGTCTTTGAGTATTTGCGCAACATCCGTGATGAACGTCGGCTGCTGGAATTGACGCGCCGAAAAATTCACCGACAGTCGCATCGGAGTGAGCCCCGCATCCTGCCACGCTTTGTTTTGTGCACACGCGAGGCGCAATACCCAGTCGCCCAACGAAATAATGACCCCGCTCTCTTCCGCAAGCGTTATGAACTCGCTCGGATAGAGCAGGCCCAGGCTCGGATGTTGCCAACGGATGAGCGCTTCCATCCCTACGAGATGGAAGTCATGAATCGCGACCTGTGGTTGGTACTGAATAAAAAACTCCTCGCGCTCCAGGCCCGGACGCAAGTTACTCTCGAGTATCAACTGTTTGAGAGCGCGTGTCGTTCCTCCGGCAGTGTAGAACTGATAGTTATTGCCACCCTGCGCCTTCGCGCGCTCGAGCGCGACGCCCGCAGTCTTCAATAAACCCCCTGTGTCGCGTCCATCGTGCGGATAAAGACTGATACCGATACTGCTCGATACGAAGAGTTCCTGGTCTTCAAAAATAAACGCCTGATCGAGCGACTGTTTGATCGCGCGCGCGGCGTTGGCGGCGTCCTGTGCGCGCGGGATCTGCGTCAGCAGAATTGCAAATTCATCGCTGCCGAAACGCGCAACCGTATCCGACTCGCGAACACAACTCGTGAGACGTTGCGCCACCGACTGCAACAGACGATCGCCAGACACGTATCCGAGCGAATCGTTAATTGTCTTGAAACGATCGAGATTCAACAGCATCACCGCCTGCATCTGATCGTTGCGACGCGACAGTGCGATGGCCTGCTTCAGACGATCTTTGAACAACACCTGGTTTGGCAGATCCGTCAGCGCGTCGTGATAAGCGAGATGGCTCAGTTTTTCTTTGGTCTGTTTGCTCGAGGAAAGGTCGACGACGAAACACGCTATCTCTTCGTCGTGGAGTGCTGCGCCGAACAGGACGGGAACCTGGGTGCCATCCTGTTTGATGAAATCTTTTTCGAACGGCGCGCAGGCGCCAAACGCCATCAACTTTTCGAACGCTTCTTCGTCGAGGCGATGGTGTTCCGGAGGAGTCAGATCGTGAATGTTTGAGGGTAAGGTGTCTGAGGTGTAGCCGAGCATGTCCAGGAAGCTGTCGTCCGCACTGAGAATTCTCCCCGACAGATCGGTGAACAAGACGGCCACGAGTTTGGTCGCGACGAGACGCCGCAGGGCTGCATCAACTTTACTGTCCATAAAGTAACGAATGATTACTGATTTTCCGGGAAGGTGAGTAGGGACAAGCGGGCTGGCCGTCAACCCGTGAGGTTAGGCTACCACAATTTATCGACAGATTACATAGAAAACTGAAATCGTGTAAATCGTGAAAAATCCTGTCATCCTGTCAAATGCTGGACAGGATTTCAGGATTTCTCAGGATTTTTACAGGATCGTTTTCGGTCTTTATCGCACTGAACTCGTGACTGCCGCGGCGGGTCCCGGGGGCATTTTGTCGTTAAGATACTTCGTCAACAACCCGTAAAGGTGGCGCTGCGTTCCTGGCCCCTCCGAAATCGAGTGTGTGCGATTCGGATATGGAAACACCGTAAACTGCTTGTTCGCGGCAATCAGCGTGTTAATCAGTGCTTCAGTGGCCTGGTAATGAACGTTGTCGTCGCCTGTACCGTGGACGATCAGTAGATTGCCCTTCAACTGGTGCGCAAACGTGATCGGCGAACTCTGTTTCCACTCCTCAGGATGATCCTTCGGTAGTCCACCTAACCGCTCCTGGTAGATCGTGTCGTAGTAATGAAGGTCGGCAACGGGCGCCACCGCCATGCCGGTCGCATAAACATCCGGGTAGCGAAACATCGCGTTCAGCGTCGCCGAACCGCCGCCACTCCATCCCCAGATTCCGATCCGGCCTGGATCTACGAAAGGCCACTTTGCGATCGCACGTGCGGCCGCAGCCTGGTCTCCGGAATTCACGATTCCAGCCTTGCGATAAAATATTTTTCGCCATGCGCGGCCACGCGGCGCTGGTGTGCCACGATTGTCGACACTCACCACGATGTATCCCTGCTGTGCGAGCATGCCGTGCCACAGTCGGGTTCGGCCCATCCAGACGTCGAGCGCAGTCTGTCCCCACGGTTCGGTGTAAGCGTAAAACAGCACCGGATAACGCTTCTGCGGATCGAAATCGGGCGGCTTCATCATCCATCCGTCGAGTTGCACGCCGTCGCCGATGTCGATCTTGAAGAACTCGGTCGGCGTCGGTTTCAACTTCGCGAATTTCTCCTGCGTTTCGTGATTGTCGATCAGCGTCCGCACAACTGCGTGTTGAGGTAAGCGAACCACATCCGTCACCGGAACTTTGTTGAAGCTCGAGTAAACGTGAAGCGCAAACTCGCCGCGCGGTGAAATGTTGTAGACGTGGACGCCGGGAATGGATGCAGGTGTCAGCCGTTCTTCCTTGCCTGTGCCGTCGATACGCACGCGATAGAGATAACGCTGAGTTGCGTTGTCAGGCGATGCCAGGAAGTAGACGAAACCGTTCGTCGGGTCAACACGTTCGACCGTGATCACATCGTAGTTGCCGGGTGTGATCGTCTTCACATCGCGGCCGTCACGAGAAATCGAATAGAGGTGACGCCAGCCGTCGCGCTCGCTGGCCCAAAGGAAACGCTTGCCTCCGTCGACCCATTCGGCGTCGCCGCGAGCGATTCCGGTTGTGTCCCAATCGATGTCGCCCCACGAAACGTCGACCCACGCGTCGTCTTTTTCGGTCATTATGGGACGCACTTTTCCGGTGCGTGCGTCGCCCATCATCACTGTGAGCGTGTCCTGCCGGCGATTGAGTTGTTGAATAACAACTTCCGTTGAGCTGGCGGCCCATTCCATGCGTGGCAGGTAGTTGTCTCGCGGATCGCCGGAGATTTCAAACCACCGAGTTGGACCACCACTCGCGTCTATCACGCCGACGCGCGCGGCTGAATTCGTCTCGCCGGCTTTCGGATATGGGAACGTAGTGATCTCCGGGTATAAGCCGGCAGTGTTGTTTATCAGCGTCATCTCCTTCACGCCTTCGGAGTTGAGCTGCCAGTACGCGATCTGTTTGCTGTCGGGACTCCAGCGAAAGCCGTCGCGACAAAACAGCTCTTCTTCGTAGACCCAGTCGAAGGTGCCGTTGACGATGTAGCGTGAGCCGTCGGTGGTGAGTTTCGTGATCTTTCCGTCGCCGTCAAGGTTCTCGATATAAATGTTGTTCTCGCGAACGTAGCCGACGCGCTGGCCGTCAGGTGAGAACTTCGCAAACATCAGCGTCGATGGCTTGGCGTCCGGGCCGCCGAGTTTACGCAAACTGTTCGCTTGCAGATCGAGCACCCAGTAATCGCCGCGTGTGTTACTGCGCCAGACTTTTGCGGAGTTGGTGAAGATGAGTAACTTCTGCTCGTTGTCAGTCAAAGAAAACTCTTCGACGGCGAGTGGATCGGTAGCGCCTGTCGGGATGAGTTTTTCGGCGGCGACTTTAATCGTGCGTGCGCCTGTGTTCGCGTCGTAGCGAACGATGTCGGCGAAATTCTTCTTCGTCGGCGACGGTTCAAGCGCAAGGTAACCGCTCCCATCGTTCTGCCACTGCACCGGCCCGAGCGGCCGCGTGCGAAAAGTGAATAGCGAATCAACGGTTAGAACCGACGGATCCGTTTGTTGTGCAAAAACGGGGAGTATTAAAAGCAGGAAAACTGGAAGTATCAGAATTCTTCGATGTCTCATTGTTTGTACCTCAAATGCGGGACAGGATTGTCCTGTCTATTAATCCCCGCGGCCAACCAGCGCTGCGATGGCGTCGATCATGTCCGCCTGCTCGATCGGTTTCGCAATGTGCTGGTGATAACCGGCCGCAAGCGCGCGTTCACGATCTTTGCGCGAAGCATAACCCGTCAACGCGATCGCCGGCGTGAGTCCGCCCTTTTCCGGTGGCGCCGACCGCAGTTTGCGAATCAACTCGTAACCGTCTTCGTCCGGCATGCCGATGTCGCTGACCAGCACGTCCGGCAAGTCGCCTTCAAATACCGTGAGCGCTTCCTTCGCCGACTTCGTCGAAGTCACACGCGCCCCGTAACGCTTGAGCATCGTCCCGAGCAGCTTGCGTGAATCGTCGTCGTCCTCAACTAGTAACACGTGCAGCCCGTCAAGTCGAACGACGCCGCTGCGACTGCGTCGACGTTCTAATTCGCGCCTTCGCTCTTCCGCTCGCGCGGGATCGCGTCGCTCCTGCGCCAGTGGCAGATCCACGATGAAAACCGACCCTTGCCCAAGTCCATTACTTTCGGCGCTGATCGTTCCGCCATGCAGCTCCACCAGGTGCCGCACGACCGCAAGACCGAGCCCGAGTCCGCCCTGTCTTCTGGAGATCGAGCCTTCAGCCTGACGAAAACGATCGAACACGTACGGCAGAAACTCCGCCGAGATACCCTCGCCCGTATCGCTAACCCTCAGACGCGCCGTCGACTCAACACAAGTGAGGTTAATGTTAACGCTACCGCCGCGTTGTGTGAACTTGATGGAGTTTGACAGCAGGTTCCAGATCACTTGCCGCAGGCGATTCGAATCGCCTTTCACCAAACACTCCTCGGGCTCGAAGTGAGTTTGGAGCTGAATACCTTTGACGTCCGCAGTCGGCCGCAAAGCGTCGAGAGCGGCGTCGACAATCGGTGCGAGATCGAGTGGGTGCAGATCCAGTCTGAGATTGCCGGTGATGATGCGAGAAACGTCGAGCAGATCGTCTATCAGTCTCGCTTGCGAACGTGCGTTGCGCTCGATCGTCTCGATCGCACGCGATGCATTCGCTCCTTCGACCTCGCCATTCCTGATCATCGACGCCCATCCGAGAATGGACGTGAGCGGCGTGCGGAGTTCGTGCGAGAGCGTCGCGAGGAACTCGTCTTTTAGTCGATCGGCTTCTTCGGCGTGTCGACGTGCGTCACGTTCGCGGACCAGCGCCGCGGCGCGTTCCTCTTCGGCGCTCTGCTTCGCCGTCACGTCGAGGACCAGCGAAAGCACCGAAACCAGCTTTCCACGATCGTCACGCAACACCGAGTTGTACCACTCGCAAAAGAGAATCGCCCCGTCGCGTGTGTAGTTGCGATTGCGCTGCACGCCCTGAACTTCGACGCCTTCGCGTTGGCGGTTGGTCACGAGCGCCACGGCGTCGACGTCGTCGGTAAAAACGAATTGCCATTCGTTCACGTGTTTGCCGATTACGTCGTCGGCCTTCCATCCGAAAAGTCTTTCCGCGGACGCGGACCAGCGCGAGACACGAAAATCGCTGTCCCATTCGACGACGGCGAGCGGCGAACTCTCGACGTGAAACTCCAACTGTTTATACGCGGCGTGCGTTGCTTCTTCAGCGTGTTTGCGTGCGGTGATGTCGGTGATGACTGCGATGCCACCGGTGATTTCGTTGTTTTCGCCTCGCAGGGGAAAGTAGTGAGATTCGAAGACTCCGGTTTCTGAAGGTCCGTACGGGTGATTTTCCGAAATCGTTTCTCTTCCTTCGAGCACGGTGGTAACGCACGGCTCGTTTCCGGAGTCGCGCATGAAAGGAAAGACGTCGACGACGCGCCTACCGATCACCTCCTCCTGGTCCAACCCTGTGATTCGTCGCATCGCTCGGTTCCAGAAGATGAGACGACAGTCGCGACCGAACGCGAAAATACCGTCGACGCTCGCGTCGATCAGGCGCTCAAGCAGTTGTGTGGGGTATGTCTGTGTAATCGGTGGCTTACTTCCCAGATGTGAGTAGCATTAATCCCGTCGCATCGCGAACCAGTATATTTGATCCCAACAGCACCGGCATCGCAAAGGTTGAAGCCTCTGCGACCTCGTAACGACGCTCGACCGCAAACGCCGGAGCGCCACGCTTCGCAACGATCAGATTCGCACTGTTAGTCAGGAATACGACGTGTTGCGGCGTGAGCAACAACGATGCGTGCTCGCCTTCTCTTCCCTCGGTGGTCCAGCGCAGCGCGCCGGTCTTCGCATCGATCGCGACGAACTGGCCTTTCTTCTTCGACGAATGACCGTAAATCAAACCGTCGCCGAAGACTGGCGAGCTCATGTACATCGCGACGTCCGGATTCTTCCACGTCTCTGTCGCCTGCCATTTTCCGCCGGTCTCTGACAACGTGTAAGCGTGCGTGCCCTGGCGTGTGCCAGAAACAATCAGAAGAGATCCGGTCCAGAGTGGTGTCGTGATGTTCTCGTGCCACTCGTCTGGAAACGGCACCGACCACAGCTCTTTTCCCGTTTTGTCGTCGACACCGACGATCGAACCTTCGGTCATCGCCACGATTTGTTGGCGACCACCGACTTCAACTGCCACCGGAGATGCGTAGCCTGGTCCAGGTCCGCGCCATTCCCATTCGGTCGCACCCGTTGCAGGGTTGAGACCGAGGATCTGTCCGCCGTGAATGTCGCTGCCGACCTGGACCACCAGGCGTCCATCGACCAGCAACGGCGAAGCTGCGGTACCGCAGAACAACTTCGAGGTATCGATCAGTTTTGAAAAGTCTCTGGTCCAAAGCTGCTTACCAGTCGCGGTGTCCCACGCGTTGAGCATGGCCGTGACGCCGAGTGTAAACAGGCGGTTGCCGATGACGAGCGGCGTCGCGTTTGGTCCTTTTGCCATCTCGACGGCGTACTGGTTCTTCTGAAAAGTGGCCTGGTATTTCTGCTGCCAGACGACCTTGCCGTCGGCGAGATCGATACTCATGACGATCTCTTCCGGGTCGCGACGGCCATGAACAAAAGCACGACCCGCTGCGACGACGGGAGACGAATAACCCTCGCCAACCTCCACGCGCCAACTTTTCTTCAATGATTCAGGCCATGCAGCAGGAGCATTTTTCGCAGACACGGAACCATCGCGCGACGGGCCGCGCCACTGCGTCCATTCCTGTCCGCTGACGGACGATCCTGCCACAAAAAACACAAAAACAACGGTAATAAAGGGTATCGATTTGCGCATGGTTAATTCCTTGAGCAACAGGGCAGGCTGAAATCATAGATCAGTCACACAACATCGGCAAAGCTCTTGCGGGTGCGGGCGAACCACCAGTAGCCGAAGAGAAAGAGGAGGAGGGCGAAGACGGTAAAGTAGGCGAGGCCGCGCCAGTCGGGGGCGGTGCCGTCGAGGAAAATGTGGCGGTAACTGCGCACCAGTGACGTGAAGGGGTTGAGATCGATGAAGGTGCGAAATTGCTCCGGGACGATGGATTCGGGATAGATGATGGGCGTCAGGTACATCCACGCCATCAGCAAAAGTGTCACCCCTTGTGCGATGTCACGCAGGAAAACCCCGAGCGAAGCGATGAGCCACGCCGCGCCAAGCGCAAGCAGGAGCTGTGGGATCAGCAGAACGGGTAACCACAACGCCGTCACCTCGAGTTGCTGTCGAATGATCACGCTCGCGATCAACAAAGCGATGGTGGCGAAGAGTTGATTGCCGAGCGCGGCGAAGACCTGTGCGGCCGGCAGTGCCTCCAGCGGGAACACGACTCGCTTGACCAGGTTTGAGTGGACCACGATCGTGTTTGCAGATTGCTGCACGGACTCCTGAAACATCGACCACGGCAGCAGGCCGCAGAAGAGGTAAAGCGCGTAGTCCCAGTTCGAGTGATCTGTGCCGAAGCGCGCGCCGAAGATGCCCGCGAAGATGAAAGTGAAGATCGCGATCATCACCACCGGCGTCAACACGGCCCAGGCGATGCCGAGTGCTGAGCCCTTGTAACGCGCCGACAGTTCACGCTTCGCGAACGACAAGATCAGCTCGGCACGGTTCGGAAGTTGCCACAATGGCTGCCAGATTCTGCGATGTGCTGTTTGGATCATTTCGTGTCTTTTTGCGGCAGTTGTCCGGTTCCGCGCCAGCTATTCTTATTGTGCCAGCCGATTTGCACGTCCGTGGCTCCGAGATCACGCCACCACGTCTCAAACTCTTCTCGAGAAATGTAGAAGGACGTAGGCGCGAGCAGGTGATCGAAGACTATCGTGTGCTGCTCGCGCCAGCCAAAAGTAGAAATCGAACTCAAGTAATCATTGTAGAAGAGACGTTTGGCAAGTGAAGAACCGTTTCTGTTCAATGGTCCATAAACCAACTTCGTCGCGAGGTACACGCACGCCGCCGGAATCTTCGACACTTGCAGCAGCACGCGTTGATCGATTCGCGACGTGATCTTTTCGCGCACCGGATTGACGAACCTCGTGATCCATTCGTTGTTCTCGGCGCCATACACCCACGCCGACACGTGTCCGCCTGGTTTCACCTTCGAAGCCAACGACAAAAATCCACCACGCGGATCGGGCAGGTGATGCAGCACGCCAACAGAGAAAGCGTAGTCGAACGTGCGCGCCAGCGGGAGACGATAAATGTCAGCTTGAATGATGTGTACGTTTGGTAACGAACGCGTCGCGCGAAATGCCGTTTCCACCGCAGCGCTGAGATCGATGCCAATAACCTCGCGCGCTCCCCAACTTGCGGCGAGCTGAGTGTGACGGCCCTTCCCACACCCTCCTTCGAGCACACGCTTATCGCGGAAGAACTCCGGCGTTACCGGCGCGATCCAACCCAGGAATTGCTCCGCGTATTTTTCATCCGCCTGAGTAAAGTGCTGCCATTGCCAGCCGAAGTTTTCAGCAGTCGCGCGTTTCTCACTCTCAACCTGTTCGAGATTTGCGAAACGCGGAATCCCGCCGGTTATCGGAAACGAACCAGCGCAAGATGAGCAGCGCAACTCGCCTTCCATGATCTCGCCGGCCTCGGAGTGGGTGACAGAAAGACTCAGAGTTCCTTCACAGGAGGGACAGACGAGATACGAGAGTAGTTTTTCCTTCAAGCACGGCAACTATAACATCAAGTCAGTTGCACTCGCGGTTGGTGTGGGTCACGAGCATTCCGAAGCGGTTTTGATACTCAGCGGAGTTTATAAAAGTGCAGACCATCGAACGCGCGGCGTCCGGATCGCGCAGCGGCTTACGCTCGAGCGTGTTCACCCAGGCATTTAAGCCAGACTCGTCAGGACTTCGTTTCAGGTGCGTGAAGTATTGAAACGCCACGAGCGCATGATTGTAATGAGCGTCAGCGACGCGCTGGTCTGAAGCAAGTCGCGTGAGAACAGCCGCGCGACCGTTCGCAGTGTCATCCAACAAACCGATCAATAGACCTCTTTCCGATCCGAAGTCCACGCCGGCACTCTGGACCAGCGACGCGATGAGCGAGTCGACAAATTCTCCTGGCTTCATCGTCGACGGAAACCGGCGTTTGAACTCAGGGCGCTCGACAAACGCACTTGCAAGGGCAGCCCGGAGAGCTTCGACTTCGCCCTTCTGACTCAGAATCGTCGCCCGATCGTTTTCAAACTCAGCAAATCGTGGCAGGCGTCCGAGCCCGACGGAATAGAGCCCGTAGAGAAACACGCTGGTCCCCGATAGCTCATTTTCTATTAGCAAATTTGTCGAAATATCAACCTTGCGCGTCCGCAAACAGTCGCTGCGTGAATTGCATTGCGAGAGTTGCGCGGTGAGTTTGTCGATAGCAGACGCATCCGGTTCCCGACCCAGATCCGCGAACTGCTGAGTCACGAAGAAGCGCGGATCGTCGAGCGGATTCGACACTGCCGACACGACGCCCGGATCGATCGTGATCGCTCCCGGCACGTACGCAGTCTCACCAGAGTTGGATTGAAGCCTGATCGTGTAATCGCCAAACGGCGCATTCGGGGCGATCTGCACGTCGATACTGACTATGGGAAACGGTGCGGCAATCTGTTCGCGCGCGAGTGTTGAAGGATCGACAGTGAAGTACGGCGAGTTGACGGCGATGCTCGTACCCGGCACTTGATCGACGCCATCGCCGCCGAGATAAATCTTCACACGCTTTCCTGGCGCGAGCGGCAGCGCGACTGTCGACAGTTCGGCATTCAATCCGATCACTTTTGGATTGAGCGCAGAAGCAAGCGGCGGCACCAGGCTCGAGTTCAGCGGCGTCGGTCCATCACCCTTAACCACGACCTGGCTCGACAATTCGAAACTCCGAAACTTCTGCGCTTCGGACGCGGCTGACACCATCACGCGATATTGACCCGCCACCAGGCCGTCCAATTTGTACGTACCATCCTCAGCCGTGACGTCACTCGCGATCACACGACCCGTCGCAACACTCTCGGCCCACACGTTCACTCCGTTCAGCGGCGCCAATGCACCTGGGGTGCGGTTGTCGCTCAGCCGGCCTTCGATCCGGCCGAGCTTCTGCCTTGTTCCATACAGGCTGCGGATCTTCTGGCGGTCGTCTTCACTCAACGTGCGTTCGGTCAATGCAGGAAGTCCGAACGTGCCATTGAAAGCCTGGCGGCTCTGCATTGTCGACGATAAGACAGCGGAGTGGTCCAACCCGAGCAGATGTCCGATCTCGTGTGTGAAAGTGGCCTCGAGATCGTACGTCCCGGCCGTGCCGTCAGTTGAAAACTGCAACTCTGTTCCGTCTTCTGCTTTCGGTCGTGGGTTGATGCTGACGTCCGCTTCGGCGATGTAGCCTGTGTCGGGATCGAAGAAGACGCGTGTGCGCCCAGTCATCTCACCGGCGTTGAAGGCTTCGTTCTCAGGAGTAGACGCGACCGTCAACAGGTTGACGCCATCGCCCGCGTCGGCAGGACTGATCGAAGTAAGCGAAGACCACGTGACGATAAAATTTATGTTCGCAAGACTGGACCAGCGAGCAAGCGCGCGGCGCACGGCACCGACGACGTCGCTATCGGCTTTGATGTTCGAACCGGGAGCGAGCAAAGAGTTCGACAGCGAAATCTGGATCGTCTTTTTGGGCCAGCGTATTTTGCGGACGGTTTGTGCGGCAGGCTCGAACTCGAACGAATCACGCATCTCCAGCCGCTCTCGGGTACCGAGAGATAGAAATAACGCCACACTGGCGATTATTGCTGCCGGCAACTGCATTTAGATTTTCCTGCGAGGACACGAGTTCAGCCGAGCGGCATGGTAGCACGAAAGGCAGGCGTATCGCCCGAAAAACTGACGCGGAGACGCGGAGACGTGGAGACGCGGAGACGCGGAGATTAATCACCGTGTCACCGCGTCGCCCCGTCTCCGCGTCAGTCTTTCATCCGCGTCAGTTGATCGTGATATGCGGCGCCGTTGCCGCGGGCCTGCTAACCGCAGAAAACGCCGGGGCAACCCTCGTAAACGTCACCTGTATCGGAACGTCTCCAGCGCCTGCAAGGGATGCGGGTAGGGTAAAGGTGATCAAGTCCCAGCCAGGCATCTCCGGATTTGGTTGAACACTCACAATCGTAGTAATCGCGGTAGTTCCCACCGTTACGGTTATTTCCGACGTCGCCGCGCCTCGAACTCCGGTCACATCAAGCTCGATAATTGACGGACCGGCCGTCCCTCCGGGCGGAGTGGTGGTAACAGAGAAGGGTTCCAGCGTGCGATTCATCGGATCCGTCACGTTGAAGGCGACAGCCCGCCCGCCTTCGTCGTTACTCGTCGTGAAAATATCCGGCTGCCCGGGAACAATCTGCAGAGGCGCGCGCAACAACGTGTTTCCGTTGGCAATTGCTACCGTTGCTAATCCCCGCGTTAAACTGATCGGGACTACAAAGTTAATCTGTTTGCTGTCCGCATCCACAGAGTAGAGTCCGGCGGCGGCTCCGTTAATACTCACCGAAACACCATTCAGTTCGACAGGTAAAGCGGGAGTGCGCCTGGTTTCCGAAGCACACGGATGCGCAGCGTCAAAGGTAGGACAAGCCACTGCGTCCGCGGGGGCAAGCACTGCCGTCGAACGAATGATGCTCAACTCCCCGGGAGCAAGACCGATTGGCGCGCCCGGAACCGGACTCGGAAACGGCGTGGGACTGGGAGTCGGGCTCGGAAGCGGCGTAGCTGCCGTTACCGGCATGTTGCTCGCGCCAGTGAAAAACGAGAGCGCAGTGGCAGATTGCGCTGTAATCTGCGGCGTCAACAGATAAAAGATTTCTCTCGATCCATCAGAATTCCCATTACCCAGGTCGATTCCGCCGAGCTCGAAACCAATCCGCTTTCGAGTTTCGGCTGGTATCGGTCGAATACCACCGATCGCGCTTTGCTGCGGCACATTAGTCAAACGAGTGAATGTTTGTGACGAACCGGCCGGGATCGACGTTGCGAAAATCTGCGCCCCATTCTGTGGATTCAAACCTTCCGACGCCTGAGCCGTCGCCGGCACTGTCCCATCGGCACGGAAGTTCAATTGCGACGTAAAGATCAGGGTTGATGGTGCGAGTGAGCTGTCGTAGTCGGTAAAAGTTGGGAACCGGATGAAGTCGGCTAAAGTCTGACGAGTGCCGATCTCTACGAACGTGTCACTCGACACCGTGTAAACGAACAACCCGAGAGCGACGTTAGTGACAGCCGCATTCGCCTTCGGATCAGTGGCCCGAGATTCGAACGCGAGCAGCCCGCCATTTCGGCTCAGCCTGCGACCCGAACTCAAAACATTTGCATTGGCTGTATTGCCGTTGAGCGTGCGAGTGACTTGGCGAATGTTGCTCAACCCACCACCGCCGAAGTTCGCGAGAAAGATCTCCGCATTGCCGTCGGTGTTATTGGTGGCCAGGTTGGCAGTGGACTCGAATGCCACTGTCAAGCCATCCGCAGACAGAGATGGATTACTTTGAAAAACTAGTCCAATGGCCGGGTTGGTGTCCTGAGTGTTGGTGGCCTGCGTATACGTGTCGCTCCCAACGTCGTAAAAGAACAGCTCGGGATTGCCGTCGTTGTTAGTGGCGCCCGAAAACGCGTTACGAGTAGAAATGAAGGCAATGATATTGCCGTTGTCGGAAATCGCCGGCTCGCGATTGTCGTCTGCGAAGAACGGAGATGCGAGCAGCGAACCTGGTCTCGTTGGTCGACTGGCAGGTGTATCTGTAATGTGATCGAAACTGCCTAAACTAAGATCTTCCAACGGTAGATCGGTTCCTAATGTCAGATCGACATCGGCCACTGCCGGGAGCGTATAGGTCCAGATTTCCGAGTTGAACCCCGTTGCCACATCAGCATCGGTTTCGGTGCCCTGGTAGTTTCCAGGATTGGGCGCGTTGGAACTGAAAACAATCGTGTAGACGCGTGTGCCGCCTGACAGCGCCGGCGCGTAAGAGATCACGGGAGACCGGTTGTCGATCTCGATCTTCACCAGCGATGGAACAGCAGGTGTGGGAGACGGAGTTGGTGAAGGGCTCGGTGTCGGCGTCGGACTCGGCGTTGGCGTTGGAGTGGGCGTCGGCGTTGGACTTGGTGTCGGCGTCGGATTGGGAACGTTCCTGGTATTCGTTATCTGGAAAACGCGACGCTGAGCGTAGTCGTACACAAAGATTTCGCGATTGCCGTCGGAATTGTTTCTATTGCTGGGCTCACTTGCCAGGTTGCCGTTTGAAACAAAAACGACGAAGCGGCCATTGGCGCTGGTGTCGCCGATCGTGATGTTGAAACCTGGAGCGGTTGAAGTGACTTGGACGGTAAACGGGTCCGGCGTTGGAGTTGAAGTTTGGGCCGCGACGGAGGCGAACGAGCCACCGATCAGCGCAGGCACGATGCTGGCGCACAAGAACCAGAAAACTTGCTTCACGAATTCCTCCGCAATAAAGACGCAGGTACGAGCAGATTAGATGCCCTCGGGGAGCTGAGCCGGAATTAAAGAACGGCCATTTTAAGCAGAACCCCCGCCGTTCGCAAGCATACCGGAATTCCGACGATAACGCCGAAGGCGTTCGCTAATTCCAGCATGCCGGAATTCCGACGATAACGCCGAAGGCGTTCGCTAATTCCAGCCCAGGGTTAGCGCGCAGCGATAACCCTGGGTAACGTAAACCACCATTCGTTTCAACCCTGAAAGGGTTATTCGCGCACAGGCCTAACGCTTTCAGCGTTAATTCTGTTATGTCCTTGGTTCCCAGGGTTGTCGCTGCGCTCCAACCCTGGGCTGGAATTAGCGAACGCCTTCGGCGTTAACCACCATTGAAGAATTCCGAAGTTCTGGGCTGGAATTAGCGAACGCCTTCGGCGTTAACCACCATTGAAGATTCCGAAGTTCTGGGCTGGAATTAGCGAACGCCTTCGGCGTTATTGATATCGCACCGCTGGAATTGAAGAATACTGAAGTTCAGATTATCCTGAAAAACCATGCCTGTTGCAGTTCGCGTCGAAGCGGTATCAAAGCAATACCGGATCTACGACCGGCCCGCCGATCGACTCAAAGAAACTCTGACGCGCGGCCGCTGGAAGGCTCATCGCGAGTTCTGGGCGCTCAAAGATATTACTTTCGAAGTCGAAGCCGGCACCACAACAGGTATCATTGGTCCAAACGGTTCCGGCAAATCCACGCTCCTGCAAATCATCACGGGAACACTCGAACCCACTCACGGTTCTGTTTCGCTGGAAGGTCGCGTAGCGGCCCTGCTGGAGCTCGGAGCCGGATTCAATCCGGAGTTCACCGGGATCGAAAACATCTTCATGAACACCGCGTTGATGGGCCTCTCGAAAAGCGAAACCGAAAGCTTACTTCCGGAAATCACAAGCTTCGCAGAGATCGGAGACTTCATCTACCAACCGCTCAAGACGTACTCGAGCGGCATGTACATCCGGCTCGCATTCGCAGCCGCAATCGCCGTCTCGCCTCAAGTACTCATCATCGACGAAGCACTCGCCGTCGGCGACGCCGTGTTTCAGCATCGCTGCACGCGTCGCATCAAACAGATGCAGGAAAACGGGACCACGATTCTCTTCGTTTCACACGACCCGGGCGCAGTTCGCGCACTCTGCTCGCGCGCAATCCTTTTGAACGGCGGCCGCATGGAAGCTGACGGGACGCCAAGTGAAGTGCTGAATCGTTATCAAAAGATCATCATGGCGCGCGAAACGGAGTATGCCAAAACCGCGCCGTCTGCCGGCGAGGTGTCGACAGTCGAAGACGCTTTTGACGCGCCTCGTTATACTTTCCGCCACGGCAACGGCGACGCCGAAGTGATCGGAATCGAACTACTCGACACGTCGCGCCAGCGAGTCGAGATAGTCGAGACTGGTGAACAACTGTTCTTGCGCATGCATGTCGTGTTTCACAAAGCAGTCGAGGAACCGGTGTTTGGATTTCTGATTCGCAATCGTCACGGCATTCACTTGTACGGCACCAATACCGACATCCAGCACGCCGGCATTGGACCAGTCGAACCCGGCGAGATCATCGAGGCGAGCTTCTCGTTCAACTGCTGGCTCGCGCCTGACAACTACTCGATCGCGGTTGCAGTACACAGCGTGGACGCGATCAGCTTCGACTGGCTCGATGGTACGCTATTCTTTCAGACCGTAAGCGCGACTCCGATGGAAGGGGTCGCAAATCTCGACGGCACCGCCACGTGCCGCAGATCTGCGGCTACTTTAAGAGACCGAACACTAATATGAGCCCCGAGTTGGACGTCGATCAGTTGATGAACACGATCAGAGATGCTGCCTCAAAGAAGCATCCCAATCTCGATACCGGCGCCAACCACGCGCGCGTTCCCGACGTCTTGCTCCAGCATTTCCAGCTAAGAAAGCAGCGCGAGCCACTTAGTCTCTCACCGGAGTTCGTGTTTCACGGCAACGAGACTTACCACGTCAACGACCTTTTGAAGTATCACGATCGCGATTTCGTGAGGTACGCGTATCGCGCGATTCTGAAGCGCGAGCCGGACGAGGCCGGATTTCTTCACAACCTCGGGCTGCTTCAGAGCGGCGCCTTCAATAAGATCGACATCCTCGCGAGCTTGCGGTATTCGGACGAGGGCAAGGCCAACGGCGTTACGATCAACGGCTTGCAATTGCCGGCGACGATTCGCACTCTCGAGCGAATCCCGATCCTGGGTTACGTGCTGCAACTGCTGCTTGCGTTGGTGCGACTGCCGTCGATGATTCGGAGCCAGAGACAATTTCAGGGATACATCGTGGCCCAACAGTTAGCCACCGCCGATTACGTTAACGAAATCAACGAGTACGTCAACGAGCGACAACGTGCCGACGAGAAAGACCTCCAGGAACGTCAGGATCGAGCAAACCTGATCAACCAGGTGCAGGCGCTCGAGGCTTCCGTGAATGAAAGGGTGATACCGCATATCCTGAGTGAACAGGAAAGATTAGGCGACGCGGAGAGGCTGCTCTTACACGTCGAAGATCGCGTCAAGAATCTCTCGCAAACACTGGTGCGAACTCGTCAACAAGTCAGCGAGTTGGCGAGCGACGTAAGATCCGCGGAACGAAGTCTTGGTTTTCCTCGCAAAGACGCAGAGGCGCAAAGCGAGAACTCTTCCTTTGCGCCTTTACGTCTTTGCGAGGAAAAATATCCAGTCGAGAATCATGAGTGGGACGAGCTCTACGCGGCTTTTGAAGAGGAGTTTCGCGGCAGTCCTGAAGAGGTCGAAGAGCGTTTAAGATATTATTTGCCGTTCCTTCAGGAGCTAAATGTCGATAGCAAGATCCTCGATCTCGGCAGCGGTCGCGGCGACTGGCTTCACCTCCTGCGCAAAGAAGGTTTCAAACCACACGCAGTCGAAGTCAACCAAGTTTTTGCCGAGCGTTCCCGCAACGAGGGCTTCGACGTCACGCACGGCGACGTAATGGTCTACCTGGGCCAGCAGCCTGACGACAGTCTGGATCTCGTCACCGCATTCCATTTGATCGAACACATGAACGCCGACAAACTTTTTCGCTTACTCGACGAGATCAAACGCACGCTGAAGCCCGGTGGCAAGGTGTTTATCGAAACGCCAAGCCCGGAAAACATCGTCGTTGCCGCGTGCAATTTCTACGCCGATCCCACTCATCACAAACCTGTCAATCCGCACACGCTCATGTTTGTTTTGCGCGAAAAAGGTTTCGTCGAGCTGGGCCTGCAGTTTCTTCACCCGATTGACGACGGCCCCTTCCGCGAATGCGAAGGCTCTGAGCAGTTGAACCTGTGGTTTTACGGTCCGAGAGACTATTCGGTGATCGCGCGCAAGGCGTGGTAGGAGATCGGAAACTTGCCACGAATCGCACTGCTGACACCAACTCTCAGTACAGCCGACGCCATCAGTAACGACATCTCCGGCATGCACGAAGTGCTGAAGAAGAGCGGATACGATGCGCGTCTCTTCGCAAATGAAAACCTCACCAGCCTTGACGTTTCACCGTCGGGAAAAATCAAAGACTTCCTGTCAAAGCCGGACGATATTTTGATCTATCACTACTCGATGGGCTGGAATATCGGGCTCAGGCTGCTTCAGGAACTCAAGTGTCGAAAGGTTCTCAAGTACCACAACATCACGCCGCCGGAATTCTTCGTTGGCTTCAGCACTGACTACGAGCATGTATGTCGATCGGGGCGACAACAGATCAAAGACATCGCGCGTGCAAACTGCGATCTTTATCTTTCTGACTCTGAATACAACTCGCAGGAGTTGATCCAGGAGGGCGCCGACAGCTCCAGGTGCTTCGTGGTCGCGCCGTTCCACCATATCGATCGCCTCGAGGCAATCGCGCCTGATACGCAGGTGTTCGATCAGTTTGTGACCCACGACATCAACATTCTGATGGTCGGGCGTGTCGCGCCGAATAAAGGTCATGCTTCCTTGATCGAGACGCTCGCAACTTACCGTCGCGAGTACAACAGGTACGCACGACTGTTTTTCGTCGGCAAGGAAGCGGTGCAACTCTCAGGTTATTCGCTGTCGCTTCGTCAACTCGCGGCGGACCTCGCGATCGGCAACTCGGTGATCTTTACGGGCGCCGTCCCTGATGCACAGCTCAAAGCGTATTACCTGGCTTGCGACTTCTTCATGTTGACCAGCCATCACGAGGGTTTTTGCGTCCCGCTGGTCGAGGCGATGGCGTTGAAGGTGCCGATCATTGCATGTGAGTCTTCGGCGATTCCCGCAACGGTGGGTAAAGCAGGGCTCGTGTGGGAAGAACGTAATCCTTACCTCCTGGCGGAGTCGATCAACTATCTCGACCAGAATGAACACGTCAGCGCCGAGCTCGCATTGCTGGGGCGCAAAAGATATCAGGAGTACTTCAGCAACGAGCGCATCGCAGAGACTTTTATTGGCGCTTTGAGGCAGGGCGGGCTGATATGAACAGGATCGCAATCGTCGTTCAGCGTTGCCACGAAACAGTCGTGGGCGGATCTGAGTCGCTCGCGTGGCACTATGCGATGTTGCTGAAGAACGATTATCAGGTCGACATTCTTACGACTACCGCAATCGACATTCGTGATTGGGCCAATGCGCTGCCCGAGGGAGTAGAAACACGGGAAGGCGTTACGATCCGCCGCTTTGCAGTAACGATTGGGCGCATTCCGCATTGGGGCAAGCTGTTTAAAAAGCTCGGCAACGATTTCGGTCGTAACCTGAAACTCGAAGAAGGTACGGGCAAGCGTTCGCGACGTCTGCCGTGGAGCATCGCGCTTCAGGAGGAGTTCATTAGAACTCAGGGACCGTACTCCGAACCGCTGCTTCAGTTTCTGCGGGAGCGACAGTCTGATTACAAAGCGATCATCTTCACGACTTATCTTTACCCGACGAGCTATTTCGGAATCTTTCAGGTTCCGAAGCACACCGCGCTGCTCGCGCCGACGCTTCACGACGAGATGACGGCTTACTTGTCGGCGTTTAAGTACGCTGCTCATCGGGCGCGATCGATCGTGTGGCTAACGAAAGCTGAGCAGGCTGTCGGCGTAAAGCTTTGGGGCGAGCTGCCGGGACAGGTGGTGGCGATGAGTCTCGACACCGATAGTCGCGAACCGGCGCGGCTTGAAAATCCGTACCTGATTTATTGCGGGCGCGTCGATCCGAACAAAGGGTGCATCGAGCTATTCAATTACTTCATCGAGTACAAGAAACAGCATCCGTCAGATCTGCGACTCCTGATCACGGGTAAAGATGATATGCCGGTGCCGTCGCATCCTGACATTGATTTTCGCGGGTTTGTGGATGATGAGGAGAAGCTTCGTTTGATGGCGGGCGCGAAGATGTTTGTGATGCCCTCGGGGAATGAGAGCTTCAGTATCGTGACGCTCGAGGCGATGGCGCAACGTGCACCGGTGCTGGCGAGCGGCGTGAGCGAAGTGCTGGTGGACCACGTGAACACGAGTGGGGCGGGGCGAGTGTATGGCGACTATGAAACCTTCGCCGCCGCGCTGAGCGAGTTATTGCACGACGACCGCAAGCTCGCCGTGATGGGCGACCTCGGAAGAGATTACGTCCTCGCGCGCTTCACCCGCGACCGCGTCCGCGACGCGTTACTCGAACTCGTCAAAAACGCCGAAGGCGTTCGCTAATTTCAGCCCAGGGTTCGAGCGAAGCGAGAACCCTGGGAATAGAAACGAAAACCACGGAAACCCTGAAAGGGTTTGGCAGTTGGCGAACCCTTTCAGGGTTGGACCAATTTTTAAATTGCTTACCCAGGGTTCTCGCTTCGCTCGAACCCCTGGGCTGAAATTAGCGAACGCCTTCGGCGTTTCAGAGTTTTTCTCCGATCAGGAGAACGTTCTTACCGATGGGTGGCGTGACACTCGACTCCAACGTTCGCGCGATGGGGACGACGCGCTGATCGTAGAACCGCACGGCGCCGGGTTCCATGTTGTTTGACTGGAGCACTTTGTACTTGACCCACCACGGCAGCACGCCGAGCAGATCAAAATATCTCGAC
The DNA here is from genome assembly GCA_035571655.1 of Pyrinomonadaceae bacterium. Classification (GTDB taxonomy): domain Bacteria; phylum Acidobacteriota; class Blastocatellia; order Pyrinomonadales; family Pyrinomonadaceae; genus PSRF01. The sequence continues at coordinate 30,140 of DATNCH010000092.1, forward strand.
TCAATCACTTTAAATCCCGACGCAACACACTTCTTCTCGAGCTCGGTCCGCGTGTAGCGCCGAAAGTGATTGATCGCCCTGTCATAGCTCCCGTGCAACCAACGCAACGCGGGCACGAATATAAAAATCCTTCCACCCACATCGAGCGTCTTGTTGATCACATTCAACTCATGCTCGTCGTCGGCAATGTGCTCGAGCACGTTGACGTAGATGATCGAATCGGGGCGTTCCGCTGATCGAATCCGCTCGGCAACGTTCTCGAAAATGTCGTTGTATGTCTTCACATTTTGCGACTCTCCCAGGCGGCGGCAAAGCTGTTGATACATCGCCGTCGAGGGCTCCACCAGCGACAACGATTCCAAGCGCCGCTCTAACAACAACTCCGAGAACGAACCGGTGCCCGCGCCGACTTCGACGACTCTCGAACCTAGATACGGTGCGAAGATCGACAGAATCCAGCGATGGTAATTGACGGCAAACGACATCGCCTCGAGGTCTTTGCCGGCGTAACCATGCTTCTCAGACATTTGTGTCTACGATTTGGTGGGCGCCTGGCACGCGCGCGGCTGGTAGTTCGCGATAGGCGGACGACACTGGACAGAAGAGGTTGAACCTGAAGATGAGCCATAACGCCAACAGTCCATCCCTCACGCCGATCTTCTTTCCCTCTTCATACGTGCGGCCGTAATAACTGATCGGCACTTCGTAAATCGGACAACCAAGCTTTGCGACCTTCGCAGTGGCTTCGACTTCAAAACCGAAGCCGCTCGAAACGATCACCATGTTGCGGATGATGTCGCCGCGAAAGGCTTTGTAACCGGTTTCGATGTCGGTCATGTTCAGGTTGGTGAAGAGGTTTGAAGTGAAGGTGAGAAACTTGTTTGCGACGTAGTGATAGAAATACAAAACTCGCGTCGCCCGCCTCACTAAAAAGCGAGAGCCGAAACAAACATCAGCATGGCCTTCGAGGATCGGCCTGATCACGAGCGGAATCTCCTCAGGGTCATACTCGAGGTCCGCATCCTGGACGATGACGATGTCTCCCTGAGTAAGCGAAAACCCGAGGCGGAGCGCCGCGGTCTTGCCTGAATTTTTCTTCTGTTGCGCGAGTCGGACACGCGGTTCAGCCTTGCTCAGCTCGCGCGCGACTTCAGCGCTGCGATCCGTGGAACAGTCGTCGACGATAATGACTTCCAGGAGGTGTGGAAGAGACAGGAGCTTACGCACCACCTCCGCGAGTGAGGCTTCCTCGTTGTACACAGGTATGACAACTGAAAGGCAGTCGGGGTACTCAGGCTTCACAGTAGACATAAATTACTAACCTTGCCTCAAAACCATATAAAGCCACAAAGAAGCACAAAAATACACAAAAATCTTAGTCCACATAACCAAAGCGTTTTCGGTACTCGACGGAGTAGAGGAAGTCGAAGATTAACTGGCGATAATCGCCCGTGGCGTTGAGTGTCTTTAATCGATCCTCATATTCCCACTGCTCGGGATCGCGTGCCAGGTTCGCGAAAAACTGCATCAGCACAAACACGTGATTTCGAAAAGCGCTGACGGTTTGCGGATCGTCGACAAGTGCGCGCAGCACTTGCGCACGTGTTTTGTCTTTCGATTCGAGCGCCGGCACCAGGTCTGATCGTTGCACAAATTGAGCGACCAGCGCGTCTTTTTTCAATTCCTGTTCAGCGGACGACAAGCTGAAGATCGCATCATGATCTCGAATAAACTCCTCGCGCCGCGGAGGCCTCCCGAGCGCCACCAGGTAAAGACGCAAAACAAAACCACCTCTTTCACGAAACTCGGACGAATCCAAAAACTCGAAACATAAACTCACGCGACCCGAGTTTTTATTGACCTGACGCGGAGAGTTATTGAGCTGTGTTAACCACGACTGCAAGCCCGGCGCGTCAGGTTCACGTCGCAAGATATCCAGATACATCTGGCGAATAAAAAACTTCGGGTCTTCAAGGTTTTTAAATCCTCGCGGTTCGTCGATGAACAAGCGACAGATATTGCCGTTTATCCGGTGGTCGTCGATCCATTGCTTAACGTTATTCTCATACTGCGGATCCTCCACCTCATACAAACCAAAGTTCGCAGGAAGGCTCCCACTGTAACCATTCAGCGTCGGCACGCCTCTCATGACGGAGACGTGCATCGCGTCGAGTTGATATTCCAATTGAGGATGAAGCGCCGGCGGGTCCAGGCCGACGTAAAACGACGAACAGTTGTCGGGCAACGACCGCGCAAGGCGGTTCAAATATCGGTTCTCCGCCGAGATCGAAAAGCCTCCAGAACCCTCCTTACGCGCAAACTGCTCCTCGATGCCAAACGCCGTCAACACAAAGAGCACGACCAACAAAACCCTCGAGTGTGTTCGCCGTGAAATCCTGTCGATGAGGAATGCGAATGCGATCGACATCGGGAGCGCGAGCATAAGTGCATAACGTGCGACGGCCCGAACCACCTGCCCCCCGGGCACGTAAGCGTAAACAAACTGCCACGGGCTGAAGTCGTTCCAGTATCTGAGTCCAAGTAAGTAGACCAGACAGGTCGCGATAATCAATTGTGAAAGTAGTAGGAGGTTTTCTCTGCGACCCTCTGCGTATCTCTGCGGTCTCCGCGTTGGATCTGTTTCTAACGCAGAGAGCACAGAGATACGCAGAGGGCCGCAGAGATAAATCAAAGCGAATACAACCAGCGCCGCCCACGCGAGCGTTGGAACGAGACCGATTCCGATATGCGTCTCAGCGCTAATCGATTGATCCGCATTGAGCGCGGAAGTGAGGGTTCCCCACAAGTAGTTTCGATGACCCATCATCAGTAACGACCAGCCCACCGGGATCAAAACAAGCGTCTCTTTGTATGAACGAGCGCCGGCAGATTTGAAGATCGGCAGATACGCCAGGACAAAAGGAATCAGCGCAACCAGGAAGAGAGCGACACCGCATACCATCGCAGGCCAAAATCTTTTCACCACATCGAAAACTAAATTTCTCGTCTGCGTGAAAAGCAGAGCCACGATCAGAAACAACGCCGACCAGAATATGAAGAACCAACCGGGATAAAAACCGGTCAGCAACTGGAGCGCGAGCGAGAGCGCCGACAGAGCAATGAGTCCGAACGCTTGTTTCTGCGTGAGCGTCTCTCGTTTCTGAACGAGGAGAACAATGCCGATGATCGCGAGTGGCAGAAACCAGATCGGCTGTAGTTGCGAGTGTCCCATCTGCACGAGCTTCGGACTGTTGAACGCAAAGAACGCAGCACCCGCAATCGCGGCAAACAAGTTAAAGCGCAGGACTTTGTTGAGCAGGATGAAACAGACGAGATAGTTGAGGAAGTTGAAAAGGATGATCGTTAACTCGGCCGCTTCGAAGATCCCGAGCCCGACTGTCCGAAAAACCGAGTAAACGACTCCATAACCGAATACCAGGTCGGCATAACCAATCGCTCCCTCGACTGGATAGAACATCGCGGGTGAGCGCCAACTCGCTAACCCCTGGAACACGCGGTACCAGTGTTCCATGAGGTAGGCGACGAGCCTCGCGTCGCCGCGGTCGCCGGGAAACGTATCGAAATTCGACGCGAATTGCGGTATATGAAACTGCCACAAGCACAGTAGCCCAACTGCGATGACGAGGATAATCTGGACCGTAGAGCGTTTCGAGGCGTCTAAAGGTGACATGGGGCTTTCGGAAACCGACCACAGATTACACAGAGTCGGTCAGTATGACCATTGCGTTGACTAGCGAGAGAACAGGTCGTTATAATCAGCCACGCTTGGGAATAGCGTAGTCCTGAGCGACAGTCGCCCCAAGGTAAAAACCTGCGCCTCACAAATTTTACCGTCGATTCACGTTCAAGGAGCCGGAAATGAAGTTATTCGCGATAGTCGTTACGATTGTGATCGCAGCCAACGTTGTTTTGGCCCAGAGTCCCCCGACGCTGCGCATTCAAACCGATGATCCAAACCTTCCCTCCGAGTTATTTTACGGGAACATCAAAGTGAAGCCGTTGAGGTTGCGCCCGGGTACAAACCAGGTGCTGACCTTTGACGACAACGATTATTTTGTCTTCCAGCAATACGTCGACTTTCTCCTTCGCATGCCGGACAGCGGCGGATTCAGCGATTGGTTGAACGTGCTGAACAACTGCGGGCCGGCCAAAGGCGGACTGGGATCTCCTGAAAACTGCGACCGCGTCCAGGTGTCGTCCGGCTTCTTCCGTTCGACCGAGTTCACCGACAACGGCTACTGGATCTATCGCTTTTACCACGGTCCGCTCGGCGTCAGACCGCTGCTGTCGCAGTGGAAACCTGACCTGAGACGGTTGACTGGTAACCAGACAGCGCCGCAGTTGGAGGCAAGTCGAGCCGCTTTTATTGCCGATTTTATGGGTCGTACGGGGTTCACGAGTATCTATGGTGGACTTACCGACGCTGGCCACGCTTCGCAATTCATCGCGAAGCTTGAACAGAAGTCAGGTGTGACTTTGCCGGCGACAGCCACGACGCAGCCGGGTCAGCCACCGCAGTACGGTCGCCAGGAGCTCATCAATAAAATGGCGAACGGCGAGTTTACGGCAGCACAAACCCTGCGCGCGTTTATCGAGCAGAAGACCGTGTTCGACGCGTTCTTCTTCAAGGCGTTCGTGGCCATGCAGTACTTTGGCTACCTGAACCGCGACCCTGAAGATTTGGGATACAACGATTGGGTCGACGTTCTGACGAACGGCCGCGGCCCAATACCTCCAGGCGATTTCAGGCACTTGATATTCGGCTTCGTCTGGTCGGTTGAGTATCGAGAGAAGTTCTAGCAAGTACAGATCTTTTCCCCGCAAAGACGCAAAGGCGCAAAGAAGAATCAAGTCTTCCTTTGCGCCTTTGCGCCTTTGCGGGGAAACTCTTTTACGACTACTTCGCGATAGACATCCATCGTCAAATCCGCCGTCCGTTCCCACGTAAACTGCGACGCGCGCTCGAGTCCCACACGAGAAAAGTGAGTTCTCTGCTCTTCGTCGCGAAGCATCTCCACGATGCCCTGGGCTAGCCTTTGTACGTCCTTTGGCGGCACCAGGAGCGCGGCCTTTCCGACTGTTTCCGTCAGGCTCGGTACGTCGCTCGTAATGACGGGCGCTCCGCACGCCATAGCCTCCAGTGGCGGTAATCCGAATCCCTCGTAAAGCGACGGGTAAACACAAACCGCACACGACGCATACAGCGCCCGCAGCTCCGCGTCTGTGACGTATCCCGTAAACTTGATGCGGTCGCTCAGACCCTCGCTGTGAACGTAGTTCAGCGTTTCCCCTACCAGCCAACCCTCCTGCCCTGCGATGACGAGTTGAGGGCGAAGATCCGTGTTTTTCAGGATCTCTGAGAAAGCGCGCAACAGTGTAATCAGATTTTTGCGCGGCTCGATCGTGCCGACAAACAGGATGAACACGTCCTCGACGCCCAAACGCAGCCGCGTCTGCTCGGTGTCGCCAGGCTCGACCGGACGAAAGCTGCGACGCGGCGCGTAAGGCGTCACGGCAATCTTCTCCGTGTCGATCTTCAGATGTTCCGAGACCTCTTTCTTGATGAACTCGGTCGCCGTGATGATCCTAGTCGCCCAGCGAGCCATCAGCGGCAGACGATAGCGGGCGCGTCGAACGAGGTGGCTCTCGTGAGTTTCGGGATGCAGCAGTAGCGATAGATCGTGAATCGTGAGAATCGCCGGACACTCGTTCCACCACGGGATCTCATAATTTGTACCGTGGAACAGCGCTAAAGAGTGGCGGCGAATGTAAAGGGGAAGGCCGACAATAAACCAAAACCTTCGCCGGGCAGCTTCTACCTGGCGAAGGTTTGGCGGGGAATGTTCGAGCGACGAGACGAACCGGACTGGCGACAGCAGTTCGAACTCATCATTCGGAGCGAGTTTAGCAAGTGCACGAGCGAGCTCGAGGGTGTAGTGACCGATACCTGTCTTCCGCGAAGCCAGGGGGATACCGTCGAGTCCGATCCTCATCGATTAATGGCCACAAAAGGCACAAAAAGCACACAAGTAAAAACCAAAAGGAAAATCCTTTTTGTGACTTTTTGTGCCTTTTTGTGGCAACCGTTTTCTATGGTCCAAACCTTTGGCGGTACTCGACCGACCAAACGAACCCGAAGATCAGGTGACGGAAGTCGCCGGGCGGAATGGGCCCGCGGCCGTTCGTCAGCACGTCCACCCAGTCGTTGTATCCCGCGTCTTCAGGATCGCGCAACAAGTACCCAAAGTACTGCATCGCCACGAACGCCCGGAAGAAGAACCGGTCAAACACGACCTTCTGCTCGATAAACGCCCGCAGTGTTTGCGCCGCAGTGAACTGACCCGTCGCCATCTTATCGATGAGCTCCTGGCGGCCGTACTGTGGCGGCTGCCCCGGGAGCGTCGTCGTCGTTGCCGGCAACGTAACCTCCGCCTTCTCCTCGAGCTTCGCAATGAACTGCGCGGCGTGGGCCGCGTCAGTCAGCCCGCCATAGATGGCGAGAAACTCCGGCTTCTGCATGAAGTCAGCCACAAACGCTGCGCGCGCAGCTTCCTGTTGGTCGGCAGTCAGGAACCCACCCAACCGTCGCATATCAGGCACAAACTCCGCGAACTGCGGCCGGCGCCCGAGCGCCGCGTGGTAGTAGCGGTAGCTCCAGTAACCACGCTCGCCAAACTCCGTCGAACGGAAGAACCCTGACGAGACCTGTACACGATCGCAGTTCGGATCAGATCCGAGTCCACCCTGGTTTGGCTGGCAGTTGTTCAGCAGATTCAACCAGCCGTTAAAGCCACCCGGATCGGGTTCGCGGAACAGGAAGTCGAGATACTGCTGCCGCACGAAGAAGGCGTTGTCGTCGAACGGATTGGTGGCCGTCGCATCGTTGTCAGTAATCGTGATCGTCGTCGTCGCCGGTGATCCCAAAGTCATTCCGGTGGGGTTGCTCAAAGCCAATGTGAAGGTCTCGTTGCCTTCGACGTAGCCGTCGTTGACGATCGACAACTGAATCGTCTTAGTCGTGTCGCCAGGCGCGAATTGCAACGTTGCGCCTGCCGTGTTGTAGTCGCAATTTGCCGCGGCCTGGCCGGTCGCCTGACTACAGTTCGCGCCAAAATTATCAGTCGTTGCAAAGTTGACTGACGCGGCGCCGGACGTGCTTCCACTTCTGGTGACGTTGATGTTGAGCGTGCCTGCGGCTTCACTAACGCTGAACGCCGCTTGCGAGAGTTGCACGGTGTTGGCGACGGCAGATTGCGGTGCAAATGTAACTTCTCCCGCATTCGTCAGGTTGATCGGCGTTTCTTCGGAAGTGTGCGAAGCGATCACGTAAGGATCGTTATCGCCGCCACTGATTCCGACAGTCGGAAATATCGTCTGGTTTCCCGAGCCGTAACGGGTCTTGATCGTGCCGTTGGTGTTGAGTTCGATTTCGAAATTGATCGGAGCGCCGCCGGTGCAAACGTTGCCGTCGAAATTGCACGGCACGCCTTGCCAGCGAAATATCAGTCGCGACGCACTCGGTTGAACAATATAAACTCCGGCGTCAGCGCGCTCTGATTTCCTCAGATCGATGTCTTCCCATAGACCGGCAATCATCTTGTAACCGGCGAGTTGTCGTGGAGAACCCGGCGGATCGTCGGCGACGTCCAGGTTTCCCGGCGGCAACTGGCGCAGTGGCGGATCAGAAAAATAGAGGTTGCCGTTCGAAGAGATTGTTAATTCGGTGAAGTTCTGCCCGAAGAACGGGAACGAAAAGCCGGTCGGTAACAACTGGTCGACGTAGCGGTCGTCACCATCGATATCAACGAGGTTGCCTCCGGTTGTCAGAGCGGCAGCACTACCGACACTGGTCGTGTACGGATCGCCTGAGACCACCGGGACTGACACAGCAATGTTCGCCGCGGTTCCTTCGTTTCCTTTGTTGTCAAACTCGCGCACTCGAATCGTGCCCGAGGTATGTCGATACGGGATTGTGACCGGCGTAGTTTGAAGCGCGCCTGGAGCTAACGGCACAACGCCCTTCAATGGAATCACGGCGCTCGTGCCACCATCCACGAAATTTATTTCATACAGCGCTGCGGAACCGCCCGCCGCTCCATCGTCACCGGACGCGTTCCAGCTCAGATTAACCGTGCGTCCAGTCTGCGACGTGATTTGGAGATTGCTAACCGTTCCCGGTGCAACTGCATCCGCTTCCTGAAGCGACTGAAAACTGTTGCCTACGTGCAGGCGACGTCCAGTGAGTGACTTGTTCACCAAAGACGACTGAACCTGGCCGTTGTAAAGCAGAAGACTCTTCACCTGCGCGACGCTCAGGTTTGGATTTTGTGCCCACAGCAATGCCGCTGAGCCGGATACTTGCGGCGTGGCCATCGACGTGCCGCTGAAGAACGAGTAAGTGTCCTGCGTCGGTGTCGGGTTGGATGGAAAATCGGGATCGCACGGGAAGAACGGGAATGGACCCGGGTTCGAACAGGGAGGCGTCGTACTCAGAACGGATTCACCGGGCGCGCCGAGGTCGACCGTGGTCGCACCGAAATGTGAAAAGTCAGGAATTGCGTCGACTGGGTCCGTTGCCGCCACTGAAATGATATTCGGCGCGGCGAAGTTCGCCGGAAACTGCGGAACGAGGTCGTTGTTAGGTTCTCTCGTGCCGTTATCGACATTGCCTGCCGCGGCGACAAACAGAATTCCAGACGTATTGAGCGCGTTGATTGAATCCTGAAACGACTGCGCAAATGCTCCGCCGCCAAAACTCGCATTCAGCACGCGGACGTTCGCGCCCTGCGTGTTGCCACTCGAGATCCACAGATCGCGCATCTGTTTCGCGTAATTGCACGCCCTGATTGCATCGGCAGTGCCGCCAAAACCTTCGGCGTCGAGAAACTTCAGCGACATCAGGCGGACGGTCCAGTTGATTCCCGTTACTCCGAGACCGTTGTTACCAACCGCGCCGATGATTCCCGCAACGTGGCTCGCGTGACTCTCCAAATCGGAATTGCTGAAGACTGTTCCGTTGTTATCGACAAAGTTGTAACCGTGCAGGTCGCCGGTTATTCCACCACCGACTGCGCCCGGCGAGGGATTGGTCCAAATGTTGGCTGCCAGATCCTGGTGCGCGATGTCGATGCCCTGATCGACAACGCCGACGACGACGCTCGAGCTTCCGGTGGTGAAATTGTCCCAAACCTGCTGTGCACCGATCTTAGCGAGCGCGTATTGCCGTCCTGCCACGAAGTGCGTGTCGTTGGGAACGACCGCAGCGTGCAGGATGTAATTTGGTTCTGCGTAAAGAACGTCAGGCTGGTTTCGCAAAGCAGCGACAGCGGCGAGCGTGTCTGCAGCGGCGACGTGCACGAGACGCAATCCCGGAACGAGGTCGGCGCCGTCGAAACGCTCAACCTGCGCGGCGATCTGGCGGCCATCTCTCGCGGCCATCAGAACCTTGCCGGTTTTGCGTTGGGCCGTCGACTCGTTGCGATAACGAACCAGCACTTCGCCCGGCTTAAACCGCGGACGCGAGCTCTTGCCGCGATTCGTGGATTGCTGCTTCGCGCGTGACCGCGAGGGCAGCAGCGTCAACACCAGCAACGCGAGAACAAGACAGGCAAGTAACGTAAAGAGGATGCGCCGATGCGCACCAAGCCGCACAAAAAGAGAATTAAGCATGCAAGAACTCCCCGAAACTAGCTAAAGCGAATTACAGCGAAGGTCATTAAGATCAAAGCCGGAAATATAGCACTTTTCCAGATTTCGGCTGTTTCTCTGTGTTCTTTTGTGTTCTATGTGTGCGCAAAGAACACAGAAAAGAGCCTCATGGCCCGAAGCGCTGCCGGTACTCGACCGACCAAACGAACCCGAAGATCAGATGATGGAAGTCGCCGGGCTGAATGGGCCCGCGCCCGTTTGTCAGCACGTCCACCCAGTCGTTGTATCCCGCGTCTTCAGGATCGCGCAGGAGATACCCAAAGTACTGCATCGCCACGAACGCGCGGAAGAAGAACGCATCGAATACAACCTTCTGCTCGATGAACGCTCGAAGTGTCTGCGCCGCCGTGAACTGGCCCGTCGCCATCTTATCGATGAGCTCCTGCCGGCCGTACTGCGTCGGCTGCCCCGGCAGCGTCACCGCCGTTGCCGGCAGCGTGACTTGCGCCTTCTCCTCGAGCTTCGCAATAAATTGCGCGGCATGGCCGGCGTCAGTCAGTCCACCATAGATAGCGAGAAACTCGGGCTTCTGCATGAAATCAGCGATGAATGCTGATATCGCTGCTTCTTGTTCAGCCGGAGTCAGGAACCCACTCAGCCGCCTCATGTCAGGCACAAACTCCGCAAACTGCGGCCGCCGCGCCAGAGACGCGTGATAGAAGCGGTAAGCGAAGTAACCACGCTCGCCAAACTCCGTCGAACGGAAGAATCCCGACGACACGTGAACGCGATCGCAGTTCGGGTCAGATCCCAGTCCACCCTGGTTTGGCTGACAGTTGTTCAGCACATTCAACCAGTCGTTGAAACCGCCCGTGTCAGGTTCGCGGAACAGGAAGTCGAGATACTGCTGCCGCACGAAGAACGGATTGTTGTCGAACGGATTAGTCGGCGTCGAATCGTTGTCGACGATGTTGATCGTCGCTGTCGAGGTTGGTCCCAAGGTCATTCCGCTCGGATTACTCAACGTCAACGTGAACGACTCGTTTCCTTCCACGTAGCCGTCGTTGACGATCGACAACTGAATCGTCTTACTCGCTTCGCCCGCGGCAAACCGCAACGTTCCGCCCGCAGTGTTGAAGTCACACCTGGCGGATGCCTGGCCAGTAACCTGACTACAGTTGGCGTTGAAGTTGTCGGTGGTGGCGTAGTTCACCGTCGCTGCGCCGGAGACATCCCCGGTTCTCAACACATTCACATTCACAGTGGGTTGATTTTCGCCAACGGTGAAAGTGGATTGTGCAAGCTGAACGTTGTTAGGAGCCGGATTATCTGTGGTCAGGGAGATCGAGTACGTACCTCGATCCGTAGTGCTGAAGGGCGTCACCTCGATTATGTAAGTCCCGGTCAAACCAAGCGTAAGGCCCTGGTTGCCGCCGGGGATTCGCGAATTCGTACCGCCACCGCCGTCGTCGTCCGTCAGCAACACAACTCCATTTGGACCATACAGCGTCAGGAATGTGTCAGGACTTGCGCCAGCCGCATTTGTCAGAATGGTAACTCTCTGACCCGAGCTCGCGTTGAAGGAATACCGATCCGCCACGAAGCCGTTGCCGCGCACCGGCGACTGGCAATCACCGTCAGCGAGATTGCCGTTGAGCGTCTGTCCAAAAGCAATCGGCGTAACGCTGCAATCCCCCGCCGTGCCTGCCTGTGTGACGGGAATCCGGAGTCCTCCGATATCGGAATTAGGACCAGCGGCACCGACCATTATGAACGACCTGCGTCCTGCTGAATTAGGATTAGCTGAGACGTTGAAAGTGAAGTTGCGCGAGATCGTGCTGCCGCCTTCAGAAAGCAAAATCCAGTTTGAGCCCATCGTGAATTGATCGGGTGCGATGAAGTACTGGTCACAGTTTCCGGATACAGCAACACTGATATTTCCAGTGCCACCCGCAGCGGGAAAGTTAAAACTTCCAGTACCAGCACTGATCGTGCAGCCGGTGTTACCGATGGTCAGGTTGTAATTACCAGTCTGCTGCCTCGCGAAAGAAGTCACCTCGGCGATGTAGACACCGGTCTGAGGCAATGTAAACGAGCCGCCTGAACCCGTGGGTATGCGCGAGCCCGGTCCCGGGTCTGGTGCGACTCCATCCGTAAATGAGTCGTCATCCTGAGTTAGCACGTATCCATCAGGACCGATCAGGTACAAGTACGGATCGAGACCAGCGCTGCCCTGCGCCAGCGTGAGAATCAGGCGCTGACCGGCAGTGCCATTGAACGAATAACGATCCGCAAAAAACTCAACGCCTCGCGAAGGCGAGCGACAATCACCCACGGATAGATTGCTGCTGATCGACTGCCCGATACCCACTTGGACCGACGTACAATCTTGCGACGTCGGCGGCGTAGTAACCGTACTATCCAAACAACTCCCCTGACCGTTGACATGTCCCAATATCTGCGAACGTGAAAACGGGCAGAAGCTCGTACCGAAGCCGACACTCGCTTCCATGATTGTTTCTTCACACACCGGGTTGACGTCCGGCGGCGTCTGCGTGTCGACCACGTTGGTGTGCGTCGCATTAAAGTTATGGCCAATCTCGTGAGCGGTCAGTACAACTGTTTGTGCGATGATGCTGGTGGATCCGAGCGGGAACTGCTGCGAAAGACCATAAGCGAAATTCGGGCTTCTGCACACAACGCCAAGCGAAGCAATTCCGATAATGGACCCGTCGAGATCGACACCCGTGAACAGGTGTGCAAGGGCACGGCGATTCGTACCGGAATTCGCAAAGTTTGAATCCGTGTTCCAACGATCTCTAAACTGCTGTAGTCGCGTGCTCGGGGCCGTGCTGGTGTACGGGTCTGAACTCGCATCTGCCCAGGTGTTCTGCTGAACGATCTCAAACCTGATGCCGATCTCAGACTGATAAATTCCATCTACAAAGTTGAGAATACTCTTGATTTGATTGATTGCCTGTGTCGTGCCACCGAGCGAAGCGACGTACTCACCGTCAGCATCGGTCGATATGCGAGCAATCTTCATTTGCGAAAGACTCGCGACTGGACCACTCGCCTCCGCTTCTATCACGTCGGTCGCGCCTGCCTTGGCAACATCTGCCTGAGCGGCAACCTCGTCGGCGAGGGTAACGCCGCAAGTGGCGTCATTTTTCGTGACATCAGAACCCTCGTACAGAACGAATTCGTCTGCCGCAGCCTCTTTGGAAATGTGTTGTGCGGGTTGCAGAAAGTAGCGGCCCTGCTTCGTAATGATCACGCCTTCCAAACCTCTTTCGGTCAGCGACATTCGGGCCTGCGCATCAGGCAAACCTTTAACGTTGCCCTTGTAGGTGGTTACCTCGCCTTTCGGAAGCGCGTGTCTTTCGCCCTTTGAGTCGATTACCTGCGCCGAATAATCAGCGGACCGCATGTCGTAAGGCGACACTTGCAGGTCGAAGTCGCGGACGGACGATTTGAGCAGGAGTCTCTGCCCGTTCCGAACCTGCGCTGCGGCCGCGGCTGGGTCCATGCGGATAAGATCGTATTTGCGGAAATGCTTCGAGAGCTCTTTGTTCGGGGTCTGGTCCTGAACGAGTTGGCCCGTGACGATCCCTTTGGGCTGGTGGTCCTGTTCCTGGGCTTTGGCGACGGGAACCAGAACAGTTTTGGTAGCCGAGGAGGGGTAGGGTAAGAGCGCCAGGGTTATCGCGGCTATCAGACTACAACCCAGCAGCTTGCGTTTGGTATTCACTTTATTCTTCAGATTTCTGCGGAAATTAGAGATTTGACCCGAAGGTCCATAACACCCACTACCGGTGCAGTGGAGTTGCGCGCTCGGGGGAGAGCCTAATCGGGCTGTCGCGAGAGGCAAGCCGCTTTAGAGGCCCGATTGTTAGGAACGGTTGCCCGGCGGAGCATTATACAGCAGAGGCGGCGACATAGAGCAGACACGGTGACACGGAGACACGGAGACACGGAGACACGGTGACACGGAGACACGGAGACGCGGAGAGAGCTCCGTGTCTACGCGTCACCGTGTCTCCCCATCTCCGTGTCTTCCCCTCTCCTCACCGGTACCGCTGCCCGAACTGCTCTGTCCCAAAACTTCCGATTCCGTTCAGACGGAAGCTAAAGACCAGACGGTTCTCTTTACGTAGACCAACGTTGAACGTCGAGAACTGGGCCGCCACTGCGCAACAATCCCAACTATGGCCCAGCGTCATCGTTGAATTGATAAGCGAGCTGTCGCCCCTTCCCGGTCGCTTTTGAAAGTCGAAGAAGAACGACGCCCCACCAAACAATCCGCGCTCGCGATTACCCACAAACACTGACGGGCTCCACTGCGAACCGCGCACCGTGCCGGCCTCGAAACCTCGCTCATCCGCAAACCGTGCGAGACTCGGCGATAACTCGATTGCGCGCGTGTAGTAGAAACTCTGAAACACTTGAACGAGCGGCTTTGAAAATCCGAACGTCGTGGACAACGAACGCACCCCGCCGCCCTGCGTGTCGAGATCCGAACGCACGTCGAGGAAAAGATGCCGCCTTGGCCGGTAACGCGCGTCGACATTGATCGGAGAGAAGCGCCGCGGCACGCCTCCATAAACAAAGCCCGAAAGCGTGTTGATTGGATAAAACTGGTTTCGCTTGTTCGTCAATAGAGCGCCGCCAAAGAAGGGATCGAAAAAGTATTTTCCGCGCAGCGTGATCGTTAATGCTTCGTAAGGCTGGCTCGAGAGCAAAGGCCGGTTCGGATCGTCGCTGGTTTTGACTGGTACGTCGCTGACGTTTTCAGTCGAGCGACTCGTGAAAAAGCGATTAGCAATACCGAATTCGATCTCGTTTGTATCGGCGATAGCGTCGGTGTAGTCGAAGCGAATAATGCGATCGAAATTGTTGATACCCGCGATCTTGCGATAGACGATGTATGGCTCGATCACGTGACGGAAGAAAAAGCCTTCGCCACGATGAAAGTCCTTGGCGAAAGCAGGTGGTCTCACGTCCAGTTCAAACTCGCCATAAGACCGCGTCAGGTTCCGGCTCAAAACGTCACGAGTAAGAGGGTCCAGGGAGTTTGAGTAGTACGTTACGCGTCCCGCGCCCGAGGCGGTGAAGCTCCACCCGGCAAAGTTCAACGGCAACTCAAATCGCGGGTGCAGATCGAGTCGCTGCACGATCGACGGCGAGATGATCGGATTGCCGCCGACGTCGTTCACAAACTGCACCAGGTCTTCAACCGTCTCTTTCCGGCTCACGCCGTCAGCGGCGCCGGTGAAAGAAAAATAGACCGGAAGACTCTTGAAGAAACTCAGGATGCCGGGCCGCCTGTCGATGCTGATGCTTGGTAACTGTCGAATACGAATGCGCGCATTCTCCAGCGACGTCACCTGTGTTCGCGCGAGAAAGTTGAAGCTGTACTCGTCGTGATCTTTGTTAACGAAAACCTGTGACGTTTCTTCCGGCGAGATCGCGTCCTGGAGTTTGTCGGAAAACACCTGCCGGAACGCGAGGTTGGAAGTTATGTTGACGTCGGCGACGGCAGTGAAGCCATTCTTGAAATAGTGCACGCCATCGACGTAAAGACTCGATCCACCTTGATCGGGATTAGCGGCACTCGCTTCGGGTCCGAAGATTCTGTCTTTGACGGTGTAGAACCCGACGTTGAGATACGAGCGTGAATTCGCGCGCGTGCGCAGGTCGGCGCCGAATCCGAGTCCGCGCTGAGTGTAGATGTCGCTGCGAAACGTGAAGTCGGCTGAGCGTCCGAGCGTTTGATAGTAAGCCGTGGACAAGCGCGCGCCCTTCGCGCCTGAACCGCCGAACGTCGGAGTTAAGAATCCCGATGCACGATCGCGCGGCTTGATCGACACTGATGCGTAAGGCAGAAAGAAGACGGGGATGTTCTTCAGTTTCATCGTCGGCGAATGGACGTACACTCGATCCCCTGTCTTGATCCTTGCTTTGCTCGCTTGAAAGCTCCACTTGGGAACGTCTTCGTCACACGCTGTTATCTGCACGTTGGTCGCGACGATCGTGTCGAGACTAACCCTCTCGACACGATCCGCCGTGAAGTAAATACGTGTGCCGTCCTGTGTTTGGTTTGTGTAGCCGGTGGAGTTAACGAAGTAACCGGTCTTGGTGCGATAGTTCCATTCACCGCGCGTGCCTGTGATTCGCTGCTGGTCCGCCTGGTCGAAAACGACGCTGCCTTCAGCGATGATGCGGTTCTCTGCTTCGTAGACCGTGACTTTGTCGGCTTGTAGACGGTAAGTGCCGATGCGAACGTCGACGTTGCCTTCGTATATAAACACGTGCGCGGTGTCAGGACCTTCCGCGCTCTGCTTGATGGCGGTGATGGTAATTTCATCGGTGGGAGCGGCTTCGACCTTGCCCGGTGCTGATGGACGACGCGGCACGGGTTGATCTGTATTTAGTGGATTGACGCTGGGCGTATCGGTGATCGGATTCGCGACTTTTCGATCGACCGGGTTCGTTTGCTGCGCCAATACAGTCTGGCAGGCAAAGGCAAGGATTAGACTTACCAGCACTCGACGCAACATAGGGCGCGTGGATGCTAGCACGAAATCCCGTAAATTCTGAAAAATCTGTCTAATGCTAATATCCGTCCGTGATCAAGTTGATGATCGTTGCGGGTGAGCCGTCGGGCGATGCTCATGCTGCCGCGCTGGTAAAAGCCCTGCGCGAGAAGAAGTCGGATCTCGAGTTCTTCGGTGCAACTGGACCGTTGATGCGCACTGCCGGAGTCGAAACCGTGGTGAACTCCGACGATCTCGCGATCATGGGAATCGTGGAAGTCGGGCTTGTACTGCCGAGGTTCATCAGGGCTTTTCGCAAGTTGCGAGAAGCAGCGGTGCGGAGATCGCCGGATGCGGTGGTGCTGGTTGACTGGCCCGAGTTCAATCTGCGACTTGCTTCGGCGCTGCACCGGCGCGGTTTGAAAGTCGTCTATTACATTAGTCCGCAGTTGTGGGCGTGGCGGCCGGGGCGCGTCAGCAAGATCAAGGAGAATATCGATCTGCTGCTGTCGATACTGCCTTTCGAGGTCGACTGGTACAAGGCGCATGGGGTGGAGCACGTCGAGTTTGTGGGCCATCCGTTGTCGGGTGAAGTGAAAGCGCGGTTTGGGCGTGAAGAGTTTTGTCGACGCAACGGGCTCGACCCGGCGCGGCCGATCGTTTCGTTTCTACCGGGAAGCCGACAAAAAGAGTTGGAACGTATTCTGCCGCCGATGCTCGAGGCGATTGAAGCGCTTCGCACGATGCGTCCTGAGGTGCAGGCTGTTGTTGTCGTTGCGCCGAGCCGGACGCTCGAAGAGACGTACGCGCTCATGTCGCGGTATCAGTTTGAGGGTGTGAAGTTGGTCCAACAACAGACCCGGGAGGCATTGGGCGCTTCGGATGCCGCGGCGGTTGCGAGTGGGACGGCGACACTCGAAGCCGCGCTGCTCGAAACGCCGATGGTTGTTGTTTACAGGGAGTCGCGGGTGAACTGGCACACGCTTGGACGGCTGATCACGGTGCAACACTATGGCCTCGTAAATCTCGTGGCGGGAAAAGAGATCGCGAAAGAGTTGATGCAGGACCAGCTCACGGGCGCCAACCTCACCCAGGAACTCCTGAAGCTCCTCGACCCTCAAACAAACAACGCCATGCGCGCTCAATTGAGAACCGTCGCCCGCGCGCTCGGGGAACCCGGCGCCTCCCAACGCGCCGCCGAACTAATCCTCTCAATGTAGCCACAAAAAGGCACATAAGTCACAAAAAATGAATTTGACACTCACTTGGTTCACCCTGAATTCACGAAAAGTAAATTTGACACTCACCTGGTTCACCCTGAATTCACAAAAGTGAATTTGACACTCACCTGGTTCAACCTTTTGTGCCTTATGTGCCCTTTTGTGGCTCTTTTTGTGGTCCTAACTGTTTTCGCAGCTCTGCGATCTCTTCCTGGAGGCGCTTGAGATCCTGATGCATTTGCGGCAGGCGGTTCATGTGCGCGTTCATGCGCTTGTATTGATCGAGCGGCTGCACGGGTATCCCCCACCAGACGCCCGGACGCACGATCTTCCCCGGCAAGATCCCCGCCTTCGACCCGATGATCGCACCCTTCTGCACACGTGTGTGATCCCCAAACCCAACCTGGCCTCCAATTACACAATCGTCATCGATAAATACACTCCCACTAATCCCCGTCTGCGCCGCAATCACGACGCGCTCGCCGATATCGCAGTTATGGCCCACGTGGACCATGTTGTCGAGCTTCGTCCCGCGACCAATCCGCGTGCGCCCAAGCGCCGCACGGTCAACACACGTGTGCGCACCAATCTCGACATCGTCTTCAATCACAACCGTCCCGACCTGCGGAAACTTTTGATATCCCAGATCGTGTCGCACGTAACCAAACCCATCCGCACCAATACAAACACCCGCATGCAATATCACACGGCTTCCAATCGACACACCGTCGTACAACACAACGTTCGGATGAATCACACAATCATCGCCAACCGAAACATTCGCACCAAGCACCACCCCCGCCTCCAACCGCGTGTACGCCCCGATGCTCGCATACTCACCAACACACACGTACGGACCAACATACGCCGTAAGCGCAATATCCGCAGTTTCAGCGACGACGGCAGTCGCATGTATCGCAGGCTCTCGACGAACCGGCGGATGTAGCGCGGCTCCAACCAACGAGAACGCCAGCTTCGGATTCCGCACCTCGATCAACGTTCGCCCGGGAAACTTTTCAGCAAGCCCTTCTTTCACAATCAAACACGACGCCTTACTCTCCGTCGCCAGACCAACCAATTTCTCATTCTCCACATACGCGATCTCATCCCGATCCGCGTTATCGAGATCGGCAATCCGTTCGATCCGCGTGTCTCCATCGCCGACAACACGTCCGTCGACGATCTCAGCAAGCTCCTGCACTGTCATCTTCATGTTCTTATAAACCCACGCGTCGAGCCGCGAGTGAATCTCACGAGATGCGAAACGTTCTCGTCGTCAACCTGCTCGAGCTCGCGTAAGGCGTCCTGAAAAGGCGTCGTCGATCTGAACAGCAGCTTGTACGCGTCCTTCAACGCGCGTCTTTCTTCTTCAGAAAAACCGCCACGCCTGAGACCGACACTGTTCACACCACGCACGCGCGCAGGGTTCCCGTCGGTGATAAAAAATGGCAACACATCCTGCACGATCTTCGACTTTCCGCCAACCATTGCGTACCGGCCCATCCGCACAAACTGGTGCGCGCCGACATTGTTTGAAATAAAAACGTGATCCTCTACGCGGATGTGACCGGCGAGCGCGACCTCGTTTGCGAAGACGTTGTCGTCGCCGATCTGGCAGTTGTGAGCGACGTGAACGCCCACCATGAAGAAGTTGCGCGACCCGATCCGCGTGGTTTCTGCCTCGCCGTTCGCGCGGTGAAGAGTGCAGAACTCACGGATTAGATTGTCGTCGCCGATTTCGAGGTAACTCCGCTCACCTCTGAACTTTACGTCCTGCGGCTCACCGCCGATGACCGCATGCTCGTAAATGCGGTTTCGGTCGCCGATTCTAGTAAAACGCTTGATCACCGCATACGCCGCGATGTCGCAGTCCACGCCGATTTCCACGTCATCTTCGATAATTGCTGTCGGGTGGATAGGCATTTTGTGACAGGATTACAGAATTTACCGGACGGCTCAACCATAATCCTGTCTTGTACATACCGAAAATCCTGTTTATGATGTCTCACTGTTGTGCGCGTTTTTGAGAAAAGAGGAGACGAAGGCCCTTGTTTAGTGACCAGTTTCGCCGGGGGGAATCAGAAAAAGGTAAGTTTTCGGGAGTAAAAAGTTCCCGCCTCATATCCGGCCTCTCAGATGTCGCCTGGAAAGCGTTCCAGTCAGTAAATCAGCGCCTTCCAGAAGGCGAAGCTATACGTCCGAACTGGGCTCCGGGTCCGCTTCTTAAATCCTATGAGCGCAGTGCTCCGCCGCTCGGGTTCCCGCGCGAGACCGACAGTCTCTGTCCATCCTGCGTAAAAGAAGTTCGCAACGCCGTAATCACCGGACAGACCCCGCTCGAAACGTTGATGCACGAGCATCCCGGTGAAATCAAAGCACAGATCGTTGAAGACGACGGCCAGGTTCTCATGCGGAAGGAATGCCCGAAGCATGGACAGTTCGAAGACGTGATGTCGACCGACCCGGCGTTTCTTGAACGCATCGAGTCGCTCTTCTTCGGCCGAGACTTTCGCGCCGCCGAAGACAAAGACGTCCACCATCACGGAACTTCGAATATCAAGTTTGGACGCGGCGCGGTTTTGACAGTCGACCTGACGAACCGTTGCAACATGATGTGCAATCCGTGCTTCATGGATGCGAACCAGGTTGGCTACGTTCACGAACCGACGTTCGAAGACACCAAAGCGATTCTCGACCGCGCCGTGTCGTTCAAACCGCGACGGCAAGTCATCATTCTCTTCTCCGGCGGTGAGCCTACGCTTTCGCCGTACTATCTCGAAGCCGTCGCCTACGCAAAGAAGATCGGCTTCTATCGAATTCTCGCAGCGACTAACGGCATTCGCTTCGCCGAAGATCCGGAGTTCTGCAAAGCCGCGAAGGCTGCCGGACAACACGGGGTGTATCTACAGTTCGACGGTGTGAGCGAAGAAAAGAACAAGCATCGTGGTGTCGGTAACCTTTTCGATGTGAAGTTGCGTGCGATCGAGAATCTTGCGGCTGCGGGTATCAAAGTCACGCTCGTCGTCACGATTGTCAATAATCTTAATAACGACGGCATCGGTCAGATCGTCGAGTTTGCGGCGAAGAATATTGACAAGGTGCAGACGATCGCGTTTCAACCGGTTTCGTTCACTGGCCGCGACGAAGACATTTCGGACGAGTTGCGCAAGAAGTGGCGCTATACGCTCGCCGGCATGACTCACGATCTCAAGAGTCAGCTCGGCGGAAACCTTCAACCGTTGCGCGATTGGTTCCCGCTCTCTTCTTATTCAGCGTTCACGAGCGTGATGGACATGTTGCAGGGCGCCGACGCTCCGTGGGGCTGGTCGTCGTGTAATTGTCACCCGAACTGCGGCATCTTCACGTTGCTGGTCGTCAACCGGCACACGGGAGAATTCAAGTCGCTATTCGAGTTCTTCAATTACGAACAGTTCATGAGAGACGTGGCCGTGATTACTGACACTGCGCGCGGTCGAAAGCTCTCGTACGCACAGCTCGGCATGGCGATCATGCGAAACTTCAGCGCCGAACGTGCGCCTGAAGGTTTTCCGATCTCGCAGATCGTCAACCTGTTCAAACCGTCTTCGACCAACTCCAACTCCGATCGCAACGATCGCATGGCGCAGAAGACTGCGGATGCGAACGACATGTGGCGCGTGCTGTGTGTCGAGGGCATGTGGTTCCAGGACCTTTTCAACTACGACTTCCGCCGCACTGAAATGTGCGTGATCCCGTACGGCACCCAGGAAGGTGAGATCTCGTTCTGTGCTTACAACACGGGCGTGGGCTGGCGGCAGATCATCGAGAACATGCACAAGACGGCCAACCTCGGGGAATGGTACGAAGAGCACGGACGTCATAAAGTCTACGCAGCGGGCAAACCCGTTCCGCTGACCACAACCAAACACTCTCTCAGTCTGCCTGTCATCCAGGCTGTCCTGGCCGAGGACGCAGACGAAAAGCCGGTTGAAACGAGTCCCTACCTCGTCTGACACGAAGAATCTGCGTTCACCCGCGTAAATCTGCGGCTAAAAAGTGTCACAATCGAACTCGCGTTCTAATCTGCATTCTTTACAGTGGCACGTGAGGAGACGCTAATCATGTTCAGACTCGTCGCCGGCACACTGTTTCTTATCTCTTGCTCCGTGATGATCGTTGCTCAGGATCGCGCCCGCATTAGTTCGCCGGCGGCGATGAAAGTTGAATTTGAGTACAAGCTGCTCGCAACCAATCGCGTCACCACGATGGAGAACGAAATGAAGGCGGCGGCAGGCGCCGGTTATCGATTCGCCGAAGTCATTAGCGGCCCAACATTCTGGGGTGGGGACGAGGCAATGGTCGTCATGGTTCGTCCAAGAGACGGCGATCACAAAGCAAGGTTTGACTACAAGCTACTCGCGACGAGCAAGACTTCCACCATGCAGAAGGAACTTCAGGAAGCTGGCGACGCGGGTTATGAACACCGCGGCCAGTCGGTTTTTCAAAAGAGGGTTGGGACCGAAGTCATCGCGATTCTCGAGCGCGAGCTCGACGTAAAACCAAAACTGTGGGAGTACAAGCTGCTCGCAACCAAGAAGACGTCAACCATGCAGAAAGAGATGATGGAAGCAGCAGAGGCAGGATATCAGTTCGTCGGCTTTTCCACTGGTCCAACTCTATTTGGTGGCAGTGAAGTCGTAACGATCATGCGCCGTCCGCGTTAATCCGTTCATCTGTGTCATCTGTGGCCTCTAACCGCCGCTGCCTGCTTCTTCCCCTTCGCCGCCCGGTCGTTGCACCTCTCGCAACTGGGCCACGACGTCCCGCAAGCGCAGCGCAAGATCTTCGATCGTTTTCACTCGCTTGCGCGATCGCTCACTCAAATCTTCGCGCAACAGGAGTTGGGCCTGGCCCAACACGCCCGTTAGCGGATTATTAATCTCATGTCGAATACGGGCTACGAGGTCAGCAGTTTCCTCGAGTTTCAATCGATATTGCGCAATCTGGTCTTCGTGTTCAGTCATCGACTCGCCGCCATGTCTCCGGAAAAACTGAAGGATAAAAGCAATTGTCTTTGTTTTTTGTTAAGGTGTGGCCGCTAAAGCGCTACAACATACAACGTGCACATTGTGCATCTTGAGACACTGGAGTTCAAGCATTACTTTTTCGGAGGCGGTCCATGAACTATAAAAGCTATCTCGACAAAGTGTTTGTCGTGGAATCGAGCAAAGCAATCATTCG
>DATNCH010000093.1:0-59014 GCA_035571655.1 Pyrinomonadaceae bacterium
ACCCGCATGGTGCGCAGGTACGCGCGGTAAAAACACCTATTCTCAGCTCCATCCGGCCCGGCGCGAAATGAAAATGCGCCAAATCTCATTCATTCATGGAGATCTCCCAAATCCGACTGCTTGGAAGTAAAACCATGAATATCAAATCATCTCGACGATTACTGGTTCTGGCGCTCGTCTCGTCTGCTGTCCTGTCGACGTTCGGAACTTACAGCACGTCCGCTATTCAACAGACCCCTGAAGGCGAAGCAATCGCCAACGCCAAAATTGAAGCCGCCAAGGCGCAAAATGCGTTGGATTTTGCTCAGGCAGCCAAATCCGAGGCTGAAAGAATTACCGCCGAACTGAAGGATTTCACTAATTTTCAGGAGCCGGACAGAAGCTCGCTACAGACGATGGAACGTCTTGCTCGGACTGTCGACAGCATGTTCAGGCCCGGGTCGGATAAACCCACGCTGCAACGGCAGGTACAGGACGCCAAAGCGAAACTAAGCGCAACGACTCCGAACCTAACCGCCGCCAAGACGAAATTAGCAGCAGTAACCCCAAGCAGCGACAACATCACAAATGCAACCAATTCGGTTCAAGCAAAAGCCGACGCGATCGAGGCACTATCACCTACGCTGGACACGGCGGTTGACAACTTGAATACAGCGCTAACAGGCGTCTACGAGCAAGTCATCAAAGTTGCCGACAAAGCGAACGCGAAGTTAACGCCATTCAAGACGCCTGCTGCGAACCCCAAGGAGACTCTTACTCTATTTCAAACGAAGCTCGCCGACGTCCCAGCACTGATGGAATTCGCGGTTGATCTGCAAGAGAGTTGGAAAAATCTTGCTGCGAAACTGGAAAACGTCGTCCCTGCTACCACTCATACCACCGAAGCCGGCAAAGTCCAGGCTCAGCTCACAACACTCACGGGGACAGCCGCGAGTATTGCGCAGAACCTGAATCTGCAAATGAGAGACCTCGCCGCGCTCGCGGGGGGTGATGAGGACAACTTGTTTAAAGCATCCGAAAGCTTCCGGAAAGCTCCGATAACTCAAGAGCGGGTTGCGATGAACGACATCAAGGAAGCCCAAGTCAAGGCCGACACGCTGGAGAAAATCAGTCGC
Source organism: Pyrinomonadaceae bacterium (assembly GCA_035571655.1). Classification (GTDB taxonomy): domain Bacteria; phylum Acidobacteriota; class Blastocatellia; order Pyrinomonadales; family Pyrinomonadaceae; genus PSRF01. Next base: position 1,116 of record DATNCH010000093.1, read on the forward strand.
ATTACGGCATCAATCAGCGCTCTGGCAGAATCTTCAAACCTCGCCGGATTCGACAAAAAGGCGACCGACGATGCGCAGAACGCTTTGATCGCGGGCGTGGTCCAACTCAGGAGACAAGCATCGGCATTTCAGGAGTTGCTCTCCGGAGATCGCTCGCTGTGGGTGACTGAAAAGATTCGACTGTACTACTTCACGGACATCCCTCGGCTCATACAGACGCTCAACCCAGAGGCGAGATTGGCGGGCGGCGATGCAGACGCGCGCCGCGCGGCCCAGGCGCGTTTGGTCAACTTGCGAGAGGCGGAGGACGCGCAAAGTGAAGCCAATGCCAACGTCGCAAGTATCAAACGACGGCTCATCAATATCCGGCAGCAACTGCAAAAAGCCCAAGCTGATTTAAATCTGGCGAACATCAGAGCGTCACAAGCGGCGAGGAAAGATACCCTACTCAACAGGAAACCAGAGAAAGACGTCACGGCGGCACAAAAGGAAGATTCAACAGCAGAAAAGACCAGAACAGAAGAAGATCGTAAGGCCGCGCAAAATCGTGTCGACGCACTCAACGACACCCAGACTGGTTTAGCGGCGCAACAGGCGAAAGCGGAGGAGCAACTTGAAATCGCTCAGCAAGCTTTCGAAGAAGCAAGCAGCAGGACGATTCGTGCCGCTCAAGCAGAATCCGCAGCCTTTGCGAACGCGCGTGACAACACGCCGTTCTGGTTTGCGCCGGGTGTTGCGACCAGCACCGATCCCGCCAAGCGTGTAGAGATAACTTCGTCCACCGGGGGTGAAAACGCGATCTTCATACGAGGCGCGCGAGCAGACATAACCAAGGTGCAGGACATTGTCGCGAAACTCGACGAGCCGGCGCCGCAGGCACGTATGACGCTTTGGAAGATCGAACTCAACAGCGATGCAACGGAGAAAGGCGCCGAACGGTTCAATAAGGCACTCGAGATCGTGGAGAACGAGTTAGCCACTACGCGCGGAAACATTGCCGACACGCTGTCGTTATTCCTCGGCGCTGTCAGCGAGGAAGCGGACTACGCGGCGTCGAAAAGTAATATCGTGCAGCAATCGGACAGGAAGGACTGTGCAGAGACCCGTTTATACGCTGAGTATTTTCCGAATCCTGGAGATACGGATATTAGCGGACGCTTCCAACGCTTAAGGCGTTATTCGCTGTACTCACCACAAGTGCGCCGTGAGCTTGGCGTCGAGTTCTTAGACGAACTCGGCTTCGACAATCCCAAGCAGTTTGGACTAAAGGATCCGGGCTCGGCGACGACGCTGAACGAGGCGTTGATCGTTACGTTACTCACCGACAGCTTTCACCGCGGCAGAATCATGCAGCATTTTCAGGATGGCATGAAGAAATTCGAGGAACCCGGAAACGATCACAAAGCTGAGTTCACCCGGTTGGCTTCGATGCTGCGGGACGGAAAAGAATACTCGGGCACAGAGCTCGCAACTACCCGTCAACAACAAGAACTGATTTATGCCATGCGCAACCCCCTGCTAAGGCACCTGGTGGGAAGACTTGCACATTTGCAAGAGCGAGTGAATAAATTCAAGGAGCTCTATGCAAAGAACAATGGGAAAACTTCAGCACCATTCACGTCACCGGACGCTGTTTTAGATGCCGATTTGGTTAAGTGCCTGCAAAGGAAGCTCCCCAAAATCTTCGACACCATTCATGACGAATTCCCGATTTCGCCCGTCGATATCATGGAAAATAAGGTCAAACTAGTTGATACGGGCGAAGGCACGATCGGCTTGCAACTTTTGGATAACGAGCAACCAGCAGGCCCGCCAAAGGTCTACAACCTCAGGGCTTCACCTGCGCGAGTCGCCGCAGCCGATGGCATGCTCGACGTCTATACGAAAGCATTCGAAGACGACATCGATCGCGTATTCGTTCGCCCCATGCTTGCTAGATTGCGGGAGAAGCTAAAAAAGACCGGCATTGGTTTCGGCGTAATCCAGCGCACGTCCGTGCTGGCCACAAATCGCCTCGTCGCCCGCGTAGATCCGCGTGCGACGGCAGAGTTGGCCGTGGGCCAGGAGACAAATCTGATTCAAGGGCTCCAGCAGCTCGCTCAAATCGCGCTCGATGCCAGAGCGGGAAACATAGCCGGAGTGTTTGGTCAATTCGGACAAATCGCTTCGGAGAAAGACCCGGCTGAAATCTACGGCATCACCTCTGGCAGCGCGTTTCAGGTGACGCCGATCTTTGATCCGACGGGCCAGGCGCTGCGCTTCAAGTTCGACTTCGTGGACACGACACTGGTGCGCGAGCCGAGAGGCACCACGAATCCGCGCATTCCACGCATCGAGCGTCACACTGTGAATACCGAAGTGCAGCTAGCGAATCTCGAGCTTCGCGAAGTCTCGCGGTTCGAGTCTGATGCGAAGATCGGTCTGCCGACAACTTACAAGGGCGGTCTGCCGATCCTGCGAGAGATTCCGGGTGTACGCCCCATACCACTGATCGGGTGGTTCATTCGGCGCAAAGGCAGCAACGCGATCGCGCAGCGCAGTCTGATCTTCGCGCAAACCACGATGTCACCGACGATCGGAGACATTCTCGACCTGTTTGATACTTCGCTTCAGCGACGCTGAACGGCTCTCATTCACACCGGGCTTTAACCCGGTGATACCGAGAGGCATCGATGAGAAACCGTTTAATGAGATAAATGCCTGTCCACCGGGTTAGAGCTGCTGTGAAATGACGGGGCGAAAAGCTCAACGTCGACCCGACGCTACCGCGTTCCGGTACTGACCTCATCCAAGCAGAAGGCTGAACTGCTATCGCCTGAGAGGTCATCTCATTCACACCGCGCTTTAGCGCGGTGATACCGAGAGGCATCGATGAGAAACCGTTTTAAACGGTTTCCGAAGAATTTACATACCTCAACACCGGGCTAAAGCCCGGTGAGAATGAGACGAATGCCTGTCCACCGGTCTAAGGCTGGTGATGACTATGACAATGTGACAAGGCGGGGAAGGGACGATGAGAAATCAAGTGTCGACAGACCCCAGCAAAATGGATCTTTATCGTGTCCTGGAAGATGAGTACATAAACCTCTATGGACCACTTCCAGTCGAGTATCCGTGGCTCTTCCTCCAAAGCCACATTAAGGACAAGCTGAGCCTCATTCAGAAGATCAAAGATCCGAAGCCCGATGCCCGTGCATTAGACAAGTACCTCAGCCAAAAACTCCACGACACCTTCGACGCCGAAGTGAAGAGTTTGCAGTTTGAACTCAAAGACTCTGACCGCAACTTACTCAAGGAAGAGTTAACCTATAAAAAAGTCTGCCTCGAGCGCGGCGACTGCCCACCCGACGCACCCGATCCCGAAAAACTCAAAAAGCGCATCCAACAAGTCGAGGCCAAACTCGACGACGAACACCATACGGACCCGAAAAGAAGAAAATTCATTCAAGCAGAGTTAGACCACGTCCTCGACCTCAAGCACTCACAAGGCTTCGAACCCACCGATCCCCGCGTCCAGGAACTGACAGACAGGCTGCTTGAGCTCTTCAACAAAGTCCTTACCGACGAGAACTTCTACTGCCAGGATCATTTCCACGACGTCAATATACAAAGCGACACACAGAACCACATCACTGAACAACTGACGAAACTCCGCGCGAGTCAGTCAAAGTCGAGCCACATCTGCCGCATCAACCGATTCCTGCTGGAAGACGCTTTCCCGAACGAACTCGAAAGACGCGATCTGACAAACGACGACGCGGCGCAGCGCTCGTATATCGCCGCGATCTACAGCGCGATTCACAAACGAGAACGCTCCGCACTCTGTCTCTCAGGCGGTGGTATCCGCAGCGCAACGTTCAATCTCGGCATTCTGCAGGGACTCGCCCGTCACGGCCTGCTGGATAAATTCGACTACCTCTCAACCGTCTCGGGCGGCGGCTACATCGGAAGCTGGTTGTCGTCGTGGGCACATCGCGACGGACTCGACACCGTTATCAAAAGGCTGTCACAAAAACCCCAGTCGGTATTACAGCCTGAGCCCGAACCGATCCGTCACCTTCGCGCTTACGGCAATTATCTCAGTCCAAGACACGGACTAGCCTCAGCAGACACGTGGACGCTCGTCGCGATAATCGCACGCAACCTGCTGTTGAACTGGTTGGTGTTCATCCCGTTACTGACGGCCGTGATCATGATTCCGCGACTCTATGTCTCCGCGTTGACGCAGAGTCAACGTGCCTCGTGGATTCCGGCGCTGATAGTCATTTCCATTCTCGGTAAGCTGATGGCCATCGCATATCTCGCGGGCACGTTGCCGAGCAGCGGCAGAAGAAACAACAGTCAAAAGGAGTTTTTGCGTTTCGGACTGATCCCCATGATGATCTCCGTGTCCTCGGCGAGCCTCGCGTGGGCGTGGTGCCAGTGGTCGGACTACGACTGGAAGCACGACCGCAACGTCTTCCAGCAGATCACACCTCTGAATGGACGAAATGTAATCATCGGGACGATCCTGATCGGACTCGCCGGCTTAGCTGTTTATGCGGCGCTGCGCGCGCGTCGTCGTTACAATCCGTTTCACCAACCTTGGTGGAAAATTCTCCTCATGCTGGTGTCCATGGCCGGCGTGGTTACGGCGGTTTCCGCTCTCATCGGCTTTATCATTTGGCATCTTTCAGGCTGGCGAGCGCTCAATCCCGTTGTTCACCCGCACGCGTTTGCCTGCATTGCCGTGCCTCTGCTGCTGCTGCTTTATTGTGTTAGTGGCACACTGATCGCCGGCTTCACGACCAAGTGGACACGAGAAGACGACCTCGAGTGGTGGGCACGTTGTGGGGCGTGGATACTGGTTGTGGCTATCGGTTGGGCCATGGTCACGCTGCTCGTTGTTTTTGGACCAGCCTTACCGGGCATGCTTCGTTGGCCCAAAGCATGGTCTGACTGGCAATCCTTCGCACCCGCATTGGCAACCGCTCTCGGCGTTATCTCTGGTGCGGTTACCCTCCTCGGCGGTTTTAGCTCCGGCACACCCGCTCATCGCAACCCGCAACCCGCCGCTGGCGGCCCGGAAGCTACACAGGAAAAGCCATCTCGGTTGCACCGCATCACTCCGTTAGCGGCACCTGCCTTCTTAGTGTTCATCATCGTGATGCTGTCGCTCGGTACGAACTGGTTACTGATCCATTTTGCGTCCTTCATGTTATGGCTGGCAGAAATCGGCAATTCATTATCACAAACGTTGACCTACTGGTTTTTCGAGATGCGTGTGGTTGCGAGTTTGACTTCGTTCCTGGCAAGACTTCCCGGCGGTTTTACTTTGCATTCCAATGCGAATGACTGGTTGGCCCACAAGACCATCATCTGGAATACACCATTTCGATTGGCGCTCACCGTCTGCTTCCTTCTCTTTGTGATCGGATGGGCCATGGCGCGAGCCATAAACACAAACATCTTCTCGATCCATTCGTTGTATGGAAATCGATTGAAGCGCGCGTATCTGGGTGCATCACGATTGTGCCGCACGCCGCACACGTTCACCGGGTTCGACTCAACCGACGATCTACAAATGCACGAGCTCCGAGCTGAACTTCTCGATCGCAACAGTTTTACGAATTTCTCGGGTCTCGCCTACAAACTAAAACAACCGGCGCTTGACGATCTGTTCTCAAACGATCTACGCCGGAAGCTGTCGCCAACTACGGTGCAAATGCTGGATCGACTTGTCGATCCTCAGGCTCCATCGCCCGAGCTTGAAACCACCCTGATCGAAGACTTGAACCGGTTGCTTTACACCGATTCGCTGTACGATCAGCAACGATATTCCGGGACGCTCAGACCACAAACAGAAGGCCTGTTGGCGCGACCGCCGCTCGACGAAAGCCGCGTGCTTCTCAATCGCTGGCTACTCGACGACGCTTACAGAAATGAAATCAAACCCCGTAAGCCGCCTCGGTTGATGCACGTTGTAAACATGGCGCTCAACATTGTTCGCGGCGAGAGGCTCGCATGGCAGGAACGCAGAGCGGAGACGTTTACGGTATCGCCGCTTCACTCGGGTAATTTTTGGCTGGGATATCGGCGGTCGAGGTATTACGGCGGCGATAATGGGATTTCGCTCGGCACCGCCTTCACCGTTTCCGGTGCAGCGGCGAGTCCCAACATGGGCTACATGGTTTCTTCGCCCCTCGTCTCTTTTCTAATGGCGATGTTCAACGTGCGCCTCGGTTGGTGGCTCGGCAATCCCGGACAAGCAGGCAATGAAACATACCGTTTGGCAGTGCCGAAATTTACCTTTGGACCAATAGTCCAGGAAGCACTCTCTCTTACCGACGACCAGAGCAGGTACGTCTATCTTTCAGATGGCGGTCACTTTGAAAACCTCGGTCTTTACGAAATGGTGCTTCGTCGTTGCAAAGTGATCGTCGTTGCGGATGCCTCCACCGATCCGAACTACAACTATGATTCGCTCGGGATGGCCGTTCGGAAAATCAGGATCGACCTGGGCATACCGATCGAAATGACGAATTTCGACATTGCCAATCAAAATGAGCACAACCGCTATTTCGCCCTCGGAAAGATCAAATACTCGTGCGTCGACGACGATGGAACAGACGGCACGCTCGTTTACATCAAGGCATCTCTTTGCAGGAGCGAGCCGCGCGACATTATGAATTACGCACGCTCCAATGCCGACTTCCCGCAGGAACCGATATCGGACCAGTTTTTCATTGAGTCGCAGTTTGAGAGTTATCGGATGCTTGGTTCTTACATCGTCAGCAGTATGTGTGAAGGTCGCGATGGAGATCGCCAGTGGCAGGCGAGCGGCCTGGGTGAATTCGTCGATCGACTCTCGCAAACGCCGGCACATCGAAAAACCAAGTCCCTTGGTACTACCAACGGAAAACCCTCATTCGCTGGTGCTTCGGCGCAGACGTCCGCGAACCACAAACGAGGTAATCAGCGCAAACGGAAGCAACAGCAGCAACGGCAACAAGAGCACGAAAAGCGAATGCTCCCAGAACACAGCGCCGTGGCGGTAACCTCCCATACTCAGCGGAACGGCGAGGGTCATTGAGTAGTAGACTAAAAGCGGGACCAGAAACAGTCGTGCTGGATTTCCCGTACGCCGCCGCTCGGTCAACATAAACAACACGAGCAGAAATCCGAAGTAAACGGCTATGCCTTCCAGCCGGTGTAACTGATTCGCCGACAACCAGCTAACCTCCACCGAATACTTTTGCATCTCCAGCGCCACGAAAATCCGCGTCGTGTTTGTAATCAGTGTTGTGACATAAGCGATCGCGGCAGTGACCGGAAGGAAACTCCAACTCGCGTGAAACCGATCGCGCCAGAGGCGTCTCAAGCCGAGCATTAGAAACGCCGTGATCAGGAAGTTCACGCCGGCACATGGCGCAGCGATCACGAACGTGTGATCGCTGCTCATGTAGCCGGCGTACGACTCAAACTCAAACGACCTGCCGCTTAAGGATTCAACCAGCGCTGTCGTCGGCGCGAGAATCCACCGCAACTGATCCACTGTCGCCGTCGAGTAGTGATATTTCAGTGCCAGAGCGCACAGCGCTACGACCAATAACTGTGCGCTCCAGATTACCTTCCGATTCATACAAACCACCGTCGTCTCTTCAGGATCATGATCGTCACGATCAACAGCGAACCCGTTACCAGCCAGACCAATTCAGGTTCAGCTCCGACTTCAGTACCGTCACCCACTGCCAGATCGCTGACTCGCAGCGGCAACGGCAACGGCTGATTCACGTCGTCGGCCGAACCCGTCGGATTGGTTACGACTTCGCGTACGGCGATGAAGGACGTGTATGGCGTCAGTAAGTTGTAAGTCAGACCGAGCGCCGTGATCTGTTTGATACTCTGTTCGTCCAGGTCAGAAGTGCCGTAATCCGAGACTTCGGCAATTCGCGAACGTGCCCAGAGATAACGCAACGCTGCGTTGCCTTCGTCGGGTTGAGTGCCTGTGACTTCGAGACGGTTCATGTAGTCGCCCTGGCCTGTCTTGCCGGTGAGTTCGATTGTTCCAGCGACTGGTCCACGCCACTTGCCAAACAGAATTATCGGACGCTGGGCCAGGAGATCCGGAAATTGAACCGGGTTAACGTCGTACGTATCGAAACCGATTGAGCGCACCTTGATGTCCGTTAAGACCGGAGTCTGAATGTACTCGCGAAACTTGTCCGCAGTGGCTTGCGCTTCAGATTCGACAGTCACGATAAACGGCTCGCCCATGCCGGCCTTCGCGACGCCTTCGATCAAGTAACGGTTTACTGAACTGCCGATACCAAACGCGAAGACGTTTGACTGGTTCAGGTTGGCGCGAATGTGCTCGAACACACCCTGTTCGCCGGAAACGTAACCGTCAGTCACCAACACGATGCTGCGCGAGACGCCGTCTTGTCGCGGTAGACTCATCGCTTGTTTGATCGCGGGCAGCAGCTCAGTTCCGCCTGCGCCACGCTGCTGTTCCAGCAAACGAATAGCGCTCGCGACGTTCTGGTTGTTAGCCTGGAGCGACTGCCGAGAAAGCACAGTGGAGTCACCGGCAAACAGCACCACATTGAACAGATCCGTCGGCCGAAGCTTTCCAATCAGATCCTTTAATAAGCGCTTCGATGTGTTCAAAGGAAACCCTTCCATCGAGCCTGACACGTCTACAACGAAGATATACTCGCGCGGTGGAATGGCTTCGGTAGCGACGCGCTGTGGCGGTTGGGCCATGTACAAGAAGAAGTTTTCATCCTGACCTTTGAAGAGAAGCAAACCGGAGTTGAGCTGCTCGCCCGCGAGACGATAACGCAGCACGAAGTCTCGATTGCCCTGAAAAGGATCCGAGTCATCGAGCGTCAACTGTGCGTTGTTCGCGCTCCACCACTGCGGAGAGATCTGGTGCGACGGGCATGAGAGATCGTAAATCGGCAGGCCGGCAAAGATCTTCGCGGAGATGTGAAGAGCAGTCGCCGGCTGTTTACCTTGATGTTGATACGGAGTGCTGACGAAACCGTCTTCCTTCTTAGCCTGCTCGTTCGGCGACATGTAACGTGGTCCAACCACCGTCGGGAAAACGAATTCGTAGACGTTGTCGGTTGAAACGATCAGTTCTGTATAAAGCAGTTCGATCTCCACCTGCTCCTGCGGCATGATGTTGGCCAAACTCATCGAAAACACGTTCGGCCGTTGCTCTTCGAGCAGTGACGCGCTCTTCCCTTCCTCTTTGGCCTGCTCGAATTCCTGTTTTGCCTGTTCTCGTTCCTTGATTTTCGCAACGATGATCTCGTTACCGATCTGCATGCGCATCGCGTAAACGGCGGCCCGCGTCGACGCTGGAAACACGTACGACGCATTGATCGGGCGTGAACCTTCGTTGCGGTAGATTTGCCTGACTTTTACATCGGCAATGACACCTGCGACTATGATATCGACCTGGGTGTCTTTGAGAGGTAACTGATCGACGTTCGGGTCACCCTGGACCACGAAATATGGCGCAAGGGTTTTGTCCTCCTGAGTCTGCGCATAACTCGAAGTAAAAGCGATGACGATCGCTATTAAAGCAACAAACAAATTACGTAAGTGGGCTTGCATGATCTCCTCCGCCTCAAACGGGCGACTAAGCGTTCAAGAACCAGGAGATCGTACGAGCGGAAGGGGTTTTAGCTAACGTTACAGACCACAGATTGGCCCCGTACGGACCACAGTCGCGGGGTGGGATAAGCCGCAGATTTCGCAGATGAACGCGTATCAGATCCGCGTTCATCTGCGAAATCTGCGGCTTATTTTAGATACTTACCAGCGGCAGGCTCCGGTATCGTTTGCCGGTCAATCGGGCCAGCGCGTTCACGACGGCCGGTGAAATAACCGGGACGGGCGGCTCGCCGCAGCCAGTCGGTGCTTCCGTGCTCGGCACGATGTGGACGTCGACGGAGACAGGTGCGTCGACAATATAAGGCGGTGTGTAGCCATCGAAATTTCGCTGCTCCACCATGCCGTTCTTCAATGTAACGCCGCCTTTCGCCATCAACTGCGTCATTCCAAACGACACGCCTGCCTGAAACTGACTCTCGATGCTCAGGGGATTCACCGCCACGCCGCAATCCACCGCAATCGTCGCGCGGTGAATCTTTGGCCGCTTATTCTCAATCGAGACGTCGACAGCACAAGCGACGCCAGTGCCGAATGATTCGTGACACGACACTCCGAGCGCGTGTCCTTTTGGTAAATGATTGCGCCAGGCAGCGCTCTCCTTTTCGAGAAGCTCGAGCGTCCTGTGCAGCTTGCCTGCTTCCGGCTTCAGCAGCCTGCGTCGATAAGCAATTCCGTCGATCTTCGCGCGAGTCGCTAATTCATCGATCAGCGTCTCCATCACAAACGCCGTGTGTGTATGACCAACTGAACGCCACCACAGTACGGGGACATTCACTTTCGGATGATGGACCGACACGTGAAGGTTTGGGATCTTGTAGTGAGTGTCGGCTGCACCTTCCGTCATTGTCGAATCGATGCCGTTCCTGGTCGTGAAGCTCGCGAACGGAGTGTCGGCGGTTATCGATTGGCCCACGATCATATGTCGCCAGGCGGCGGGGAAACCATCCGGACCGATACCGACTTCGACCCGATGAAAATGCATCGGTCGATAGTAACCACCCTGCACATCGTCTTCGCGCGTCCAGACAAGCTTGACTGGCGTGCCGCGCAGTCGTTTCGCGATTGTTGCTGCTTCGCGCTGGACGTGAGAATCACCAACTGCGCGCCGGCCGAAGCCGCCACCCGCCATCTCAGTGTGAAATGTGACTCGCTGTGGTTCGAGTCCCAACACCTCCGCGATAGCCATCTGATCGACGGTCTGAAACTGCGAGCCCGCCCACACTTCTGCCCGATCGCCGTCGAATCGCACCGTGGTGTTCAATGGCTCCATCGGCGAGTGCGGTAGGTACGGAAACTCATACTCGGCGATTATTCGGTTTTGCTCAGGTATTTTGTCCAACACCTTCTCATCACCCTGGTTAAGAGCGACGTTGCCTGGAGTGCGGCTAAGTTGTTTGTACCTGGTACATAACTCAGAACTGTCAGCCGGTTCGAGACCCGTGGCATCCCATTCAATCTTCAGCCGGCTGCGCGCCTGTTTTGCAGGCCAGAACTTGTCTGCAACCACAGCCACGCCGCTGCCTTTCACGAGCGGAATCTCGAAGACGTCGCGCACGCCTTCGATCGCGCGCGCTTCGGTATCGTTGACGCTTTTCACACGCGCACCAAATACAGGCGGATGAGCAATAACCGCCACTTTCATCCCCGGCAGATCGAGATCCAAGCCAAACTTCAGTGAGCCATCACACTTCGGACGACTATCGAGTCGCTTCGTTCTTTTACCGATGAGTCGAAACTCTGCGGGAGTCTTCAGACGAACAGTCGTCGGTACGGGTTTTCGCGCTGCGTCACTCGACAGCTCGGCATATGTCGCCGACTTACCACCTGGGCCATGGACCACGCTCGCCTCCGTTCGGCACTGGTCGGGAGTCGTGCCCCAACGATCCGCAGCCGCCGCAACAAGCATCGCGCGAGTCTTGGCGCCGAGTTCTCGGTACTGCTGGTAGGAATGGGCAATCGAACCTGAGCCACCCACTATCTGAATTCCAAACAGCGGATCCTTGTAAACATCCGCGGCCGGAGCAAGTTCGGCGATGACGTGGGACCAGTCAGCATCCATCTCGTCGGCGAGCACCATCGGCAACGCGGTGTGCACTCCCTGGCCGAACTCGAGTCGATTGACCTGAATCACGATCTTGCCGTCAGGGCGTATGTTCACGAACGCATCGGGTGGAAAGTCTTTTTTCGCGGGAGGAGCCTGGGTCCCACTGACTCCCTCCTGTGCTGTAGCGTCCGAAGCGTCGAGATATAACGAAATAAAAAGGCCACTGGCGGCTGCGAAGGACACACGCAAAAAACCGCGACGATTCAACTCCTGTTGTGTTCGCATTGCGTCTCCTTTACTTAATCTGCGCCGCAGCGCTCTTGATCGCTTCGCGAATACGAGGGTACGTGCCGCAACGACAGATGTTGCCGCCCATCGACTCTTCGATATTTTTGTCTGTTGGTTTCGAGGTGTGTTTGAGGAGCGCAACGGCTGCCATGATTTGACCACTCTGACAGTAGCCACACTGCACGACGTCCTGCTCAACCCACGCGTCCTGCACTGCGCGGCCGACGGCGTCCTGACCGATGCCTTCGATGGTCACGATCGGACGATCGCCGACGTGCGAAATCGGGAGAATGCACGAACGTGTGGCTACTCCGCCGACATGGACCGTGCACGCGCCGCAAGCGCTGATGCCACAGCCGAATTTCGTGCCGGTCATTTTCAGATCTTCACGCAACACCCACAGCAGCGGTGTTGAAGGATCGACAGTTACTTCTCTGCGTTGGCCGTTTATGTTGAGTTGATAAGTCGCCATGGTTCACCTTTTGTGCTTTTGTGGACTATTTTCCCGCGGGACACGGCGTGCCGGCTTCGACCCAGCGGCGCGTGGCAGCCACGAATTCTGCGTGCGTCAAAGGCGGCAATGCTCGCATCGTCCCATCAGGCCGGCGGCCCGGGTTCCACGCCCACTTCACCAGCGGTTCCTCTTCGTGATGTTTCAACAGCCCTGGTCCATCCAGATTGTGGTTCAGCGAACGATCGGTAACTGCACGACATACTGCGGCGCTCGAAAGAGCTCGATCGTCAATATCCTGCCAGCGCATGGACAGCGGCGCGAGATGCCAGTTGTGTCCGCCGGGCACGCCGGTGCTGTCGGCATTGCTCTCCTGGTGACAGCCTGCGCAACTCAATCCCGGAACGCCTTTGCCTTCCGGACCACGCACCACATTCGCAACGTGACGATGTCGATCGTCTCCCTGTTGTGGATAGTCAACGGCGGTGTGGCAGTTGATGCAGCGGGGATGGGTTAAGACTGAATAGACCTGTTCCCAGGCTTGCAAACCTTGCGCGGTGCTCGGGGTGTCGTTTGAAACTGTCAATAATGCGAGCGCAGGAATGGCCAGTGAAACAAGTATCCCCGCACGAATGCTCGTCATAGAACCCTCCTGACTGATCTGTGTCAATTGCAGTAAACTAAGCCGCCGATTACGCCGATTAAAACACGGATCGATCCGCTTTTGCATCAGTGTCATCCGTGGCTTACGTATGAAAGAGTTGCCCGTCAAGATCGACGTCCTCCTCGAACCTCTGTTGACAGCGGCCAGTGACGAACAAGTCGACCAATTTCTCTCGCGGCTCATCACCGAACACGCCGAACCAGTAATCAAAGGCGTGGTTCGTTTCAAGCTTCGTCTGAATTCTTATCGCGAAGCGGAGCGTGCCGAAGCCGACGACATTCATCAGGAAGTCGTGCTGCAACTGTTGGCGCAGTTACAGCGATTTCGCAACCTCCCGGCGGGCAATCCGATTTCGGACGTGCGCGGGATGGCGGCCGTCATCGCACATCGCACCTGCGCGCGCTGGATGCGGCGGCAGTTTCCCGAACGGCACGCGCTCAAGAACCGTCTGCATTACCTGATCACGCGCCAGCGCGGATTTGCACTGTGGCAGGCTCAAGATGGCAAATCCGTCGCAGGCTTTGAGGTTTGGCAGAAAGAGCACAAAGCGGCGAAGGCTGCCCGTCACTTGTCGGATGTTGAAGCTCTGCCGGATCACATTCGAGCGCTGAGGAGCGACAAGCCACAAGGATTGGCCGATGCTGTGGCAGCGATCTTCAATCATGCCGGTGGTCCAATGGAATTCGATGAGCTGGTCAGTGCTATCGCAGCCCTCCAGGGAATTAGCGATCAGCCAATCGAGTCGCTCGCCGAAGACGAAGATGCCGGCGCGTCCATGCCCTCCTCCGCAGAACCCGATCAGGCATGGCGGATGGAAAAACGAATGTTTCTTCAACGACTGTGGGACGAGTTGCAACAACTCCCATTGAATCAACGCTCGGCGTTGCTGCTGAACCTGAAAGATGCGAGCGGTTTTGGTTGTATCACCTTGTTTCCCGCAACCGGGATCGCGACTGTGCGGCAGCTCGCCGGCGTTCTTCAGATTAGCGTCGAGAGCTTTGCGCAGGTTTGGAACGACCTGCCGCTCGAAGACTCAAAAATCGCCGAATTGCTCGGATTGACGCGGCAACAGGTGATAAATGCGCGCAAATCCGGCCGAGAAAGGCTGGCTCGAAGGCTGAAAGGATTTATTTAATGGCCGTAGTAATACGCGACAGTTTTCGCCCACTTATACATGTGAAGCCCCACCACTCCCTGGTGGAGGTTCAAAAATAAAAACCGTGGAACACCTGACTCAACAACAACTTGAGGACTACGCCCTCCAACGGCTCAGCGCCGCAGACTTGCTCACCGCGAGTGACCACCTCGGCGAATGTGAACTCTGCCGCGCACACGTCGAAGCCGGAATGAATGGCGACGCCGCGTTCTTCGCGCTGCACGAGGAAGCATTCGGTGATGAGTCAGGTCTGAGCACGCACCTGACGGCCGAGCAGACAGCCGAGTATGTCGACAGGAATTTGTCGGGCGAGTCGCTGCAAACGGTCACCGACCACCTGGCAGGTTGTGAACCGTGCGCGCTGGCAGTTGCTGACCTGCGAGCTTTTCGAAACGAGATCGCTCCGTCGCTCGATCGCGAATACTCTCCTACGCCTATTACCATTGCTCCGGGAGACTCGTGGTGGACCAGGTTCGCATCTTTTTTCCGTGTTTCTCCGGTTCCGGCTTTTGGCGGTGCGGCGCTGGCGGTGCTCTTGTTGGCTTTGGCCGCATGGCTCGTCTGGCGAAGGACTGACGTTCGACAGCCTCAGATCGCCGTCGCTCCGGCGCCTGTATCGCAACCTTCGCCTCCAACGGAGTCACCTTCCGCGGCCGTGCCACCGGCGCAACCGCAAGCAGCGCCCGTTATCGCACAACTAAACGATGGAAACGGTGTGTTGGCACTCGACAAGGAAGGCAATCTCTCAGGCGCTGATAATCTGCCTGCGACTTACAAAACGTTGGTGACAAGAGCACTCACGACGCAAAAGATCGGCAAGTCGTCGCAACTGGAGGGTTTGGCGCGGCCGCCGAGTTCGCTGATGAGCTCTGACAATCAGAAGGAGCAATTCTCAGTTCTCTATCCTGTCGGCGATGTGATGATGACGAATTATCCGACGTTCCGTTGGTCGCCACTCGAGGGAGCAACACGTTATGAAGTCGAGGTCTACGATGCGCAATTCAACCTCGTGGCTTCCAGTGGTCGCGTCACGAACACTTCGTGGTCCAAATCGTTACCACGCGGGCAGGTTTATTCATGGCAGGTGAAGGCAATCAAAGACGGTCAGGAGATCACGTCGCCGCGGCCACCCGCACCGCAGGCAAGATTCCGTGTGCTGGATCAAAACAGAGCAAATGAACTCGCGAAGGCCAGGCGCTCCTACGGCTCCTCTCATCTCACTCTCGCCCTGCTGTACGCAGACGCCGGCCTATTGAAAGAAGCCGAACAGGAACTGCGTCTCCTGCGCCGCGCCAACCCCAACTCCGATCTTCCCACAAAGCTCCTGAGACAAGTCCAATCCATGCGCAACTAGCCCACAAAGCAAAAATTTTCGGAAGTGGGTCAGTAATATCATCGAAGGTTCAGCAACTTCCTCATTCGAGGTGCGAATCATCCCAATAAAACGCCCTCTGCCGTCCACGCCGCCTGCGATGTGAGGAGGAAACGTCTCGCCTCCGAAGTGGCCGGCAGCGCCGTGGTGGCGGCGCAAGCGCCGCTGGTCGGGTTGAGGGGGTTCAACCCGGTCAGCGCGAGCGCAATCACATTCATTTCAAGTAGCCACAAAAAGCCGCAAAACGCCATCCGCGGATTTCCTCTGCGTAATCTGTGGATGCTTTTTGTGATCCAAATAGTAATACCACCACGTCTTCAGCAACTTCACTCTTTGGTATGAAAATTCAAAGGAGAAAATATGAACCACCTGAAAATTAAACTTTTTGTTCTCATTGCCTTGATTACTTTCGCAGTCCAGCCCGCAGTCGCGTCGAATGGACCGGAGTTACCTGAGCAGTGCGCACTCATCGCCGTACCGGAGGGTCAAGAACTTGCGTTCCACGTCTATGCGAAAGGCGTGCAGGTCTACCGCTGGAATTCGATCACATTTGCCTGGGACTTCGATGGACCAAGAGCAGATCTGTTTGCCGAGGACAGTTTCCACGGGGAAGTTGGCAGTCACTTCAGTGGTCCAAACTGGCAGAGTAAGAGCGGCAGCAGAGTGAAGGCTGCGGCTGAACCCGGCAAGCTCTGCCAACCTGATGTTTCGGCAATTGCCTGGTTGCGGCTCAAGTCAACTGAGACGACTGAAGGCGGTATTTTCAGAGGCGTCACGTACATTCAACGCGTCAACACCACCGGCGGTTTGAAACCAACTGATCCGGGTACGCTCGGCGAAATCAGAGAGGTCGAATACACTGCTGAGTACTATTTTTACCGCGCGAAGTAATTGAAAAACCAGCCACAGATTACACGGACTTACCCGCGTAATCTGTGGCTGGAGTTATTAGTTAGCAACTGCGACACCCTCAACGTTGAAATCAAATACCCAGGGCGTCGACACTGTGTTCCATGCGATGCCGTACCACACGTCGTCAGTACCCGACCAGCGCCGGATCTTGATCGTGTAAGTTTCTCCCGCAATCGCGCGAAACTCAGCAATCTCATAGCTGTTGTCGTACGAGCCGCTGTAACCGACGAGGTTGCCGCCGCTGTCGTAGACCTTCAGATCCAGATCGAGCGAAAGGACTGAAGCAATCGGTATCGTGATGCCCAGGAAGTTGAACTCCCTGACATCCGAATCCCACGCCAGCGCGACCTTCACGTAGTGGCTGGAGAGAATCGTTCGCGGCACTGATATGTTGTACGAGAACGTAGTCTCGCCGTTACTGCCGATATCAGCGGATCGCAACGTTCCGACGTCGAAACCTTTCGGCGCTGGCCGGTTGTTTCTTCCCTTACGCTGCTCTGCAATTCTTACTGCTTGAAGCGTGTTCAGCGCTCCGGAACCGTCGACGCCGTCCTCGCCGGCAACGAGATCGCTCCACCAAGTACCACCATCCGGATTGAGCTTCGCAGCCGCGAGTTGAATCGCACGGCAGCCTTCGGGCCAGGACTTCAGGACGTTGTTGACTTCCTGCACGCATGCGGTCGAACCTGCAACCGCGGGCGCCGCCATGCTCGTGCCGCTTTTAGTCAGGCCAACCGTCGTGACGCTGGTCCCGTTTGCGGCAATCTCCGGAAGCTCACGATCGCCGTGATCGCTATCGGGATTCCGAAACACTGTGGAACCAGACATTCCGGTCGCACTGTCGTTGTGATTCGCGACTGCGAGACGGTTGTAACCTTTATGGTTGACAAACTCCGTATCCTCGCCGTTTCCAGCCGCTTCGCAAATCGTCGGGTAAGGCCAATGCAGTGCAAGCCAGTCTTTGTAAACGTCGTCGAAAGAGAGATGTGAGCTCGTCTGTTCTGCGTCGCGATGGAAGCTCTGGCTAATGACGGTACATCCTTGATCGGCAGCCCAGCGAATCGCGGCGAGATCGTAGTCGTTTGCAGAGTGCAACATGCAATCGGGCGCGTGGCCGTGTGGTGCGTTGCGCTGATTGTTCCTGATGATCCCGTGCGTGTGACGCGAGTGGTCCGACGTGCCGGGAGTGTTTTGGTAACGAGCGGTGATGGTGAGATTGCTCGTGTCGTCCGGACCTGCTTCGTAGACCGCGACCTTGATGTTTGATCCGTTATATCCCAGAGCGTGCGCATTATCCGCTTGCGCGATTCCCATGGAATTGCCGAGATCGTCGATGCCTTTCGGGTCGTACAGAAAGATCATCGAGACTTCCGGAAGTTCGGCGAGCTGGCGGATCGCCGGCGGACTCAGCTCAGCGTAGATAACAGGCGCGCCAGGATCCACGCGGACATTTTTTCCGACTTCGCCGAGCCGGTGTTTTTCAGTGAAACGGCGCGCGCGCTCTTGTATTGCTTTTCGCGCTTCGGCTTCTGCCGCCGGCATTCTCTTCGTTTCCTGCCGTTCGTTCTTCGGGATTGTTGGACCATTCGCGCGCAGCCACACGGCGACACTGAGTGGTTGTCCCGCCGTTCCGGAAAGTCGCTCGTGCAATCTCGGGTCGAGTTTGCCATAACGCTCGAGACGCGCCTTCATCACTTCTGCACGCACGTCATCGAAGTCGACTTTCTTTCCAGCTTTGTCGAACGCACCTTCCCACGGTTTGCCGTCGGCGCGATGAGTTCCCTTCATCAATTCGTAGGTCGGAGTCTCGCCGGGCGCAGTGCGCCGGATGCGATCGCGTTCCACTGTCACTCGCGAATACGATTCGATCTTGACGTCCTTGGGAAACGGTATCCTCGCATCGACCACGAAGAACGGGACTTCGAGATCAACCTCGAGTGCCTGGTTGTCTGGTGTGTAGAGTTCGCCCAGGTACAGTGTGTTGCGGCCATTCGCGAACGACTCGTCAACGGGCACGAGCATGCGTGTACCATTTTCGGTAATCTTTGGTCTCTTGCGCGTCTTGTCGAAGCGAAGCCCTTCATTGATGGCGCGTTCGTCGAGCGGCGTGGTTGATTCAATGACGATCGTCGTACCCCGCGGAACAATTTCGAAGGCATCGATACTGACGGAAACGCCCTTTCTTGTTCTAACAGCTTTCTGAGCTGTTGCTTTGGAAGACATGTGGAGTAAACCTTTCTGCCGGCTCATCGCCAGCGGGTGAGTGATTGGTGGAGGGTTGCGGCGGCAGACTCCGCCACTCGCACGGGGAGTGCGCCGTACAAGCAGTTAATTAGCACTAATAGGTATGAGTTTATGAGGCAAAACGTGTCGCTACATGCAGGCGTACTTTCCTGAGCGTCAAAAATGGTGAGAGGTGTGTGTCTCTATAATCCGGTTCTGGACGGAAGAGGCTGTGCACAAAAATCGAGTTGGGGTGGAAGTCTTTCCTCTGCGGCCCTCTGCGTATCTCTGCGTATCTCTGCGTTAATGGGCCTTTCAACGCAGAGGCCGCAGAGATACGCAGAGGCCGCAGAGAAAACAGATCGCCTAGCGGATTGCAGCAGCTTAGAGTCAGGCATAGAATGCGGCAAGCATTGCACAATTTCTTATTTCGGAGGATGACATGAAAGCAAAAACGATTGCATTAGCAATCTCCCTCGTTTTTGTAACCGTCGCGATGGGCTTCCAGACCGACCCACAGATAGGAACCTGGAAAGTTAACGAAGCCAAATCGAAGTTCCCGGGCAAAGCGAGGAACCACACGGTCGTTTACGAATCCGCCGGCGATCAAGTGAAGGTCACGGTTGACGGCGTTGATGAGAACGGCAGTCCCACACACAGCGAGTGGACAGGAAAGTATGACGGAAAGGATTATCCGGTGACGGGCGATTCCAACTCTGATGTCCGATCGTACCGGAAGATTAACAAGTACACCCTGGCGATCACTGGGAAGAAAAACGGAAAGGTGACACTTACGGGTCGCATCGTCGTCGCGCGCAACGGGAAGTCTCGTACAGTTACGACTACCGTAACGAATGCGCAGGGCAAGAAGGCGTCGAGTGTTGCAGTCTACGATAAACAGTAATTCAACTAGTGCAGCCGAAACGATGCCCTTCCGTTCGTCCAGAGCGGGAGGGCATCGCCTTTCAGATGAACATCAACGACTACGCAGAAATCGTCAACGAAGCTCTTCATCTTGCTCGCCCGAAGCACTAGACTTACCATCGCTGTTGACCTATCCTCATACGCGTTGAGTTGACACCCGACTAGCTTGTGCGATCCCCCGTCGCTCAACTTCCCACTAACAATCTGTGCTGAACAAACGGGAGACGTTCACGGGACGACTTATGCGCTACACGCAAATCATTAAGCCACTCTTTCTAGCTTTCATACTTTCACTCACGCCGTCTCTGGCTCGCGCCGCCGACACGACGCTCGTGCCCACCGGCGCGAGTTGGAAATACCTCGATAACGGATCTGATCAAGGCACAGCATGGCGAGCCTCCTCGTTCGACGACTCTTCGTGGCCCGCCGGTCTCGCACAGTTGGGTTATGGCGATGGTGACGAAGCCACCACACTCGGCTTCGGCCCCGACGCCAACAACAAATTCATTACGAGCTACTTTCGTCGTGCATTCAATGTCACCAATGCATCGCTCTTCACGACTGTCACTCTGCGTTTGTTGCGCGATGACGGCGCCGTTGTTTACCTGAACGGCGTTGAAGTCTGGCGCACTAACATGCCGACCGGCACCATCGGCCACCTCACAACCGCTTCGGTCGCAATCGCCGGCGCTGACGAAACGACGTTCGTACAAACAACGATCAATCCGTCGTTACTCGTCAACGGCACAAACGTCCTTGCTGTTGAATTGCACCAGTCGGGCGGTACGAGTTCGGATATCAGTTTCGATCTACAGTTGATTGGTTCAGATAACTCTGCGTCTGTCACACGCGGTCCGTATCTGCAAATCGGCACTCCAAACAGCACCGTCGTCCGTTGGCGCACTAACACTGCGACCAACAGCCGCGTCAGCATCGGAACTACGCAAGGAAGCCTCACTTCAAATTTCGACAACGCGACTTCGACCACAGAACACGAAGTCGTCGTGTCAGGTCTCTCGCCGGCAACGAAATACTTTTACTCAGTTGGTTCAACCACTCAGGCCCTTGCTGGCAACGACTCGAACCACTTCTTTGTAACGTCGCCCACGGCAGGCACGAGCAGCCCGACACGCATCTGGGTCCTCGGCGATTCCGGAACCGCAAACGCGAGCGCACAGGCAGTACGTAATGCTTACCTAACCTTCACGGGCACGGTCCACACGAACTTCTGGTTGATGCTTGGCGACAACGCTTACGAGAACGGTACTGACAGTGAATACCAGGCGGCAGTCTTCGACATGTATCCGACGATCCTGCGGCAGTCAGTTCTGTGGCCTACGATCGGCAACCACGACACGGCGCAGTCGTCCAATCCGCCGGCCGGTCTTCCTTACTTCGCGATGTTTACTCTGCCGGCAAATGCGGAAGCCGGCGGTATGGCGTCAGGAACCGAGAAGTATTATTCATTCGACTACGCCAACATCCACTTCATCTGCCTCGACTCAATGACGTCCGATCGATCGTCAACTGGGGCAATGGCCAATTGGCTCAGAGCCGATCTCGCTTCGACGACGCGACAGTGGACCATCGCGTTTTGGCACCATCCGCCTTACACCAAAGGCTCTCACGACTCAGACACGGAGCAGAACCTCGTCGAGATGCGGCAAACATTTTTGCCGATCCTCGAAGATGGTGGAGTCGATCTCGTGCTCGCTGGTCACAGTCATTCTTACGAGCGGTCTTTCCTCATCGATGGACACTACGGAACGTCGTCAACTTTCACCAACGCGATGAAGAAAGATGGCGGCAGCGGCCGGCCGAATGAGACTGGCGCTTACAACAAAGCAACGTTGGGTGCAGGCGCACACGAAGGAGCTGTGTACGCGGTCGCCGGTAGCTCGGGACAGATATCAGGTGGAACACTGAACCATCCCGCGATGTTCATTTCATTGAACAATCTTGGCTCGATGGTTTTTGATGTTAACGGGAATTCTCTCGACGCGAAGTTTCTGCGCGAGAATGGTGCCATCGCTGACTCGTTCAGAATCGTCAAGGGAGTCGCCGGGCCTGCAACACCAGCCGCGCCTACGAATCTCGTGGCGACGACGTTCTCCACCACGCAGATCAACCTGTCATGGACTGACAACTCGAGCGATGAAACTGGTTTCAGAATCGAGCGCTGTACGGGTGCGGGTTGCACAAACTTCGCGCAAGTGGCCGAGGTCGGATCGAATGTTACGACGTTCGCTAATACCGGTCTGACGAAGAACACGACCTACACTTACCGCGTACGCGCTTTCAACGCGGGCGGGAATTCCGCGTATTCGAACGTAGCGAGCGCAAAGACATTGAATAAGTTGCCTCGCGGTAGCATCCGGCTCTCTCCGACGATCCACATCGAGAGCCCTGACCTCACGTTGGAACGAAAGGCAGTGCGACCTTGAGACAAGTATTCCAGGTTTTTACGGGCGTCGTAATCTTGCTGGCGCTGCTGTCGTCGTTTGCGCACGCTCACGAGGGTTTGCACGAACAGATCGAAGCTGTCACCGCGAAGATCAGGCGCGACCCGAAGAATGCGTCACTCTATTTACAACGTGGTGAACTACATCGTCTCCATCGCGACTGGCGGCGCGCCACAGCCGATTACGACCGGGCCGCACGTCTGCAACCAGGTCTGACGATCGTCGATCTCGCGCGCGGCAAGATGCTGTATGAGTCTCACAAGCTTCAGCAAGCGAAGCTTGTGCTTGATCGATTCCTGCATGAGCAACCTAATCACGTCGAAGGTTTCATTACGCGTGCGAGGGTGCTTGCCAGAATGGGAGATCGCGTCGCGGCAGCTCGAGACTTCACACAAGCTCTCACGTTAGCGCCGGCTCCCGAGCCCGAGCTCTATCTGGAACGTGCGCAAGTGCTCGCTGAAGAAGAACGACACATCGAAGACGCGTTGCGCGGTCTCGACGAGGGCATCCATCGACTTGGACCAATCGTTACGTTGCAACTACTGGCAATCGATCTGGAGTCGCGTCGCAGGAATTACGATGCTGCGTTGAGTCGACTGGACTCGATAGCAGCGCAATCAGAACGCAAAGAGATGTGGCTGGTGCGACGCGGCGAGATCCTCAGAAATGCCGGCCGAATCGAGGAGGCCCGCGCAACCTTCAAAGCCGCACTCGTGGCCGTCGAGTCACTTCCTCCCGACCGTCGCCAAAACCGATCCGTGACCACCCTCGAACTCCGCGCCCGCTCAGGCCTGGAACGGTAAGCAGATGGGGGAGACACGGAGACACGGAGACACGGAGACACGGAGACACGGAGACGCGGAGATAGGGAGACGGGGAGACAGGGCGCACTCTTCGCCGTGTCTCCGTGTCTCCGTGTCTCCGTATCTCCGTATCTCCGTATCTCCGCGTCTCCGCGTCTCCGTGTCTCCGCGTCTCCGTGTCTCTTCCGTCCCCCTGTGCTATAATCCCCGCCAATTTCCTAAGGTTTAGCGAGGAGTAGCGACCATGACGCATGCAATCGTCCGGTTGTGCCTTGTCGTCTCCCTTTTGCCCTCGGTTGCAGTTGCCCAAACCAAGAGTCAAAAAGTTCAACGGGAGAAAGTGCCCGGCGGGCCTCTCAGAATTTGCCAGGGTGTTCCAATTCCTCCAGGCTACGTGATCGTCGCCTATGAGACTTCCACCTCATGTCCGCACGGGGCCTACGTGCTCAAGAAGGAGAATGCGCAATCTCGCTTTGTTCCGCCTTCGGCAGGGGCCGCCGCTCCAACGGCAACGGCAGCATCGCGACCACGCAAGGTAAACACTGCCGTCGTGGAAGAGCGACCGCCTGAGTTGTTGTCGAACGATAACACTGCTGTCGCACGCCCACCGACATTGGGCAGCGCAACTCCTGCGAAAGAACTCTCGTCTACTCCTCTCGAAAAGACCACGGATGAAGAAGTCGGCGAAGGCGACGTGGTGCGCATCGAGACCAACCTCGTCACTGTCCCGGTGAGTGTTCTCGATCGTCAGGGGCGGTTCATCGCGGATCTGAAACGCGAACAGTTCAAGGTGCTGGAAAACGGACTCGAGCAGAAGATCGCGTATTTCGAGCCGACGGAGAAACCCTTCACAGTCGCGCTCGTGCTCGACACGTCTGGTTCGACGATCTTCCACCTCTGGGAGATCAAAGAAGCAGCGATCGCTTTTGCAAAACAACTCCGTCCGCAGGATCGCGTTCTGGTGGTGACCTTCGACGAGATGGTCATGTTACTCACAGAAGCAACAAACGACCTCAACGTTGTCACCGAAGTCATCCAGCGCAATGCGAGGACCGGATTCTCCACACGTCTTTACGACGCGATAGACCTCGTCATAAAAGAGCGCTTGAACAAGATAGAAGGCCGCAAGGCCATCGTGCTCTTCACCGACGGCGTCGATACGTCGAGCTACCAGGCTACGTACCAAAGCACGCTGGGCGAAGTGGACGAGCGAGATGTGCTCATCTACCCGATTCAATACGACACGACCGATTACATGGCCGCAACGCAGCGCCCGTCGAACGTTACCGTAACGCAGAGCAGCAGCAGTAACTGGCCCTTCCCTAGCAGGAGCACCTCGCAGGTAACGTACAGCAGCCCGGCTATTCAGGGTGCGCCGACCAAGGAGGATTACGATCGCGCCGATCAGTTTCTGCATCAGTTGGCGGACAAGACAGGTGGACGTCTCTTCCAGGCAAACGATCGCACACAATTGTCGGCTGCCTTCTCCAGGATCGCTGAAGAGCTTCGCTATCAGTACAGTCTTGGTTATTACCCCCAGACTGGATTAGAAACTGGTGAGCGTCGCGTGATCAGGGTTCGCGTGGACCAGCCCAATCTCGCCGTGAGAGCGCGCGAGAGTTATACGCAAAAACGGTGAGGCTCCTCTTTCCGAATCCAAAACCCGTCATTGGTGTAATTCACGTGGGAGCGTTGCCAGGGACTCCGAGGAGTTCCCTGGCAGTCGCGGAACTTGTCGTGTCTGCGAGAGAAGAGGCAAAGACTTACCGCGAGTGCGGTGTTGATGGCGTGATCATTGAGAACATGCACGACGTGCCGTACATGCGTGGCGAGGTTGGACCAGAGATCGTCGCCGCAATGACTGCGATTGGCCGCGAAGTGAAGGATGAGTGCGGGATGCCCGTGGGCCTGCAAATTCTCGCAGGCGCAAACATCGAGGCGATGGCGGTGGCCCATGCGGCAGGCCTGGATTTCATCCGTGCCGAGGGTTACGCGTACGCGCACGTCGCCGACGAGGGACTAATTCAAGCGTCGGCGGCGAAGTTACTGCGCTATCGGCGAATGATCGGCGCTGACCGCGTACAAGTCTGGGCCGACGTGAAGAAGAAACACTCGGCGCACGCAATCACCGCGGACGTGAGCCTGGGTGAAACAGCAGAGACGGTCGAATTCATGGGCGCTGACTGCGTGATTGTCACCGGCAGCGTCACCGGCCAGGCGCCGAAAGTCAGCGACATTCAGGAGGCCAAAACTCATTGTCACTTGCCGGTATTCCTCGGCTCTGGCATCAGCGAAAGCAACATTGACGAGTTTTACAATGAGGCAGACGGCTTCATCATCGGCTCCTCATTCAAAATCGACGGCCTCTGGTCCAACACCATCGACCCCGCGCGCGTCACCCGATTCATGAACCTCAAACAGAACCGAACTCAGTAACGCCTCAGATATGACAGAGGCCTTGCCTCAAAAGTCAGGATTCAGACTTGGAGGAGGTCAGTACCGTAACGCGGTAGCGTCGGGTCAGTCTCGAACATACGAAATTCTTAGCAGATTGAGAGGCTCACATATGACCCGACGCTACCGCGTTACGGGTACTGACCGTATCCAACAATGACTTTCCGGAGTCAACTACGCAGCCTGCGCGGGTTTTTCGTTCGGAGCTTTCTCGCCTTTCTCTTTTGCTTCAGGTTCGCCTTGTTGCGCGGCGGCGTTCTCGATTTCGGAGTTTGTCTCGCCGCCGATTAGAACTGCGGCGCCGGTGAAGTAGAGCCACAGCATCAATACGATTACCGCGCCAAGCGAGCCGTACGTCGCGCTATAGGAGTCGAAGAAGTGCAGGTAAACACGGAACGCGAGCGACACTAACAGCCACAGCGCAACGCCGATTGCAGCTCCCGGCGTCAACCATTGCCACGATTGTTCGCGAAAGTCAGGCGCGAAGTAATAGATCAACGCGAACGCCAGGATCATGCAACCAAGCACCACCGGCCATTGGATAATCTTCCAGGCTAACGGAAATGCCGGTCCAAAACCGTAAGTCCGCGCGAGCCACTCGGCAATCCAACCGCCAGCTACCACCAACAACAGCGCCGAGATGATCAGGACCGACAGCGCCATCGTCAAAGCTATCGCCGTCAGTCGCTGTTTCCACCACGGTCGACTCTCCGTCAGATCGTAAGCAGCATTAAGTGAACTGGTGATCGCGCTCAACCCGTTAGACGCCGCCCACAACGCTGCCAGAAGTCCAAACGAGATTTTTCCGCCACTGCTCGAGGCAGACACTTCGGTCATCGTCGAGCTGATCAGTTGATATGCCGACGGAGGCATCACGCGAGCGAGGTACTGAAAGAGCGTTTGGCGTGTGTCGCTCCCTGAACCGAGCATGAAACCAAGTATAGAAGTGAGAAAGATCAGGAATGGAAACAGCGCGAGCAGAAAGTAATACGACAACTCCGCTGCGCGGCTAAAGACTTCATCTTCCTGAACCTCGCTCCAAACCCGTTTCGCTAATTCGCGCCGGCCCAGATTGCCCAGCTTCCAAAGTGATGTCATCGACGTACTACCTCCGCGGATTGCTCTGATCGAGTGCTCGCAAATTTCGTAGTGGTAACAAAAACGGACTTATCAAGCACTCTGACAGATTTTGTGTCTTGATAATAATCACTCCCGAGATCGATTCGTACTTTTTTGCGCTGAAATGCTGGAAGTCCGCAATGATCTTCCGACCGTCATGAGGTACAATGCAGCATCCATAAAATAGAAAGTGAAAGGAGCGTTATGGCGACTCAACCAACGCACGAACAAGGACAATTACATCTGCAGGTTTACGATCTGCGCCGTGAACCCCGACTGCGGCAGGCACGCGATTGGTTCCAGCAAAATTACAACGCCGACACCGTCGAAGAGGCGATGCGGCTTGCAGCCCCCGGCACCGAAAACGGCACATCCTTCGGCATGGTGATCGGATATTGGGAACAAGCATGTGCGCTGCTCAACCACGGACTCCTCCACGAAGAACTGTTCTTCGAGACGAGCGGCGAATTCTTTGGAGTGTGGGAAAAACTCAAGGGGCTTGCGCCGCAGTTTCGCGAGCAATTTCACGACCCGACGATGCTCACGAATCTGGAACAGGCGTCCAGGCGATTTGAGGAATGGAAAGAAAAGCGCGCTCCGGGCCACATTGCCGCGATGCGTGAATGGATGAAGCAGGAACGTGCGAAGAAAACAGCCTCCGCGAAGGCTTAGCAAATAAGTAAACGTGAATGGGGTGGCCATAAGTAATGAGTGCCACCCCAAATTCTATGTGTAATCACATCGAAGCAATCAAAGACGTCAAACAACCCGCACAAAGGCAGTGCGAGGAATGCGTCAAGATAGGTGCAAGCTGGGTTCACCTGAGAACCTGTCAACAATGCGGCGCGACACTCTGTTGCGACAGTTCACCAAACAAGCACGCGACCAAACACGCGCGATCGAGCGGTCATCCGGTGATTGCATCTGCTGAGCGTGGCGAACGCTGGTTGTACTGTTATCCAGACGATGAGTTCGTGGAATATTAGCCGCAAAGGCTAAGGCCACTGGATCACTTTGCCCTTCGGGGCATTCGTGGTGGGAGAGATTAGCTGCGGACTCAAAGCAGGCTTACGCTGTTCGGGTTTAGGTGTTGCAACTGTGACAGGCGCTGCGACGGGTTCTTCCCTGCTCTCCACGGTCTGAACTGGTTCTTCAACGGGCGTAGTGCGTGCTCGTGTTTGACGGGTCAGCGAAGTTACCTTGTGAAGAGGCTTGTCGGTCGTCATCGGCGCTTCTGAGTGATTGGCAAGCTCAGGGGCTTCAGGTACAGGTTGTGTAACCGCCGTGTTCGCTTCTTCAACATTCGCGGGAACGCTGACTGCGCTTCCGATCACGCTCTGACTTGTAGACACTTCCGCGGGCATCTTGCGTGCGTGCGATCCTCTTCGCAGCATTACACCCACAACACACGCCGCACTCACCAACAGCACCGCCGCAATACTCAGCGCGAGAGTCGTCTTCATCGACTTGAGTCGCGTAAGAAATGCGGAGCGTGCGTCGAAATCCTTCGGTACTTCATGCACGAGGTCCCAAATCTCAGGAGGATCTTTGAGAGTCCTAATCTGCGAAACAGGAGCAGGAGCAGCAGCAGCAGCAACAGGCACGGGAGCAAATATCGGAACGGGCGCGGGCGCCGGTTTTGGTGAAGCAAGACAGCGTGCCGCTTCGTCAAACGTTCGCGCGATGGCCCACGTTTTAGCTGACGCACCACAACGCGTGATCACTTCCGTCTTAGCTCCGTGCTCGATCAGGATCCTGACCGTTCCCGTGTGACCAAAGAACGCCGCCAGTGCGAGCGCGGTGAATCTGTCGTTTCGAGACAAGTTGGGATCGGCACCATGCTTGAGCAGTGCGCGCACCATTCGTTCGTGGCCGTGGTAAGCAGCCCTCATGAGTGCCGTCATTCCGTGCTTGTTACGCGCGTTGACGTCCACTCTACGCACGAAGATCTGATCGAGCTTGTCAACCTCGCCCGTCTCTGCCACGTGCCAGAGTTCCTCGGCAACGGGGTCGTATGGAAAGCGTTGTTGCACGGCCGCTGCCATGGTTTAGTCCTTAATGGTGATCCGATCACCAGCTTTGACCAACGGGTCCTGCACTTTGCCGGAGTCGATCTCCTTCAACTTGTAACTAGTGACGACCAGGA
Source organism: Pyrinomonadaceae bacterium (assembly GCA_035571655.1). Lineage (GTDB taxonomy): Bacteria > Acidobacteriota > Blastocatellia > Pyrinomonadales > Pyrinomonadaceae > PSRF01. The sequence goes on from DATNCH010000093.1 coordinate 29,800, forward strand.
AACCCTTGCCATCATCTCTTGCGAGCCGCGCTTCTTTCGCCTTCGACGTCGGACCTCCCGCAGAGATGATGGCCTGCGTCAGAGTCAGACCGCGTCGATACGTCTTCTCTCCCGGCAACTTCACTTCACCACCGACATAAACGAACTGCGCCACAGTCGGAAGCAGCGTTATCACGTCGCCGGAACGGACCAGCAGGTTCATCTCAGTCGCATGAGCGAGATCGATCTCGAATGTCTCACCCGACTCGTTTCGCACCACAGTTGCTCTGGCGGCTTCTGGCAGCGGCTGAGCGTCGGCGACCACGACATAAAGCGGGATCGCGTCGCGTCGCAAAATCTTGGTGCCTGAATCTTTCACGAGCCCACTCACCAGGATCGTATGGCTCGCATAATCGCGAACACTGATCAGCACTTTTGGGTTCTCGCTCAAGGCGCGGCGTTTGAGTTCGCTTTCAAAACTGGCAGTGATCTCGTCAACGGTTAGGCCAGCCGCATGCAATGGATCGGCCAGCAACGGATGCTCTAACAAACCTGACGGGGTGATGGTGAACAATGTTGATTGCGGTGAGGCGGAATCGTTGATTCGAATATCAAGCACATCATTGGCCCCAACTCGGTAGATCTTCGTCAGTGCTACGTCATTTGTGGCGGCGGCGTTAGCTTCATCAGCTTTGACGGCCTCTTCGGGGGAGCTTTCAGGTTTCGCCGGCGGTTGAGGTATGGCCGGCTTCGAAGTCATCGACACTTCAACGCCTTGCGGTTTTGACTCTGTTTCTGAACGCGACGCAACTCGCGGTGGCCCCTGAAAGGCGAGACTTCGCGCGAGTGATAGCAACTCGGCTGCCTCCTGATCTCGCGGGTTCAACTCGACCGCTCGCTCGAAACTCTTCGCGGCCTTTTTCCACTGTTGCAGATCGTAATAAGCGTGCCCCAACGCAAAATGAGCATCGGCGTGTTGCGGATCCAGTTTTACTGCTCGTTCAAGGATCTCAGCGGCCTGTGAGAACAAACCTGCCAGGCCGTACTTCACTCCTTCTTTGTAAAGCCGTTTAGCTTCGGCTTTGGCTTCAGGTGAAACTACGGGCGCGTTCGTAGAGTTGACGCTGTAGTTTTGCGCGGCAACATCCACGCACAAACCAGATAGGACTGCGACGAATAGCAAAGCGAGTGACTTTAACATCGGGCCCCCTTGAAGGAGTTGATAAGTAAAACCCGCACGGAGAGAAGGGTTCGGAGGTCGGGGACCATCCGAACGGGCTAACCATTTAGGGGAATTGGTGACTGCTTTATACCATTTTTAACCGTCCGATTCCACCTAATTTGACCTCTAACGCCGAAGGCGTTCGCTAACGTCAGCCCAGCAGCGACAACCGTGGGACGGAACCACAAATAAACGCCGAAAGGCGTTCCCTAATGTCAGCCCAGGGTTGGAGCGCCGCGACAACCCTAGGCGGAACCACAAATAACGCCGAAGGTATTCGCTAATGTCAGCCTAGGGTTGGAGCGCCGCGACAACCCTGGGACGGAACCACAAATAACGCCGAAGGTGTTCGCTAATGTCAGGCCAGGGTTGGAGCGCCGCGACAACCGTGGGACGGAACCACAAATAACGCCGAAGGCGTTCGCTAATGTCAGCCCAGGGTTGGAGCGCCGCGACAACCCTGGGACGAAACCACAAATGTGAATCAACGCTGAAAGCGTTATGCCTGTGCGACATTAACCCCTTCAGGGTTAAAAGCATTTCTTTGCATACCCAAGGTTGTCGCTACGCTCCAACCTTGGGCTGGAATTAGCCAACGCCTTCGGCGTTCGATCAAGCCGATCGCCGGATCAAATCGATCGCCTATTTGACCTCTAACGCCAAAGGCGTTCGCTAATGTCAGCCCAGGGTTGGAGCGCCGCGACAACCCTGGGACGAAACCACAAATAACGCCGAAGGTATTCGCTAATGTCAGCCCAGGGTTGGAGCGCCGCGACAACCCTGGGACGAAACCACAAATAACGCCGAAGGCGTTCGCTAATGTCAGCCCAGGGTTGGAGCGCCGCGACAACCCTGGGACGGAACCACAAATGTGAATCAACGCTGAAAGCGTTATGCCTGCGACATTAACCCCTTCAGGGTTAAAAGCCATTTCTTTGCATACCCAAGGTTGTCGCTACGCTCCAACCTTGGGCTGGAATTAGCCAACGCCTTCGGCGTTACGATCAAACCAAGATTCAGGCGGCGGATTTTGCGTGGTTGGCGTCTTTCTTCTCTGGAAGCTTCTCCGCCGCTCGACCGGTCATCTTAGCTTTCTTTGCTTCCATTGCAATTTAGATCGGCGGCGGCGAAACAGAAGTTCTGCCTTGTCTCACTCGCTTCGGCGCCGCAACAGCCGGCATCGGCGGCAACGCAACGACAGGCTGCGCAGCAAATTCTTCGAGCGCCCGCTGGACCGGTTGCAGCTTTTCATAAAAAAGAACGATCACTTCGTTCTTCACCATTTCACCAACTGCGCGACGCAGGGCTTCCGTCTCGTCCAGCACCACTTCGCATTCCGTCGCCGGTGATGTATCGCGAATTGCCTTGTAAAGAATATTCGCAACATCACCTGACTTGCGGCCGCGCAGATCGCGATCCTCTCTCACGATGACTTTGTTAAAGCCCCGCGCCGCTGCGCGAGCGGCGCGATCGATGAGCTTATCGTCGCGATCTCCGGGTACGCCGATGATTCCCGTCACTCGTCTGTCGTGCCAGTTCGACGCCATCCGGCAGATTGCATCGAAGGCTTCCGTGTTATGACCGTAATCGACCATTACGTGTCCGCCATTTAACCGATAAAGATTTGCGCGTCCGGGATTGTTGGCCCAACTCGAAAAAGTGATGAGACTCTTTAGCAACGCATCCTGCTCAACACCTAACGCCCGGCAAGCAGCGATGGTCGCGAGCAAGTTCCCAAGCTGAAAATCCGCTGCCCCGTTCATGACTACGGGCAACATCGAGACGTCCGCGAGCGTTCGCTGTGTTTCGCCCGTGGCTTCGATGAAGGCCTTTCCTCTCACGAAATAGCCGGTGCCTCCAGCTTGCAGGTGACTTCTGAGAACGCCGTTGTTTTCGTCGACCGAAAAGTAGACGACTTTCTTCGGGACCTTCTTTACGCGTCTCGAATCGCACAATTTCACGAGACGTTCGTCATCCGCGTTCAGAACCAGCGTTCCACCTTCTCTCACTCGCTCAGCCACCAGCGACTTGATCTCGACGATGTCGTCCACTGACTTGATACCGTCCTGACCCACGTGGTCGTCACTGATATTCGTCATCACGCCGATGTCAGACCAGTCGTAGCCGAGACCACGTCGCACAATCCCGCCGCGCGCGGTTTCCAACACAGCCACTTCAACCGCCGGATCTGAAAGCACTACCTGCGCCGACTGCGGTCCCGTTGTGTCTCCGTCCACGACACGCTCTTCGCCGATAAAGATCCCATCCGTGGTCGTCATGCCGACGCACATACCCGTCTTGCTCAACACGTGACCGATCATCCTGGTGACGGTTGTCTTGCCGTTCGTACCAGTGATCGAAACGATGGGAATGCGACTCGGCGTGCCCGGCGGAAAGAGCGCGTCGACAACCGCCTGTCCGACGTCGCGCGGTGTTCCTACGGACGGATAATGATGCATTCTCAGACCAGGTGAAGCATTTACTTCGATCACTCCGCCGCTGGTGATCGGCTCAGCGATGTCGGGAATTACCAGATCGACTCCGCACAGATCCAAACCGATGAGCCGCGCCGCTCTTTCACATATGCGGGCGACGCTCGGATGAATTTTGTCTGTAACGTCTTCGGCAGTAGCGCCTGTCGACAAGTTGGATCGATTAGAAAGCGTGACCTGTCCACCGCGCACGGGAATCGTGTCGAGCGATAAGCCCGCATGCTGCAAGTGCGTTATCACGTCTAAGTCGACTTTTATTTTCGTCAAAGGCTTTTCGTGACCGCTGCCGCGCAATGGATTTCGATTTTCCTCAGCGATCAACTCACGTATGGATTTGATTCCGTCTCCGATGACGTGCGGAAGCAAACGTTCACTCGCCGCTACCATTCGCCCGCCAACAATCACGACGCGATAGTTGCGACCGAAAAACATTTCTTCGATGAGCGCCGCAGAAGAAAACTTCTTCGCTTCCTTGAATGCCACCTTCAACTCTTCCGGCGTCGAGACTTCCAGTGAAACTCCGTAGCCCTGTCGCCCCGTCAGCGGCTTCACTGCCATTGGTCCGCCCAACTCTTCGGCTGCTTTCGTGGCCTGCCTGAGCGAACGAACCACCTTACCTCGCGGAACAGGGATGCCGTTGCGCCGGAGTCGATCGTTTGTCTCATCTTTGTATTGGGCCAACTCGACGGCGATCGCGCTGGTTTGATCGGTCATTGCCGCCTGCACGTAATGCAGATACTTTCCATAGCCGAGCTGAATCCGGTTTCCTGGTCCATCACGTCTGAATGGAATGTCACGTCTCTCTGCGGCTTCGGTGATGGAACGCGTGGTTGGACCCGTCTCCGCATCAGAGACCAATTCTTTAGCTTTCTCCAGGACGGGGGCCAGCGCAAAAGGTTGTTCGCGAAGGAGTGCGTCCACAAGGTGCACCGCTTGTTCCAGCAAGTACCTGCTCGCTTTCTCTGCGCTGTATTCGATTGCGACGTTGTAGACTCTGCCACTATCGTGGCGTGTTTTGCCATGTGTTTTGCCGATGCCGGCGAGTTCGGTAAGTTCGAGTGCGACGTGTTCGACGATGTGACCGAAGTAAGTTCCTTCTTCGAGTCTCGTTACAAACCCACCTGGTTTTCCGAGACTACAATGATGAGTTTCAATTCCGGTAAGCAGCGCGCGAAGACGATCGTTGAAGCCCTCGAATTCGCGACTCTCACGTTCAGAAAGTTCGCGCAAGTCCAAACGCATCAGAAGCACTGGACGATAACTGTAGACATTCGGACCGCTCAGAGTGCGAATGCTTTCGATCTTCATGTGCTTGCCTTTCAACTTCATATATACGTCTGGACTGACAACTCTTGTGCCAGAGGATCATGCTGTCACGGTTGATCAATCAGTACGTTAGAGGACACACTCTTTGTGCTTTTGTGTACACAGATTGCACAAAGAAGAAGACGTTAGTCGTCCACGCTCTCGAGATTCCAGATGTCGACGCTTATTTCTTCTGCGTAGTGCAGGATGGGGTGAGTTTTGGGTTGGGGTATCTGTAGCGGCTCGAGCATTGATGATCCAAAATTCGTTAACTCAGCTTGGTAGAGTTGCCACGGTTCGTGATAGATGCGGGCGCGAAAAAGTTCGCCCTCGAATTCCGTGTAGAGCATGTAACGCTCAGTCAGGAAAAACTCTCGCGATCCGGGTTGTGATTGCGGAAGCGCCTTACCAACCTTCCAGTCAGCCTTGAACTGCGCGGGCGGATCGTCACGTCGCTTCAATCGGTACTTGATCGACGTCTTTCCCTGCTGGTCGATGTCTGCGTTGTAGTAAGGAAGATGAAAAACAGTGCGCGCGCCTAATACCGCTGCTCTACTGTCCGCATCGAGCGAGAAAAACCACACTCCCGGAGCGCCGTTGTGATGCACGTACGTACGCACATTCAATTCGTGCATTGAATCCAAACCCGGCACAGGTGGAACAAACGGCGGAAACGCACGAATGTCCCACATCGTGAACGGCGTGATACCGACCCATCCAGAACCGCCGTACGTGTCGATCCCAAGAGATGGAGGCACATGCGGCCGCAACAGGCTCTCATCGACGCGCCAGTGCATAAAGAGCAGCTTGCCCCACGACTGGTGCATCACCGGTTGACCGGGCGGTTTGTGGCGCACCGCAAGGCGATCGACATCTGTAACGTGACGCATATTGTCTCTAAACCGCCGCGGTCCCCTCTTGACCACTGGCTCGCTTCGTTTCCCTCGCGCCGTGAGTCAGGGAGTTCGGCGCATTCAGATTCGCACCCGGCGTAACGCTGACACCCAAACGTTCAACCAACTCACCGCCAAGCCAGCCTCCGAGCAACGCCGCGCCAACTCCGATAAACGAGAGTGCGAACGCAGTGTTTGACGGCACGCCCGGCGAACTCCAGCGCAGCAGGCAACTGCCAATGAACAGAATCACGACTCCCAGATTTACGAGTCCATGCAGAAGACCAATACGCTTTGCCCTCGTCTTTGAAGGAATGTACAAGAAGTCGATCAGACCGAAAACCGCTGCGAGCAGTCCACCGATGATTCCGGCGAAGATCATCCAATATGAGACGGTGGTCCACAGTGGATTCCCCGTAACCAGGTAAACGATGTCAAAAACCACCGCGGCAGAGAGTAAACCCAGCGGATAAACGATTAGGATCGGGTGAATAGCGTGACCGAAGATTCTTGCGCGACTTTCCATATTGCTGACCTCCTCGAATTGCCTAAAATTCAATCAAGTCGGGGGCCACAACCAGGGTAATCGGGGAGATCTCGTGAAATCGTGATAATCCTGTTAACTAAATTTCCTGAAAAACTCTTCGTGAATCGCCGCGATCGCTTTGGGGTCGACCTTCGGTTTCCGATCGTACGTAAGTAAACCGTTGATCTCCTGCTCGATATCTGTCAACTGCGTGTAACAGAACCCTGCAAGAAACTCCAACGACGAGATGCCTTTCATCAGGTCGCGATACTTTTCAAGCAGTTCTTCGTTTGTCGTAAACGAATCATAAAAGCGGTAAAGCAGATCGCGCTTCTCGGGCGGAATGTCCGGAGGTATAGCTAAAAAGCCGCCCACCTCTGACAACACGATCGGTTGTCCGCGATATCTCGACCCGCGCGCAAAGAGAGGCTTGTCCACCCAGACCTTCGGCGGCAACTCACCCCCACTCAACATCTCCTTGTAGCGAGCGACGATTTTCTCCGCGTTGGGCGTGTAATCGTGAATCGCGCAGATGTCGGTTATGTCCGTATGTTCCCAGCCGTCGTTATCGACGACGGCGCGAGTGGAGTCGAGGCGTCTGGTAACGCGCACCATCCGCTCGATGAAGGCATACTGTCCGGCATGTTCAGAACTCAGACCGGGAAAGCCCATGCTCTCGTTAACGGGGACCCACGTGATGATGCACGGATGGTTGTAGTCGCGCCTGACCGCGTCCTGCCATTCGGCGGATAATGCGTTTTCAGCTTTTGGCGACCACTCGCGGGCGTTCGGCATCTCTTCCCAAACAAGTAACCCGAGACGATCGCACCAGTACAACCAGCGAGGATCCTCGATCTTCTGGTGCTTCCTTGCGCCGTTGAATCCAAACATCTTGATCCAGCCGATGTCGGTTTGGAGTGCCTCGTCGGAAGGCGCCGTCAGATAACCTTCAGGCCAGAAGCCCTGATCAAGGACCATCCTCAGGTAAGTTGGTTTTCCGTTGATCATAATGCTGCCGTGGCGCAACTCGATTCCACGCAGCCCGACGTACGAACCAACTTCGTCGAGCAGGTTGTCGCCGTCGTAAAGACGAACCTCGAGATCGTAGAGATGCGGCGACTCTGGCGACCAGAGTTTTGCGTACGGAATGCTGATGCCGATGCGGCCCGTAGCGACCGCCGTCTGGTCTTCGCTGATTGCGACTCGCTTCCCTTCCTCCAGCACCTCGACCTCGACGCGCCACCCTGAAGACGGCGCGTGCAGAAACACAGTGAGCTCGAGAAAGTTTCTCTTCGCGTGTGTGATGACGCGCAGTTCTTCGATGCGGATTGGTGGGACGGGTTCGAGCCAAACGGTTTGCCAGATTCCGGTTGTGCAATAGTAGTCGATGCCTTCGGGCACACCCGTAAACGACTGTTTACCGCGAGGCTGTTGCGGATCCTGCCGGTCCTCGACGCGAACAGTTAAACGATTCTCACCAGGCTTGAGGTATGGTGCGACATCAAACTGGAATGGAACGTGACCACCGGGGTTGTGGCCAACTTCCTGACCGTTGACCCAGACGGTTGAGGCGTAGTCGACGGCTCCGAAGTTCAATAAGAGGTCGCGCTTGTAAAACTCGTCCGGAAGTTCGAACGAGCGGGCATACCAGACCACTTCGTGAATGGACTTGTCGTTGATACCCGACAGCGCAGTCTGGTAAGCGAACGGGACGATAATGCGCAGAGGCAGTTTCCGACCGTCATACCATCCGAGATTCAATCCCTCATCGGCATCGTCAAACGCAAACTCCCACTCGCCGTTAAGGTTGAACCAAATGCTGCGAACAAATTGTGGCCGCGGATATTCCGGTCGGGGGATCTCTTTTCTGCTAAAAATCATGCTCAGTAGTCATATTGTACCTTCTGTGCTTTTTCGTGGCCCACAGATTGACCTGTATCATACAGGTTCGAGATGTCCCACGCGGTGAGTTTGCCGTCGCAAATCAACCGGCCCCCATCGCTGACTTCGTATTGCCTCGATCCACACGAAAGTCGATACGAAACTCTTCCATTCTGGCGCTTACCTAAAACAATCAGTTCGCGCCCATTGGGCAGACAATAGATACCTCCCACCCTGAGATCCATGAAAAACTTCCCCCCTTGTTCGCTCTTCCCGATGGTTTCAACAGCTTGCCTCAAAAACCTGTCTCATTCACACCGGGCTTTAGCCCGGTGTGAAGTCACTCACATTTTTCAGAAACCGTTTTAACGGTTTCCCCGGCACCGGGCTAAAGCCCGGTGTGAATGAGAGAACTTTTTCAAGGCAAAGCCCCTTTTAACGCTTTACCGCAGAGATCACTCGTTCCGGCGGAACGATGCGATCAGCTATCAGACCATAACCACTGCCTTTACCATTGCCGTGAGTGTAGACCGTCGCCTCGATCCTCTTCATACCGGCAATCTTGCCGTAAGTCGTCAGAGCCTGTGCCACGATCTGGTCCATATTGTAGTACTTGTAAGTCGCCAAACGACCGACAAAGTGAACGTTCGATGTTCGGTCTGCAAGCGCTTTATATCGCGCGTACAGCTCCGTGTTCTCTTTTCGCGGAACCGGATAGTAAGCATCGCCCTGCGATTTCGGAAACTCGTAAACGATGCTGGTCTTCGGATGTTCCTGTCCCGTCAGGTACTTGAATTCCGTAACGCGCGTGTAGAGATGCTCGTTCGGATAATTGACTACGGGCGCCGATTGATACACCTGGATGTCGTGAGTTTCGTGTTTGAACTCGAGCGACCGGTAAGGCAGCTTGCCGTAGCAATAGTCAAAGTAAGAATCGACGGGCCCGGTATAGATCATCTCCGCGAACGGGATGTCTTTTTCGATCTCGCGATAGTCGCAGTTCAACATGATCTTGATGTTCGGATGATCGAGCATGTTCTCGAACATTCTCGTAAACCCGTTGAGCGGCATCGCCTGGTAAGTATCGGTGAAGTACCGATCGTCGCGGTTGGTACGCGTCGGTACTCTCGACGTTACCGTCGCATCCAGTTCGGAAGGATCGAGCCCCCATTGTTTGCGCGTATAGTTTTTGAAGAACTTCTCGTATAACTCTCTTCCAACTCTGTTAACGACAACGTCTTCGGACGTGCGTATATGTTCGACAGGCTCAGCAACTTTGTTGAAAAACTCTTCGACCTCGAACGAAGTCAAATTCAAACCGTAAAGGGTATTGATGGTATCGAGGTTGATGGGGATGGGAACGATCTGTCCGTCGACGCTCGCGCGGACGCGATGCTGGTACGGACGCCATTCGGTAAAGCGCGAAAGATATTCAAAGACCTCACGTGAATTCGTATGGAATATATGAGGCCCGTATTTATGAACGAGAATTCCCGCGTCGTTGTAATGATCGTAGGCGTTGCCACCGATGTGTGGACGCCTGTCACAAATTAAAACCTTTTTGTCTGAACCCGCTGCCAATCGTTCAGCAAGTACACTGCCGGCAAAGCCGGCGCCTACAATGAGATAATCAAACATTAAATGAACCCCTCCTTGTTCCTGATGAGTGCTACGTTGTTGCGGCGACGTTTGCTCGAGGGCTGACTTTCTCGAGCGGTAGAGAAGGCGGCTTCGCCCGCCGTCTTTTTTCTATAACCTGATCGATCAAAGCTGACATCTGTGCCCAGGTCTTGTCCCACGACATGCGCGCGAGAAAGGCGTCCACTCTCGTGGACCAATCCGACGAGGCCGAGCCCGAAAGGATCTTTTCCGCCGCCTTAATAAAATCATCCGCGGTATCGGCAATCTCCACGAGCTTCAGCTCACCATACGGGCGAACAACGTCTCTGATCGAAGTCGAAATAACGGGTTTGCCCGCCGCGAGATATTCCGGTGTTTTCGTGGGACTGATAAATCGCGTGGATTCATTGCGCGCAAACAGCAGTAGCGCGATGTCCCAACCCCCGAGGTACTCTGGGAGTTCGTCGTATTTCTTTGCTCCCAGGTAATGGATATTCGAGTTCTTCGGAAGTGAGTCAGGGTTGATCTTGACGATCGGACCGATGATCACAAAATTCCAATCGGGACGCTTCGTCGCCACCTGTTCCAACAATTCGCTATCGAAGCGTTCGTCAATCACTCCAAAGAAACCAAGACGGGGGTGAGGAATAAACGACTGATCTTCGGGATCGCGCGCCGGAACGCGCGCTTTTCCAAAATGTTTGACGTCGATACTGCTCGGAAATGCATGAACCGACGGGTGCTGGTTGCACTTTGCTTCATACAAACTCTGGCCCCCCGTGAATACGAGATCGACGTGCCGGAACAGCTTCTTCTCCAGCGCCGGCAAATATGAACTTGCACCTTTAAACGCCGAGAGCTCGTCCATGCAATCGTAGACTGAGACGAGCGGTTTGAAATGATCGGTGAAGCTCAACGCCATCGGCGTGTAGTACCAGAAGATATAGTCTTCGATATTGTGCTCCCAGAAAAGTTGCCGCGTCATCTCTTTCATGACTGCGTTGATCGCAATCTCGCTTCGCAGTCCCTCGGGTAATTGCGGCACGACGACGCGCACGCCGGTTTCTGTTTCGCGCACGTCAAGTCGCATCGAACCATTCACGTAAACAGGTTCCTCAACATAGAAAACTCGACGGTCTCTTGCACAACGACTAAGCAGATGTTGCGGACGTTGAAACACAAAGTCCCACCTCAGATGCGAGAAACACACCAGATCCACGTTTGCACTTGCACCTAAATTTGAAGCTTTTAGTAAGCCCTCTGTTTTAACAGCCATAATAATTACCTCCGCACTACTCCCCACTGAGACTGAGACGGTTCCGCGCGCGCCATCGCCCCACGGAGAGCGAATTACACAACTTGCGACTTTATATAAATGGCCGGCTGGGTTGAGAATTTGTTGTTCCCCACCCGGCCAGTATGGGTTTGATTACAGCAGGCCCATTACACCCTTGGGATCGAAGGCTTCTCGCCTTGTTTCAATACAACAAATTCCCGCGCTGTTTGCTTCTCAACCGTCCTTGAAATCTCTCCCGTCACATTCACCCCTCATGGCAAACGTGGTGCCGTTAGTTATGATTTCAGATGGCGTCAATGTTTAGTGGATCGCGTACGCACTTCTCGGTACGCTCGCGAACAAAAGATCTGGAGATTCTGTTCACTTTACGGTCAGCTATAAACACGAATGACACGGATCATAGGCGCGCCGTTCTCATTCGCCTCAAGCTTCATTGTTTCGGACAGCGGCTTCTTCGTTCAAAGTTGTTAGCCAGGACGGCGACCATGCTGAGGTGCTTTCCTTCCCTTTCGCCGTCTGTGTGCCGATGCCGCCTGGTGCGGGCAGGACTTGATTGACCAAACCTAAGATCTGATACATCGCTTCGGGAAACAACGATTCGAAGAGCACCGCGATCTTCGCAGGGATCGAAATGACGAGTTCAGCCTGACCGCGCTTGCACGCGCGAACTATCTGTCGCGCAGCGTTCTCGGCGCTGACCGTCAGAAGCGGTAGTGCGTCGCTGATGCTGAACCATGCATACTCGAATCGATGTTGTCCTTTAAATTCCGCATTACGCGGGCTGCCTGTTCGCATCAAGCCCGGACAGATTGTCGTGACACTGATGCCGTCCTTCATTAATTCAGCGCGCAAACCCTTCGAGAGTCCAACGAGTGCAAACTTGCTCGCACTGTACGGAACGAGATGCGGAACTGCGACCTTTCCACCGATCGAGGTGATGTTCACGATTCGTCCTGCTTTTCGCTGACGCATTGAAGGCAGAACTGCCATGATCGTGTTCAACGGCGCCCAGAAATGCGCCTGCATTGCCTGTTCGAAGTCTTCCTGGGTCATGACTTCCAATGGACCCACTTGAATTACACCCGCGTTGTTGACGAGCACGTCGACGTTGCCAAAACGCGCGTTAACGGCGGCGACCATGTCGTTGACTTCTTGTTTGTTTCGCACGTCGCATCGGACGACCATCACTTCCGCGCCGAACCTTTCCAGATCGAGCCGCGCGTGTTCGAGTTCTTCTACATCTCGGGCACAAAGCGCGAGTCTTGCGCCGTGTCGCGCGAATTCGCGCGCCATGACGAGTCCGAGTCCTCTCGAACCTCCGGTGATCAAGACCGTTTTGTCTTTGAGATCGTATTCGCGTAGATAGGCGATCGCGGATTTAAGCAGAACGGCGCCACCGGCGACCGCCCCTAATTTGATCAGGTCGTTTCTATTAGGCATAGTGCACGGATTGGTTGCAAGTTCCGTGCTTGGACGAAGTCAGTACCGTAACGCGGTAGCGTCGGGTCGTAGAATGATCTCAGTACCTTTGAATACTTAAAGCGCGAGCGGACCCGACGCTACCGCGTTACGGTACTGACTTCGTCCAAGTAAGAGTCAAATCCTCTCGACGTATGGTAAAAGTACGAGCGTGGATGCAATTGTCATCGGCGCTGGACCAAATGGACTGGCCGCTGCTATTGAACTCGCGCGTTGCGGACGTCGGGTTCTTATCTATGAAGCCAACCCGACCGTAGGCGGCGGCGCACGTTCGGCCGAGTTGACCCTCCCAGGCTTCATTCACGACATCTGTTCCGCCGTTCACCCACTTACCGCCGGTTCAGCATTCTTTTCGACCCTCCCTCTCGCACGGTATGGACTCGAATTCATTCACTCGCCGATCGCACTGGCACACCCTTTCGACGACGGCACGGCCGCGATACTCGATCGTTCGATCCAAACCACCAGCGAGAATCTCGGACGTGACGGTGGCGCATATCGAGATCTCATGACGCCGCTCATGGAACGTTGGCAAGATCTCGCAGGCGACATATTAGGTCCGCCTCGTTTTCCGAAACACCCTTTCCTGGCCGCGCGATTTGGTATTCACGCCATTCGATCTGCAAAGTCATTCGCCGAAAGCCGCTTTAAAGAAGACAAGACTCGCGCACTCTTTGCAGGAATGGCAGCACACTCTTTTCTGTCGCTCGATCAAACGGCAACGGCCGCGTTTGGGTTGGTGCTGGGACTGCTCGGGCACGTGTACGGCTGGCCGATCCCAAAAGGAGGCGCCCAGAACATCGCGAATGCGCTGGCGGCGCACTTCAAGGATCTCGGCGGTGAGATTGTCACTAATCAGCGGGTTGAATCGTTATCAGATCTTCCCGCGGCAAAGGCGATCCTGTGCGACCTCACACCGCGGCAGGTGCTTCACATCGCGGGCGGCTCGCTTCCCTCGGGGTTTCGTCGCAAGTTGAGTCGTTATCGTTATGGACCCGCCGCATTCAAACTCGATTGGGCGTTGAGCGCGCCTGTGCCGTGGAGATCTCCCGAGTGTGCGAAGGCCGCGACCGTACACATCGCCGGCTCCTTTGCGGAGATCCTGACTTCAGAGAAACTCGCCAACTCCGGTCAACACGCAGACAAACCCTACATCATTCTTTCTCAACCGACACTCTTCGATCCATCGCGTGCGCCGCTCGGCAAACACACTCTCTGGGCTTACTGTCACGTGCCGAACGGATCGCAAGTAGACATGACCGAAAAGATCGAGAATCAGATCGAGCGGTTCGCACCCGGGTTTCGCGATTGCATCCTCGCGCGCAGCGTTATGACTCCCGCACATTTTGAACAACATAACGCGAACCTGGTTGGTGGCGACATCAACGGAGGCTCACAACACCTCGCGCAAATGTTTACGCGGCCCACTGCCCGGATGTATTCGACTCCCGTGGAAGGCCTTTACATCTGCTCGTCTTCGACGCCGCCGGGAGGTGGTGTTCACGGCCTGTGCGGTTACCACGCTGCTCGTCTCGCTCTGCGCAAAAGTCTCAAATAAAAACTCTGGAACCCTACGTGCTTTCCGATATTTCCGTTTGTATTTAGTTACGAAAACAAACGAGAAAGTCTTTAGTTAAGAATGTCTGCGGACAGTTCCGTACGTAATTCGGACGCCAAACTGACGCGGAAAACGAGCGGAGAACGAGTATGGAAAATCGAGATACAAATGTTTCTAATGAGGTTAAGAAAACTGACGCCAGGGAAACGACAAAGCCTGACAAGCTGTTGGAGCGCCTCCTGAAGTTTGAACCCACGCCTGCGCCCGTGATCAGTTTGTACCTCGACGCACGCGTGAACGAGATAGGACAACGGACTTTCATGCCGTTCGTGCGCAAGCAGTTGAACGAGCGGAGCAAGTCGTACGACTCTGAGGAGCGACAGAGTATCGACGAGGACTTTGTCAGAATCACTCGCTATCTGGAAACGCAGATGCCGGATAACGTGCAGGGACTCGCGATCTTCGCTTGCTCTGCGGCGAATGACTGGTTTGAGGTCGGGTACTTCGAAGCGCCGTTTGAGCGGAACCGGTTGTTTGTTTCTGATCGACCTCATCTCTACCCGCTCGCGCGGCTCATTGATCAATACAGGCGCTACGCAGTTGTGCTCGCGGACACGAATCGCGCGCAGATTTTTGTCTTCGCAACCGGCCGCGCAGTCGAGCGGCAGGAGCTGCAAAACGTGAAGACGAAGCACACGAAGGTCGGCGGGTGGTCGCAGGCGAGATACCAGCGGCATGAAGAGAACTATCACCTTCAGCATGCGAAGGAAGTCGTCGAGACGCTCGAGAAGATCGTGCGTGATGAAGACATCGAGCACGTCATTCTGGCTGGAGATGAAGCGGTTGTCATTCCCTTGCTCCGCGAGCAGATGTCGAAGCCGCTCGAGGAGAAGGTGATCGACGCTTTGAGTCTGGCTATCGACACGCCTCAGCACGAGCTACTCGACGAGTCGTTAACGGCGTTTCGGCGGCACGATTCTCTTACCGACATGGAAAAGGTCGATCGTCTGTTGAATGAATACCGTGCTGACGACCTCGGCGTCGCCGGTGTCCCCGACACGCTCGCCGCGTTATCGAACGGCCAGGTCGAGGAAATGCTGATCGCCGCGAAGCCGGACAGCATTCAGTACGACAAAGAGGAAGTCGAAAAGGTTCTGACGTTGTATCGCGGTGAGGAACCGTTGCCTGACGAACTCGATCAGAGATCGGTTGCGGACGAACTGGTGAAGCGAGCGAATGTGCTTTCGTCTGCGAAGGTGACGTTTATAGAGGACAGTACGCGTCTGGAACAACTCGGCGGCGTCGGCGGCTTCTTGCGTTACCGCATCTCAGAGGAAAACGCAGTGCCATACGAACAGGTAAAATCCGAAGCGTCCAAAGCTGGGCGTTAATTAGTACACAGATGGCACAGATTAGCAATCGCGTAATCTGTGCCATCTGTGTACAGTTCGTTGATCTAAGAAACTACGCGATCAGTAATGTCTAATCCTCTGTCGATAATCGCGAAGGCTTCGCGCAGCTCGGGTTCGGTGATGCAGAGGGGTGGGTTTGTGAAGAAGGTGTTCCACCTCACAAACGTGTAGAGTCCTTCCTGGCGGAAGAACTTGCCGAGCTCCTGCATCTCCGGGGCGGTTGCGTTGAATGCCGTCATCGGCTCTCGCGTGGCCTTATTTCGCACCAACTCAACGAGGCCAAAGAGTCCGATGTTGCGCGTTGCGCCGACTGACGGATGCCGGCGTTCCAGATCCTCGAGCAGACCACGCATCACCGTACCCATGCGGCGCGCGTTCTCGATCAGGTTGTCTTCTTCGTAGACGGCGATCGTCGCGAGGGCTGCGGCGCAAGCTAACGGATGGCTGTTGTAAGTAAGCCCGCCGTAGAAAACATTCTTTTCAAAATGATCTGCGATCCCTCGCCGCATGCCTACCGCACCCAGCGCGACGTACGCGCTCGTCAGACCCTTCGCCATCGACATCAGATCGGGCACGACTTTCCAGTGGTCGATCGAGAACCACTCCCCTGTGCGACCGAATCCGGCCATCACTTCGTCGGCGATCAACAGGATGCCGTGCTTGTCACAAATATCGCGCAATCCCTGCATGTATCCATCCGGCGGAATCAGAATGCCGTTTGTTCCAACAACAGGTTCGACGATCAGTGCGGCGACAGTCTTTGCACCTTCGAGCTCGAGCACTTCTTCAGTGCGTGCGAGGACGTCTTCAGTCGTGTCCCAGCCTTTTTGAATGCCGTGATAAAAATCCGGAATACGGAAAACACCAGGAATGCCCGGCTCGGCAGCCCAACGTCGCGGATCGCCCGTCAGCGTTAACGCGCCTGCGGTGCCGCCGTGATACCCGCGATACCGCGCGCCGATCTTGTGCCGGCCGGTGTAGAGTCTCGCGATGCGGATCGCATTTTCATTTGCTTCAGCGCCGCCGTTGGTGAAGAAGAACGCGTCGATGTCGCCCGGTGCCAACTCAGCGAGCTTTGCACTCAAGCGCGCGCGCACTTCCGTGGCCATAAACGGGTTTGCGTAAGCGAGTGTCGCAGCCTGATCCTGAATCGCACGAATCACCCGCTCGTCGCCGTGACCGATGTTGACGCACATCAATTGGCTGTTGAAATCGATGAAGCGCTTATCTTCCGGCGTCCAGAAGTAAATTCCTTTCGATCGCGCGACGGGAATCGGATCGACAGCCGCTTGCGCGGACCATTCAAAGAGCGTATGACGCTTACAGAGCTCGACGATCTGCTCGCCCGAGAGCTTTTGGGGATTGTTGCTCATAATGTCGGGATGCTAACTTAAACTCGTACCATGAGCAATCTATCCGAACTTTCGCGAGAGCGAATTCAAGCAACCGAACGCATCATCAGGCCACACATCCGCCGCACGCCCATTTTGGAGGTCGACGGCGCGGACTTTGGACTCGACTCGATCAAGATCGTTTTCAAACTCGAACTCTTCCAACATTCAGGATCGTTCAAAGCACGCGGAGCATTCACGAACATCCTCACGCGCGAAGTTCCTGCGGCGGGCGTCGTTGCCGCGTCTGGTGGAAACCACGGCGCGGCGGTCGCGTACGCAGCGATGAAGTTGCGCAAACCCGCGACGATCTTTGTGCCGTCTGTTGCCTCACCCGCAAAACTCGATCGCATTCGCAGCTATGGAGCGGAGTTGGTAATCGCCGGCGATCGTTACGCGGAGTCACTCGAAGCCAGTGAAGAATGGACCGCAAGATCCGGCGCGCTTCCGATTCATGCATATGAAGCGATCGAAACGTTGTTGGGCCAGGGAACACTCGGCATGGAGTTGGAGGAACAAGCTCCGAAACTCGATTCGTTGCTCGTCGCAGTTGGTGGTGGTGGACTGATCGGGGGAGTCACGGCGTGGTACCAGGACAGAGTGAAGATGGTTGC
The DNA here is from genome assembly GCA_035571655.1 of Pyrinomonadaceae bacterium. GTDB lineage: Bacteria > Acidobacteriota > Blastocatellia > Pyrinomonadales > Pyrinomonadaceae > PSRF01. The sequence continues at coordinate 47,469 of DATNCH010000093.1, forward strand.
AGTGGAACCGACTGCGGCCCCGACTCTCGATTACGCGTTGCGGGCGGGACAACCCGTCGATGCACCAGCGGGCGGAATCGCCGCAGATTCTTTGGCGCCGCGACAGGTTGGTCAACTGATGTTTCCGATCGTGCAACAGTATGTGCATGAGGTCGTGCTCATCTCTGATGACGAGATCGTCGCAGCACAAAAGAGTTTGTGGGAAACAATTCGCGTCGCGGCGGAACCCGGCGGCGCCGCGGCTTTTGCGGCACTCCTCTCGGGTCGCTACAAGCCCCAGCCGGGCGAGCGCGTGGGAGTCATCGTCTGCGGTGGTAACTCGAGCCACTGATTTCGCAGATTCAATCCGCGGATTTATCTGTATAATCCGCGGTTGGAGGTTCCTCATGCGTCAACTCTTTACTATCTCGCTTCTCTTCTCCATCCTGTTTGCACCGCTGCGAATTGCGACGGCCGCGGACTTCAAACGAGAAGTCATCTATCAAATCATTACCGATCGCTTTTTCGACGGCAGCAGCTCGAATAACAATCCCTCGCAGAGTGCCGGACTCTACGACGCGACCAAAACAAACTGGCGCGCTTACTGGGGCGGTGATTTGGCTGGAATCCAACAGAAAATGTCGTATCTCGCCGGGATGGGAGTGACTGCGATCTGGATCTCGCCGCCGGTAGACAATCTCAACACGAACATTCCCGACGGCAGCGGCAATCCCACGGCTTCATATCACGGCTACCAGGCTCGTGACTTCAAACGCATCGAAGAGCATTTCGGCAACTCGAGTAATTCATGGACCGATTTTGACAACCTCGTCACCGCCGCGCACCAAAACGGGATCAAGGTGGTAATCGATTTCGCGCCAAACCATTCCAATCAAAACAACGCGGGAGAGTTTGGGTCGCTTTACGACAACGGTTCGTTTCTCGGTAACTTCACCAACGATACCAACGGCTACTTCAATCACAATCCAAACATCTCAGGCGGCGGCTGGGACGATCGTTACCAGGTCCAGTACTACACGCTCTTCGATCTCGCCGACATCAACCAGACGCATCCAACAATGGACGCGTACCTGAAAGCGGCCGCGCAACAGTTTCAACAACACGGCGTCGATGGTTTCCGCATCGATGCTATCAAGCACTTGAACTGGGGCTGGCAATACACCCTCGCCAATTCGATCTACACGTTTGGCGACAGTTTTCTGTTTGGCGAGTGGTTTCAGGGAGGTACTTCCGATCCGCTCTACGCTGATTCTTACAAGTTCGCCAACAAGAGTGGCATCTCGATGCTCGATTTTCCTTTGAACGCAGCGATCAGGGGTGTGTTCGGAACAGCGAATGCAAACTTCTCGGACATCGATACCGTGATCTCGCAGGAAGGAACCAACTTCACCTGGAAAGAGGATCTCGTCACCTTCATCGACAATCACGACATGGCGCGCTTCCTCTCGATCAACAACAATAACAATCGACTGCACGAAGCGATGGCTTTCACGCTGACGAGTCGTGGCATTCCGTGCATCTACTACGGGACGGAGCAGTACCTGCACAACGATACGGGCGGCGGTACGGATCCATACAACCGGCCGATGATGACAAACTTCAGTACGAGCACCACGGCGTACCAACTGGTCAATAAACTTTCGACGCTGCGCCGGAACAACACGGCTGTTCCGTACGGCTCGATGGCCCAACGCTGGATCAATAACGACGTCTATATCTACGAACGAAAATTCTTCGGCAACGTGGTGCTGGTTGCGATCAACAAGAATGAGACCAGCAGCTACAGCATCAGCGGGTTGAATACTTCGCTTCCCGCCGGTAGTTATTCTGACTATCTCACCGGACTACTCGGCGGGCCCTCGATCAATGTCAATTCCGGATCGGGTGGTAATAACCCTGTCACGAATTTCACGCTGCCGGCGCACACCGTCTCGGTCTGGCAATTCACCGAGGGTGCAGCCTCGCCGCAGATCGGTTCGATCGGACCGACGAGTGGACAACCCGGAGTAAAAACAGTCATCGCCGGAAAGAATTTTGGATCGGCGACTGGGACAGTGAAGTTTGGCACCACGACTGCGACGGTGAATTCGTGGTCGTCAACGCAGATCACAGTGACGACGCCGTCAGTAACGAACGGCACCTACAACGTGACGGTTACAAATTCGGGAGGACAGGTTTCGAACTCGATTCAGTACACGGTGCTGACGGCCAAGCTCATTCCGATCACGTTTACGGTCAACAATGCGACGCCCACGCAGGTGGGCGATTACATCTTTCTGACTGGAAACACAGTGGAACTCGGCAATTGGTCTTCAGTTTGGCAGGGCGCGGTGGGGCCGATGTTGACGCCTAACTATCCGAACTGGTTTCTGGTCGCCGGCGTGCCGGCCGGCCAGACGATCCAGTTCAAGTTCATCAAGATCGCCGCGAATGGTGCGGTAACGTGGGAAGCCGGGAGCAATCACACGTACACCGTTCCGACCAGCGGAACGGGGTTCGTGAACGTCAACTGGCAGTACTAGCCACAAAAAGGCACAAAAGGCACACAAAAGGCGGCCTCACCTGATATGTGCCTTTTGTGGCTAAATTTTTCTTGACACTTACATCTCAATAAATTAAATAATGTTAGTCTTTGTTTTTCCGACAAAGACCTTGCCTCACAAAAAATTACAAACATTGAGGTGTGAATATGTCCTTTCCCCTGCTCTCCGGACTGCGCTCCAACGATCTAGCCATCGACCTGGGAACTGCTAACACGCTCGTCTACGCAAAAGGACGTGGCGTCGTGCTCAGCGAACCCTCCATCGTCGCTATTAATAAGGTGACAAATCAGGTCGAAGCCGTCGGAAAGGACGCGAAGGAGATGCTCGGCCGGACGCCCGGCAACATCGTCGCCATTCGGCCGATGCGAGACGGCGTCATCGCGAATTTCGAAGTGACTGAAAAGATGCTTCAGCACTTCATCCGCAAAGCGCACAACGGCCGGACGTGGGTGAGCCCGCGAGTCGTCATTGGAATTCCGAGCGAGATCACGCAAGTCGAACGACGCGCAGTCGAGGATTCGGCATATCGCGCGAAGGCGTCTGAAGTTTACCTGGTTGAAGAAGCGGTGGCCGCTGCGATCGGAGCCGGACTCCCGATCACCGAGCCGCATGGAAACATCGTCGTCGACATCGGCGGCGGCACGACGGACATCGCCGTGATCAGTCTCGGCGGGATCGTCTACGCGCGCGCAGTGCGTACGGCCGGCGACGCGATGGACAACGCTGTCGCAGAGTATGTGAAACGGAAGTACAACTTATTGATTGGCGAGCGCACGGCGGAAGAGATTAAGATTCACCTCGGCAGTGCGTTTCCACTCGACGAACCTTTGGCGATGGAAGTGCGTGGACGCAATCTCGTCGAAGGCATCCCGCAAACGATTACAGTTACCGATGAGGAAGTGCGCCAGGCACTCGATCCGGCAGTCAGCGCGATCGTCGATGCAGTTCGTGTGGCGCTCGAGCGCACGCCTCCGGAACTTTCGGCAGACATAATTGACCGCGGCGTGGTCCTGACCGGCGGTGGAGCGTTGCTTGCGAATCTCGACAAGCGTCTGCGCACTGAGACGGGCTTGCCTGTCTTTGTTGCCGACGATCCGCTCACGTCAGTCGTGCTCGGCGCAGGCAAGATGCTTTCCGACTTCGCGCTGTTGAAGCGAGTGAAGTGGGAAAACACGCTGCAGTATTAATCTGCCGGCTGCGGATAACGGTTCATGTTCGAATCAGAGGAGCAGAAGAAGCGCGCTGAACTCATCATCACGTTGCTGGCGAAGCTCTACGTGGTGCTCGAGTTGTCAGTGGACCACTGTCCGGTCTGCCACAGGGCCATGGCCCACGACTCTGAATGTCCGATCTCCCTCGCCTGGTCCATGCTGACAGAAGCTCAACAACACGACGCCCGGACCGCCATCCGCGCCCTGGCCCTTAGCATCGGAAACGACGAATCCTTAGCTGACCCCATGGTGCATTAAAAAGTGCCACAATCGGGCACAAAAGCTGCAAAAGGAGCTGATTTAATCGTTTTCGCCTTTTGCTGCTTTTTGTGATTCTTTGTGGTACTTTGGGCCAGGAGATTAATGACGTTGAGGAACTTTCGTCCCCCACTGCGTTCTTCACAAACGCGGTACGTGAGTTTTGCCAGTGTCGTCGCACTCGCTTTGTTGCTGGGTGTGGCGATTGTTGCCTACCTGCTTCCGAGTGCACGCGCTCAGAACCAGCCATCCATCACCCCTAAAAAAGCTGAATTCGTTCCGGGAGAACTGCTGGTCCGATTCCGGCCCGGCACAGCTTCAGCCCGCACCAAGGCGAGAACGTCGCTGAGTCTTTCGACGTCGACCGGACGAACAATTAGTATCCAGGTGAACCATTTTGGCGGCTCCGATCTCGTCGATGGCCTGATGCTGGCCCGAGTCGCTCCTGACGACGCGCCAGCCGCAATCGCCGCTTTACGCGCTCGCGCCGACGTTGAATACGCGGAACCAAATTTCATCAGGTATCCGGACGTTGTTCCCAACGATACTCACTACGCTGACTTGTGGGGACTCAAGAGCGTAAACGGCGGCACCAGCGCTGAGACCGCATGGAACACAACCACCGGCAGTTCCAATGTCGTCGTCGGCATCGTCGATTCAGGAATCGACATTCAGCATCGCGATCTCAAAGACAACATCTTCGTAAACACCGGCGAGATTGCCGGTAACAACATCGACGACGACGGCAACGGATTTATTGATGACGTCAATGGTTGGGATTTTATAAACCACGACCGCACGGTCTTCGATAATGCCTCCGCTGACGCACACGGCACTCATGTGGCCGGCACGATCGGCGCTCAGGGAAACAACGCCGCCGGCGTGGTCGGTGTGAATTGGGACGTGCAACTGCTGCCTTTGAAAGCGATTGGTCCTAACGGCGGCAGCGACTCTACCTTGTTGGAAGCTTTCAATTATGCGAAGGCGTTGCGGCAACACGGCGTTAACCTGCGCGTTCTCAACAATAGTTACGGCGCTCAGCACTTCTCGCAATCACTACTTGACGCAATCAAGCAACTCGGCGACGCGGGCATACTCTTCGTCGCCGCCGCCGGCAACGAGACGTTAAATAACGACCTTGTCCCGCATTTCCCTGCCAGCTTCGATCTGCCGAATGTAATCTCGGTCGCGGCGTCGTCAGAGTTTGGCGACCTGGCGTCATTTTTCTCGAATCGCGGTCCAAAGACGGTCCATCTCGCCGCGCCGGGGACGAATATCCTGAGCACGACGCCCCGCGGTTATTCCGGTGAGGGACTTGTCGCCGCGTACACGGAAGCTGACGGTTCCACTTATTCAAACTTCAACGGCACTTCGATGGCGACGCCACACGTCTCCGGAGCAGCAGCCCTCGCATGCGCGGCAGATCCAAACATCTCGCTCGCGAGGCTGCGCGGTGTAATCCTTTCCGGCGTCGATTCGGGCGTTAGCAACACGATTACGGGTGGTCGTCTCAACGCAAACAAAGTCGTTCAGTCTGCACTCGAAAACGACAACACACCGCCCGCCGTGCCCGCTAACTTCCGCATTGCTTCACAAAATGGAAGAACCGTCGAGCTTCGTTGGACCGAGGCCGGAGATGACGGCACAACCGCCCGCGCTTCGCTCGACGAGATTCGGTTTACGGATACGGTTTCAGGTGAACAGTTCCGACTAAACTCTGTCACTACGCTCGATCCGGGGACGGAACGCATAGTCTTTGCCAGCCTTCCCTTACGACACCCTTCCGGGCAATTGTCTCTGCGCACTTCCGACAACGCCGGCAACGCGAGCACGGCCACGATAGACATCACGCTCTCGCTTGATATCGCCGATCCATACATCGTGTCGGTCGGCCCGGCGGCTCCGCTGACGGCGCCGAACAGCGGCACCATCGTTGGTCCAAAAGGTGACGACGTATTGGCCGTTAACTCCACGTTTCTGCCGTTTCCGATCAATTTCTTCGGATTCGCAACGAACACGGTGATGACGTCTTCGAATGGCGCCCTCTACATTCCGATTCCGCCCGACTTCGGACTACCACAAGGCAACGTGGCCGGGGATTTCGCAGTCGCGAATAAATCAAACCTCGAGGGCCTCGCGATGGTGGCGGGAATGTGGGCCGATCTGCGCACCGATCGAAATGCAACCGACAACGTTTACATGGTCCAACCCGATCCGGATCGCGTCATCTTTCGTTGGCAGGGCGTGACGTTTGGCGCGGAGACGCCGATTAATTTCGAGATCGAGCTCAGGCGCGATGGTACGATTCAAACGCGCTACGGCAGCGGCAACGCGAATCTCAATCCCGTTATCGTTGGAATTTCGGCCGGCGATCCGGATGCCTATCTCGTTGGCTCGCACTCGTCTGAGATCGGCGCACTCAGTTTGGGCAATGCTCAGACGGTTACTTTTGCGCCAAGGAATCCACCACCTCCGCCGAGTTCGGATCTGAAGGTCAGTGTCACCGCCAATCCGAATCCAGTTATTTCCGGACAGACCATGTCTTACAACGTTCAGGTTCAAAACCTTGGGCCAAGTACGACGTTTGACCTGGTGATGACCGATGTTCTGCCGGCCGGCACGACTTTCGTTTCGTGTACGACTGCTTTCATCGGCGCCACGTGTACTGGTCCAACTGTCGGACAAACCGGGACGGTTACCGGAAAACTCAACACATTTAATCCGCCGCAGGGCTCCTCGAGCATCACCTTTACGATCGTGGTGAACGTAACTGCCGCGCCTGGAACGCAGATCACGAACACCGCTTCGGCCACAAGCTTCCGTCCCGATCCGAATCCGGCAAACAACTCTGCGAGTGCGATCAGCTTCGTCGTCGCGGAGTCGTTCTTCAATAGCGCGAAAGCAATCTCTGCCGGACGCACTCACACCACCAGCGTGCGAAACGACGGGACCGTTTGGAACTGGGGCACGGGCGACACTGGTCAGCTCGGAGACGGAAACAGTGGCATCGGCGTGCGCACGGTAACGCCGGTCCAGGTAGGTGGCCTTGAAAGTGTTGACACTGTTGCAGACAGCAATGGTTTCGTCTACGCCTTGAAGACCGACGGCACTGTTTGGGCGTGGGGCTCAAACAACGAGGGCCAACTCGGTGACGGCACAACGACGAGTCGCACACATCCCGTGCAAGTCTCCGGCCTGACGAATGTGAAAGGCATTGACGTGGGGACGTTCTATGGCGCGGCAGTGAAGACAGATGGAACCGTCTGGCACTGGGGCGCGAGCAACGCGCTTGTTGCAGATAACTTTGCAGTTAACACCACGCCAGTACAACTCGCCGGCATCGACAACGTCGCCGCTATCGCCACCGGCAGTGGACACCTGCTCATGCTGAAGACAGACAAAACAGTGTGGGCCGTCGGCGTGAATTCGATGGGCCAACTCGGCGATGGTACATCGACCATCCGGCACACTCCCGTGCAGGTAACCGGCCTTACAAACGTCGCGCGCATTGACGCTGGCGCGGAATTTAGCCTTGCTTTGAAAGAGGACGGGACAGTCTGGGCCTGGGGCCTTAATTTCAACGGTGCACTGGGACCAAACGGAGGTTCCACGGATTTCAGTCCGCATCCGAATCCTGTTCAGATTACGGGATTGCCGGCAGGCATGACGCGAATTGCCGCCGGAGAAGAATTCTGTCTGGCGATTGCGCCCGACGGGACAGTTTGGGGCTGGGGAAATAACAGTAGGCGACAGCTCGGACCGGGCAATGATTTTGGTGCGAACCCAACACCCACCCAGATCCCGAACTTCAACAATGTCGTGGCCGTCGCAGGAGGCAGAAGTCACAGCGTTGCGTTGAAGGCGGACGGTTCAGTCTGGTGTTGGGGGTCAAATTCTGAAGGCGAATGCGGCAACGGATCGACAGCATTCGAGCTGTTCACGCCTGTGCGAGTAAGCGGACTCGAAACAGTGAGCTCGCCTTCACTCACTCCGCCCGGCGGAGGTTTCACCACGGTGGTGAACGTGACGATCACGTGCGCGACTCCGGGCGCGGTCATTCACTACACGATGAATGGTAACGAGCCCACGGAAAACGATCCTGTAATCGCGTCAGGTGGTACCGTGAAGCTGACATTCTTTACGTTCTTCTCGGCGCGCGCGTGGAAACCAGGACTAGTTCCCAGCGGGACCAGCTTTGCGACTTTCAATATCGGCATTCCACCGCCTCAGCTCGTCTTCGAGGAGAATGGACCAGCGGTGGATCAGGTTTCGGCAATGGATGCTGCGTTGCTGGTGCGCGATGCTTTTCCGGTCGTAAATCTGGCGAATCCTTTCAGAAATGCCAATGACCCGAACACGAGGGTTATTGTCTTCGCGAGGAATGTTGAACTCGCAACTGGGCAGACCGCGGCTAATGTCGGTGTGATCCTGACGAATTCAAACAACGTCGATCAGAACCTCAGTGCCGAAGCGCTCGTTGCTGTTCCGAACACAGATCTCTGGCAGGTGATATTCCGGCTGCCCAACAGTCTTCCGCCCGGTACTTACCAGGTGAAGATAGTTTCTCAAGGTGGTGTGAGTAACGCCGGGACCATCCGGATCAAGTAATAACGTACACAAACAGCACATTGAAGAGCACAAAACGCACATGTTCTTTGATGATATGGACCATTTTTTGTGGCTCTGATTTGTGCGGTTTTGTGGCTTGGCTTGGTCCAAAACCAGTTTTTCTATTTGCGATTTGGGCCTTTCCGTTTTAGGATTAGACCGTCTTTGACAATTCAGCAACGGCCATATGCGCGGCTCAACCTCCCACACTAACGAGTGATGAGCATCGCCGTTGAGCATGGAAATGTTCATACTCACGGCGAAAACCAAAGGCGAACGCAGTTTACTCCCTACTGCGAGTGCGAGCCCTCAGGAGGAAACTTCTGATGGGTAACCCGCGACCGAGGCCGCGTCGATTGGCCGAAAAACTCCTGCAAATCCGCATTGGCCTTGGCTTGTCTCAAACGCAGATGCTCGAGCGTCTTGGGTTCGGCGAAGTCATGCATTACGGCCGTATTTCAGAGTACGAACAAGACAAACGCGAACCGACGCTCATGACGCTTATCGCCTACGCTCGCGCTGCGAGCGTTCATCTCGAAGACATCGTCGACGACGACTTCGAGCTCCCACGCAAGCTGCCCGGCACCGTCAACTACCGCGGCCTCAAATCTCGCCGAAAATAGGTCTGCGACAGTCTCATGCGCTAATATCTCCCCTTCGTGCGCAAAGTCTTACGAATGGTGTTTCTCGTCGTGCTGGGGATCGTGGTTGGAACGATCGCCTACGAAGGAATCATGTTCGTGCGCGTGTTGTGGCTGCGCAATCACAATCCCTCATCGACGTCCTTGATCGACACACGCATACGTGAAGCACAAGCGAGAGGACAACAACCCAGGCGCGAACAGGTTTGGGTGCCGCTCGAAAAAATCTCACCAAACCTTCAGCGTGCGGTGCTCGCGGGTGAGGACACTAATTTCGTGTTTCATCGCGGTTTCGATTACGAAGCGATCCAGAAAGCGTGGGAACACGCACAACGGGAAGCTGCTCGCGAAGCAAAGGCCGAAGGCGAGGACGACGACTGGCTTCCAAGCCTGCCTGAGTTCAGGCGTGGTGCGTCGACGGTCAGCCAGCAACTCGCCAAGAACCTCTATCTCACAACACAACGCTCGTTTTTTCGAAAAGGTCAGGAAGCAGCTTTGACCATCATGCTCGAGCGCACGCTGACCAAACGTCGCATCCTCGAGATCTATTTGAATGTGATCGAGTGGGGCGACGGAATTTACGGCGCCGAAGCTGCCTCGCAGCGCTACTTTCGGAAGTCTGCGTCAGCGTTGAGTGTGAACGAAGCCGCGTTTCTATCCGCGATGATTCCCAACCCGCGTACCGTCTACAATCCTCAAATCAACCCACGTCGGGTCGCTCGCCGCCAGCGCATCATCCTACGCGGCATGTCCTCGATCAGGCTGCCTTGAAGCACAAAAAAGCACAACAAGGAACACAAACCAATATTTATTGCTTTTTGTGCTTCTTTGTGGCTGGAGAACCGACGGTGAAGGATTTGATGAAACGCGTGACGTTCTCGTCCGGCGCATTGTAGAACGCGGTCGCGACGTACATCTGCCGCTTGTTGTTCACCACTTTCGTAAAGATGCGCGCATAGCCGGGAACGGTGCAGGAGCTGAAGTCGAATTCACTACCTGTGTATCCACTCCTCGAAATGTCTTTCTCTTTTTCGAGATCACAGACGAAAGCCGCAGGCCGGCCGACACTCATCGCACGTGCTTCGTAACCTTCCCTGACGCCCTCGACGTAACGACGGATGCTGTAGCTCAGGGCGTCCTGGTCAGATTCACCTTCAGTTGGTCCGGCCACCCACGTTATCGAATACACCGATGCGCCGTCGCGGACCATGTAAACGTGTGTATCCACCGTTTCGGTGCCGGACGGAACCTGTATCGTTCTCTTGTCGCCGCCTTGCGGGACAAGCGCTGAAAAATTTTCTCCCTCGGGCTGTAGCGGTCCCCACTCCTTACGAGCCGCGCTGAGCGCCCAGCCAGGATCTGAGTCGCCGCCGGCGGACGTCGATGCAGTGGGCGTCGGTGCACTGGGCGTCGCCGCGCTGCTGCGCGCAAGCAAGCTTAGATTTGTCAGTTCGGGTCTCGGGCGATCGTCTTTGGGTTTCGCTAAAGCAGTCGGAGCCGAACTCACAACCGGATTCCGTCCGAAAGCTTTAGCCTTGACGAATTCCCACGGCGCTATCGGATTTTCTGCTTGCCACAGTCCGCGACGCTCGCTTCGCGCCGCAACTTCAGACTGCTGATAAACCCCGCGATCGGCCTCACGCAATCGAGTCACGTTGTTGACGTCAACCCACGCGGCGCCGTCACGAATCATCTGTGCGCCGATGTCTGCGTCGTTCAATAAGACTCGTCCAGTGAGACTGCTGTCCGCAGAGATACCGGAGTATTCAACTAATACCGACTTGTCGTACACGAGATCAGAGAGATGTTTCTTCGCCACGTCTCCAAACGTCTGGTCCATCTCTGGCGCATCGACGCCGAGCAGTCTGACACGCACCGGTCGATTGAGATTGGAGATCGTGATCACGTCGCCGCTGTTGACCTCGATCACTTTGCCAAACAGCGAAGCCGCCCGGACGCTGGCAGACGGCAGGAAGAACACAAATCCACAAAGGAACACAAAACATCTCGAGAAGATTTTTGTACCTCTTTGTGGCATTTAAACTGCAAACTCTTTAGCGAGCTTCAATTCGGCTTTGCGCAGTTCGAACCGGGCGCGACCCAGGTTGCCTTGCGCGTTCAGCGCCAGCACGACGAAATAGTCACGACTCAACAGTCGCATCACCATCAACGCGCCCTCGAGCGAGACCACGAGTTCACGCAATCCGCCAAGGCCCGTGTCGTTTCCCGCGCGCTGAGCACTTCGCACCAGCGAGGTAAACTCAGCCGCCGCGACGTCGAGGTTT
>DATNCH010000094.1:0-42365 GCA_035571655.1 Pyrinomonadaceae bacterium
GGGCTGGAATTAGCGAACGCCTTCGGCGTTACGATAACCAGTTTCAGTGCATCGCCACTGCGCCGGCCTTCGCGCGGACGCGTTTGAAGAAAAACACCGCAGGCACGCACAGGAAACACAGAAACGCCAGCATGCGAAAATTATCGATGTACGACAACACCATCGCCTGCCGTGCCACCATACCGTAAATGATCCCGTAGGCTTGTTCGGAGCCGGCGCCGCCGGGTAGTGCGTGTGTTAGTTGCTGAACGCGTTGTTGAACTTCCGGATCGTAAGGATTGATGTTGCGCACCAGCGCCGCCTGATGAATCTGACTGCCGCGCGACAGCATCGTGGTCATCGCAGCGATGCCGATGCTGCCGCCGGTGTTGCGCATCAGGTTGAATACGCCGGACGCGTTTCCCATCTGTTCGTTCGGCAGGGTTCCCATCGCCATCGTCGTAAGCGGCACGAAGATAAAACCCATCGCGAAGCCGCTGATGATGTTGGGCCAGGTGATGCTGGCCGAAGTCACCATCAGGTTGATGTCGCTGAATTGATATGTAGCGTAGCCGAGCACGAGGAAACCAAACATCACGAGGTAACGCCCATCGATCTTGCCGATCAGCCGCCCAACCAGAATCATCGACACGATCGAACCAAATCCGCGCGGACTAACAGCCATTCCGCTTTGCACCGCCGGGTAGCCGAGCATCGTTTGCAGAAACAGCGGCAGCAACGCAATCGTCCCATACAAGACGATTCCCAACACGGTCATGAGACTCGTGCCCACGGCGAAATTGCGGTTCTTCAACACGCGCAAGTCCACGATCGGTTCTTTCGTGCTCAACTCCCAGATCACAAACCCTAACAACGTAAGCCCCGCAAAGATCGCGGCGCCCGTGATCATCGACGACTGAAACCAATCTTCTTCCTGACCCTTGTCCAAAACGAGTTGCAGTGTTCCGAGTCCGATCGCCATCAGCGCAAAACCGATTCGATCGATCCGTCCGGGACGCTGGTCCCGAATGTAAGGCGGGTCTTCGATGAACATGTTCGCCATGAACACCGCGAGAATTCCGACCGGAATGTTGATGTAGAAGATCCAGCGCCAGGAATAGTTATCGGTAATCCAGCCGCCGAGAGTTGGACCAATGATCGGCGCCACGACCACGCCCATACCAAACACGGCCATTGCCTGACCGCGCTTCTGCGGTGGAAAACTCTCCATCAACACTGCCTGCGCGATCGGCTGCAACGCACCGCCACCCGCGCCTTGAAGAATGCGAGCGACAATCAACAGCCCCAGGCTTCCCGCCGCGCCGCACAACGCCGACGCGATTGTGAACACGATGATGCAGATGACGAGGAATCGTTTTCTACCGAAGTAACGGCCAAGCCAGTTGGTCGCGGGCAGGATGATCGCGTTCGAGACGAGATAACTCGTCAGCACCCACGTCGATTCTTCAGTGGTGGCTGACAGATTTCCGGCGATGTGAGGCAGCGCGACGTTCGCGACCGAGGTGTCGAGCACTTCCATGAACGTCGCCAGCATGACCGAACCGGCGATGAGCCACGGGTTGAAGCTCGGAGTCCAAACTCCCGACGCTGTGGAATTTGCTCTATTGGCAAAGCGCGCTCTGATTGACTCGCGTCTACTGCTCACCGAACCTTGACCTCAGGCTCAACCGACATGCCGGGCGCGAGCATGTGCTGCGGATCGGGGGGTTCGTCGAAAACGATCTTCACGGGCACGCGCTGCACGACCTTCACGTAATTTCCGGTTGCGTTCTCCGGTGGCAACAAACTGAAGCGCGCGCCGGTTCCGGCTTGAATGCTGTCCACGTGTCCCTTGAAAGTTTTATCCGGATAAGCATCGACCGTGATGTCGGCCGGCTGACCGGGTCGCATGTTTCCGATCTGGTTCTCTTTGAAGTTCGCCGTCACCCACACGTCGCCCGGGACGATGGCCATCAAGGGTTGTCCTGATTGGACCAGCGCGCCTTCTTCGACGGATTTGTTCGTCACCCTTCCGTCGTCGGGGGCATACAGCTTCGTGTACGACAGTTCGAGCTCAGCTTGTGCGACCGCTGCGCGCAGTTGTTCGAGTGACGCGCTGGCCGTCTCTGCCTGCGCCTGGCTCGATGCGATCTGTTGTGGCGCGGTGTTCGCAGCGGCCAATCGTCCCTGTGCTTCACGAACCTGTGCCTGCGCACCGCCGATCTGAACTTCAGCACGCCGCGCGGTCTCGGCAGCAGTGCGCTGCGCCGCCTGGCTTTCACTTACTTGCGATGCGGCGGCGGCGGCTCGCTGGCGCGCTGCCTCCGTCTGTGCTTCGGCCGTGCGCGCGGTGGCGATCGCCTGGTCCAAACGCTGCCGCGACACTTCATCTTTGCTGTAGAGCTCCTGGTAACGCGCAACGTCCGCTTGCGCGCGTACCAGTTCAGCCTGTGCCGCGTCAACCTGGGCTTGTGCTTGTTGCAGGTTTGCTTGCGCCGCGTTGACGGCGGCGGCTGCTTGTGTGATTCGCGTTCGTTCCGCCGCGGCCTGTGCTCGCGAAGCTTCGACGCCGGCACGCGCCTGCTGCACCGTGCCCGACGCTTGTTGCACGTTTGCTTGAGAGCTGGCGCGCGTCAGTTCGACGCCCGTCCGTGCTTCCTTCAAACGAGCCTCGCCCGCCGCGAGCGCCGCGTTTGCCTGGTCCAACCGCGCCTGGTAATCGCGCGGATCGATTTCGATCAGCAGGTCGCCCTTCTTCACCTGCTGGTTTGCCTGAACATGAACCTTCGCGACGTAACCCGAAACTTTCGGACTCACCTGCGTCACGTGAGCATCGATGAAGGCATCATCTGTTGTCTCGTGGCTGCGCGCGTACAGCCAATAGTTAATGCCGATCGCGGCGGCTATCAGAAACACGATCACCGCCACGATCAAAAACGCGGGGCGGCGGTAAAGCGGCCGCTTCGCAGGCGCAGTGTCTACACGTCCCGGGCGTATCGGCTCTCCATGTTCGTCGATTAGAACGGGCTCTTTCGGTTCGTCTTGAACTTCTACTTCGTCGTCAATCGTCGTGCTCATAAACTAAGTTCACCATCTAAACGTTTCAGCGCGGCCTAACGCGGCGGCGAGATTCAGTCGCGCGGCGTTGTACGCGGCGAGCGCCTGCACCTGAGACGCTCTCGCATTTGCGAGTGATGCCTGCGCACTGATCACCTCGAGGTTATCGGCGACGCCCGCGCGAAAACGATCTCGCGACATCTCCAATTCACGTTCGGCGAGGCGCACCGCGTCGTCGGCAGCGCGCACGCGTTCCACCGTCGTTCGCAGTGTTGAAAGCGCCAGTCGAACGTCCTGCTCCACCTGGCCTCGTACATTTCCCAACTGCAACTCCGCTTGGTGCTGGCGGCTCGTTGCGACCGTCAGCCTTCCTTGCGTGAGACCGCCGTTGAAGATCGGCACGTTGACCTGCACGGCAACTCGCCGCGTTGGAAGTGCCGTGTCTGTTGGTGTGATTCCACTCACGCCGTAATCGCCGACGAATTGCAGCGACGGCAGGTATTCATCCGCGACTGCTTTGCGCTCGAGCCTGAACATGCTCACCTGCGCTTCGGAAATTAAGATTTCCGCGCGGCGCGACAGCGCTTCGGAAACGGCACTGTCCGGTTGCGGCAGTGCTTCAGCGGTGAACGTAAGCTGATCGGTCAAAACCAGCGTCGAGCCGAGCGGGACGCCGATCACGCGTTGTAAATTCAGGCGCGCCTGTTCGGCGATGGTTTGTGCCTGGGCGAGGTCAACACGTTCCTGTGCGAGTCTTGTTTCGGCGCGCGTGACGTCGACTCCAGTCGCGACACCTGCGTTGCGCTGGTCCTGCGCCAGGCGAAACAGCGCTTCCGCGAGCGTGACGTTTGCCTGTGCCGCCGAGACGTTGCGTTCGGTACGTAAAGTCTCGAGATACGTGAGCGCCGTTGCTTCTGCCACTTGTTCGCGTGCGAGTTGTTGCCTGAACTCGGCGATGCGCACTCCTTCGCGGCTTGACTGGTAACCACGAATGGCGCTGAGGTCGAAAATGTTTTGGACCAGGCGGGCTCGCGCGTCGAAATTGTTGAATGGACCGATGAAGGTCGAGAGTCCCGGAAACGTTGACCCCTGAAAACCCAATGCGGCGAGGTTTAAGGTCAGGTTCGCCTGGTACGTCGCGCCGGAAATGTTCGGCAGCAGTGCCGACCGCGACTGTTGCACAAACCCGGTTGCTTCGCGTCGTTGTTCCTGGGCCGAGAGTGTGGCCAGGTTGTTTTGCAGCGCGAGGTGAATCGCATCCGTCAGCGATAATTGCGCGGGCGCGGGCGACGTCCTGGCGGCGCCCGGCAGGTTCTGTCTAATTAAAGAGGACGGATCGAAGACTGACGAGGGCAAATTGCCGGCGCCAGGCGTGGTGCGCACCTCTGGAATCGGAGTATTGGGCTCAGGACTTTGCGGAGGAGTTGTCTGTTGCGCGCTGGCAGGACTGGGTGCGAGCCAAAAAAGCGAAACTAAAAAGCCACTGAATAATGAAAAAAGCAACCTACCAAGGTTGCGCGTGCGTCCCCTCGACCGACCCATTCTGTTCACCTATGTTGTCAAACTACCGTCACTTCGTGTCGAAAATATTTCTTCAACAGCCGGGGGGCATCTCCATATTACCGTGCCGTATGTCTAACTCAAAACAGCGGCATTGGTTCTGCTGGGTGGATTGGACCAGCACCCGCTGCAAAGCTACAACGTTTAGACGCAATCTTATTCATCCTCTTTGCTTTCGATGTCACCTATTTGTGAAGTTGTACGGATGCCCTGGCGATTTTCGAGTCTCATCGTTGAGCAGATCGCTACAGCCTTGCCTCAAAAGTCAGGATTCACACTTGGAGGAGGTCAGTACCGCAACGCGGTAGCGTCGGGTCCGCGGACACTGAGTTACATACGGGCTTGATGCGAACGGCTACCCGACGCTACCGCGTTACGGTACTGACTGTATCCAACAATGATTTTCGACTCTCATCGTTGACCGGTCGCTACGTTTCCTGTACTGACTGTGTCCAAGTGCGGTGGGAATCAGCTCTGCCCGGTGTCGGCCTCGCCAACACCCCTTGGGACGAAGAGCACAGCCACGAATGCGAGCGCGGTGTAGACAGCCATTAGCAGGAACAGCGCGCGATAACCATTAAACAGATCAAACAGCCGGCCGTTCAACGGATCGCCAATCGCACCACCCAACGCCATGCAGAGCAGGTACAGCGCTGCGAGCACCCCTCGACGCTCGCGCGGAACGGGTTCGACGAAGAGCGGATACGCATTCACTGTCGGCAGTGCCCAACTTGCGGACGCCACCGCGAGCAGCGGTATTGCATGATTCAGTTGCGTGACGCGATCCAGGGCGAACATGCACGCAGACATCATCGCGAACCCAACCAGGATCGCGTTCCGCCGTCCGATGCGGACTCCAATGACACCCGCCGGCAGCGCTCCGATGACGCCGCCAATGGCCCACGCGATGAATCCGATCGTGACGTCTTCCGGTCGCACGCCGAAGCGCTCGGTCGCGTGCAACGCATACCACGTGGTGAAGCTCTGGAAAGTCAACTGCAACAGAAGCACGGCAACGAAGATGGGTCGTATGCCTGGGATCACACCTCGGATCGCCGACCACGCGGCATCGGCGAGCGACCGAAAAGTTACCTCGGCTGCCGGCGACTCGGCCTGTTTCGGCTCGCGCAGCCCGACAGTGAACGCAGCCGCGATAACAAGAACGCTGCCACTCGCGATCAAAAACGCAGGCCGCATCCCGAGTACCCGCCCCAGCATCAGAAACGCGATCGCTCCGACGCACATCTGGAACGTGATGGAACTGGTCGCGAGTGAGCGATGTCGTGACGGCACGAGATCCGCGACCAGCGCTTGAAAGGGCGATCTTTGAACGTTGATCCCGGTATGCAGCACCACGATCATGCCCACGAGGAAAGCGAGGCCAAATGCAGATGAGAAGGGGAGCAGTGCCATGCCGAGCGACGACAATACGAGCCCTCCGAGAACAAGAGGCAATCGCCCGCGGCCGCGTGCACTGGCGCGATCGGATGCTGGTCCTGCCCACGGCACCAGGATGAGCAACAGAACATTGTCGATAGCCATGACGGCGCCGATGGCCGTTCGGTGATCGCCGAGTGCGTCGCGGACGAGTGGCGGGATGAACGTGCTTAGTAGTGGCCCCGTGACGCCGGCGAAGAGTCCGCCAAGCCCGATGAGCAGGCAAGCACGGTACGGTATTGGTGATCGTAGACGATCCTGTGTGCGGACACCGAGTTCGTGCACTGGAGTTCTCCTGTAGAAATCGCGCCGCTAAACGTAACATTACCGGCGCGATTAAGCCTAAGTTGTCTCACTGTGTTTCTCCACAGATCGGCGGATGGGTTAGCCTCAACCACGCACTGGTAACCGCTCAATCGCGCACTGTGACGCATCACGTCAACGAAATCACTCCTTAATATTAATAATGCCCATCCAGCCAACGACGGGATCGCCGGCTTATGGGAAAACTCAAACCACGAATCGCTAATCGGAAAACGCTGCTCCTGCTTGTGGTGCTCTCGCTGATTGTGGTGCTGGCAGGTGCGTGGCGAGTAAAACTACGGGCTGACCAGCAACTCGCCGCAGAGCGCGCCCGGCTCGAGAAGCAGAACCTAATCCCATTCGAACAGAAGTTGCTAAAGCCCTTCAGCAGCAAAGCGATCGAGATCTGGCAGAACCACCAATCCGCGAGAGCAATCGTAAAGTTCAATGAATCGTACTTCGTAGCATCCGATGGCGGGCTGATCGAGTTAGACCACGCGGGGAAACTCGTGCGGCACTACACGGTGCTTGACGGTCTGCCCGAAAGCGACCTGCTCAGCCTCGCTGCTTTCAACTCAAAGCTCTTCATCGGTACGCGGACACAAGGGTTGGTCGAGTTCAACGGTTCTCAATTTCACGGGTATCGCTGGACCGACCGAACGTCGCAGTCGATCGACGCGCTCTTGCCGGACGAAGGGCGTTTGCTGATCGGTACGAGGGCGGGAGGCTTGATCGCGTTTAATGGCCGCGAATTCAAGGAGCTCACCGCCGGCACAGAACACAAGCGGCTGCTCGAGATCAACCTTCTCTCCAAAGACGGCCCGCGCTTGTTTGTCGGTACCTTTTCCGATGGATTGTGGATTGAAGAAGGAGGCCGCTGGTCCCACTTCACTGTCGCAGATGGGCTACTCTCGAATCGCATCGTCGGCGTTGCCGTCGCCAATCAAAATCTCTTCGTCGCTACGGATTTCGGGTTGGCAGTCGCTCCAATCACACAATCTCGCTTCCTAACACTCGTCACACTCCCGTCTTTGTCGAGCCTCGCTCTTACGACTGACAGCGTCGTGCTCAGTAAAGACAATGGCGAGATCTTCAGTTTCCGAACCGATCACGACATCTCGAGACAAGTGAGCCCGCTTGCATGGACCAGGGCAGGGAACTCGGCCGGAACACGATTGCTCTCACTCGACAAATATCTCTGGTTGCTGAGCGAGGATGGTCTGTACCGAGCGGGCAGCGAGACATCGAGTGCCTTCCTCCCGTGGGGACAGGCTGACCACAGACCCACGCTCACATCCAACCTCGTTTCAGCGTTGGCGATCGACTCGCAAGCACGCGTCTGGGCTGGGAATTTTCGACGTGGAATCGACGTCCTCAGCTCGCAGGGAACGCAGTTGGCACATATCGAGTCCGAAACAAATCGTGAAATCAACGCGCTCACGAAAGATCGATCGTCGAACACCATACTCGCGTCTTCGTCCGCGGGCCTCCTGCGTTTTGACGCGAGCCTGCGAACCACCGAACAGTGGTCCACGAAAGACGGGCTCCTGAGCAATGCCGTGTTGCAGGTGGCTCGTTGGGACGCCGGCGGCGAAAACGACCGCGTATTCGCATTCGCCACCAGCAAGGGTTTGTCACTCGGCGCCCGCGGCAAGCTTCGGGGTCTAACCACAGTACAAGGCTTACCGAGCAACAGTCTCTACACGATCCTGGTCCAGGGCCGCAAAGCTTACGTGGGCACTCTCGGCGGGCTGGCGGTGATCGAAGACGGCCGCGTGTCGCGAGTGTTCAAGGACACGAATTCAAAACTCAACACCAACTGGGTTACCGCACTCTGCGCGGTCGGGCCTCGCATCTTCGTCGGCACGTACGGCGGTGGATTGTTCGAATTGAACGCGAGTGACGAGCTGCGCAGTTTCGCGACTGAAGTTGGACGTGTCGTAGTGAACCCGAATGCGATGTGGAGCGACGGCTCGCGGCTGTTTGTCGGCACGCTCGATGGGGCGCTGATCTTTGAGCCGTCGTCGCAACAATGGACCCAGGTGAAAAGCGAGTTGCCTTCGCGAAATGTGCTCAGCATCACGGGCAGCGATAACTACGTCTACTTCGGCACAACCGGCGGCATTGCGCGTATCGAGCGTTCTTATTGGAACCAGGATTCCTTGGACCACAATCAATGAAACCTCCGCTGAAAAAACCATATTTCCTGCTTCGGTTGCTGATCGTCGCGGCGCTGTTGCTGCCGTTGTGTTTTAGCTACCGCCACAGTTCCGCGCAGTCCGGCGTCCTGATTCCGTCGACAAGTAGTAAACCGGACGCAAACACACTCTCGCTCCAGGTGATGAACGTCGATGTGCTCATCGACAATCAACACGCGCGCGTGAAGGTGATGCAGATATTCGACAGCCACTCGTCACAGGTTCTCGAAGGCAAGTACCTGTTCGCACTTCCTCCGGCCGCTTCCATCTACGACTTTGCGGTTTGGGACGCGGACGTTCGAATTCCCGGCGTGATGATGGAAAAACGCCGTGCGAACAAGGTCTATAGCGAGATCAAGCAACAGCAGATCGATCCGGGACTCCTGCAACAGGACGACGAGCATGAAGGTCGCTCCGCGTTTTCCGCCAAAGTGTTTCCGATTCCGGCCTACGGAACGAAGCGCGTTGAAATCGAGTACACGGAGGTTTTGCAGGTTGACAGTCTCGCGTCACATTTCACGTTTCCGCTGAAGCCGTCGTTCGGCGACGCACAACGCGTGGAGGAGTTCAACCTGCACTTGCACGTCCTGAGTGACTATGCGATATCGCCGCTCAACCAGGAGAGTCGCGGGTATCCACTGACAGTCACGAAGTCTGAGCCGAATGAATTTGAAGCCGAGTTTCACGCCACGGGTTTGGAGTTAAAAGAAGACTTCTCCTTCGACTATCGCATCGACGTCCCCGGAAGCACGCTCTCGTTCACAACCTATCGCGCGCCGGAACAGATCTCTGCGTACGACTTGCGCGATCCCGCGCTTGCTGTACGCAACGCCGGCGGCTACTTCGAAGCTCGCGCGATCTTCAATCAAAGCGCTAACACGCCGAACCGCCAGCCACGCAACGTCATCCTGCTTCTCGATACGTCTCTGTCGATGTACGGCTACAAGCTCAAGCGGGCTGTCGAAGCACTCGATTATTTTCTGAATTCACTCTCGCCACAGGACCGATTCGACCTGGTCCTTTTTAACGAAGAGACCTATGCATTCTCGCCCGCGCCGCTGGCCGCGACTTCAGACAACGTAGAACACGCACTCGATTTCATCAGGAATTCCATGTTGGGCGGCGGCAGCGATCTGCGCAAGGCACTCGAAAACGCTGTCGAACTCTCAAAGCAGTTTCCGTCAGGCGAACGCAGCGTGGTCCTGGTGTCAGACGCAAATCCCACGTTGGGAACGCGAAATCTCAAGCAGATTGTGCAAACGGTTCAGACGAAGGGTTCGAACTCTGTGCGCGTTTTTGCTTTCGGGTTGGGAAGTGACGCGAATGGCTCGCTGTTGGCGGAACTCGCGAAAACCGGTCATGGCTACTTCGCTCGGGCGCGTGAGACAGACGACATCACAACGGCTCTCAAGATTTTCTTCGATCGCGTGGGCAGCACCAGCATTGAGAATTCACGTCTCACAGCGGACGACGCGAACAACCTCTATCAGATCTATGCGAGCGATGATTACGGTTTCGACGGTTCGAGCGTCGCGTTCGTCGGTCGTTACCGCACGCCGTCGCCGCAAACGAATGTGACGGTGACGGGCCAGTTCGGAACTGAAACTATCAAGCTCTCGCGCGACGTGGTGCTGCCGGAACTGGATGACATTCATTCGCATCTGCCGCGCGTTTGGGCGCGAGCTCGAGTCGACGCGCTCTTGCGCGAGATGGATCTGAACGGTGAGCGTGAAGATTACATCGCGGAGATCATTCGTCTCTCGCAAAAGTATCATTTCGTCACACCTTACACTGCTTTCATCGCAGCGCCACGCGCGCTATTGCGCCCACGGCTGATTCAACCCGGCGATCCGGTATTGCGAGTGAAGACTGACGAGTCGATCAATTCTGTGTTCGCGGTGTTTCCTTTCGGCGAGACATTGCCGCTTAAGTTCCTCGAGAGTGAAGGAGTGTGGGAGGTGCGTTTTTTAGCGCCTCCGTGGTTGCCCGATGGAACGTATCGCTGCCGTCTATTAATGACTGACAAGAATGGCAACGGATACCAGGAGACGAAAAGCTTTGTAATAGATAGCCACGCACCCAGACTCGGCGTGAAGGTCGACGATAAACCAATCAACGCCGGCGAGGAGTTGATCGTGAAAGTCTCCGCTGACAGCGACACGGTGCGCCTGTTCGCGCGCATCTATGGCGCGCAACCGGTGCGGTTGTCATGGTCGCAGCAGGACCAAACGAATATTGGGAGACTTCGCGTGCCGGCAAACCTCGCCGCAGGTCGTTACACGTTGACGATTTCGGCTGAAGACGCGGCGCACAATCAATCCACTGCGGAAGTTCCTATCGAGGTCATGTCAAGATGATGGCCCACACACAAATCCGCGTCCTCTGCGTTAAATATTTTTCACGACTAATGTTAATGCTGATGATTGTCGCCGGCGTGTTCATATATTCCTACTTTTCAGTTCGCGCTAAGGCAAACCCGGACGAAGTGTCGACGCTGATCGAAGCCGCGCTCTACACGCGCCACGAGTTCTTTGGCGCGCAGGCCATCGTTCCGTTTCCGACGGCTGAAGCGCGCAATCGCCTCGCAGAAGTTCAGGCAAAGTACCCCGACAATCCGCAGATCTACTTGAAGTTGTCGCAGCTTGACGAAAAGCTGGGTCACGAAGAGTTGGCGTTGCAGGAAATGCAGGCCTTCGTCGAACACGAGCCCGATAAATTGAAAGCACTCGAAACGATGGTGGAGTTCTTCGATCGTCGCGCGCAGTTTTCCGCCGAAGCGGAGACGCTTGAACGCATGTTGCACGTGGCGCCGCCCGAAAAACGCATCGAACTCTTTCGCGATTTGATTGAATTGGCGGAAACGCATCGCCTGGAAAAATATCTCACCCCACGTTTCTACGAGCAGACGATAGTTGACAATCCGTCGGCGTATGAAATCGTCGAGCAATATCAGAAAAGACTCATCGACAATGACGACTACGACAAGGCACTCATCCTCGTACGCCAGAACAAAGCTCACTTTCCGCAGCATCACGATGAGCTGGTCCAAATCGAGGCTTCGCTGCTCGAGGACATGGGCCGTGTGAAGGAGGCCGAGGAAGTTTACAAGCAAGCCTTCGATCCATTCTGGTCGAGCGAGCTGTCGGAACACTTTTACGACTTCCTCAAGAGCAATGACCGCTATCGTGCGTACGGTCACGAATTGCGCGAAGCGTTCCGGCGCAATCCGGCCGATTTTGACGTCGCCGTGCGGTTGCTCGATTACGCAAATTACGCGGAAGACCGCCGCGCTGATGTTTTTGTACAACTCGAAAAGACGAGGGCCGCGCGACATATCAAATGGACCCAGGACGAGTTGATCACGATCACTCGACTCCTGATCGCCGACGGTTATGGCGAAGCAGCTTCTCGTTTCCTGTACACGCTTTATTTGCAGGGCGAAATGAAACCCGGAAGTAAACTGCGCGCGAGGGTGCTCTACCAACTCTTCGAAATACTCGCCGACGCAGGCAATCAAAGACTCTCGCTCACGCGAGGTGATTTGAAGTTTTACCAGGACATCGCCACTGCCGATCCGCATCCAGGCATGGCCGGCGGAATCCTTTCACTCATCCTTTCCGACACGGATCCAAAATACGAGCTTGGAGTCGAAGAGGAACGGGCAGTGTCGTATTTCAATCGCGCTGCTGCCTATCGCATTTTCACGGCCTACAAACAGGAGAATCCGACCGCGCCCGAGTTGGCCCAGATGTATCTGGACATTGTCAGGCTCTACACCGGCACCAGGAACCTCGACGTCGCTTCAGAAACGCTTGCGGAATTCGAGCAGCGTTACCCCGACGCACCCGGCTTTCCCGAGAGCGCTCTCAAACTCGCAGATGCGTACGTTGTGACTGGCAAGTACGACGCGGAACGCGCACTCTACACGCGCATCCTCGATTACCTGGGCCAACATCGCACTCAGGGAACGCCGCTCATTCCGCGTTCGATTCCGACTGGCGACCAGAATCAACAAGCCCTGAACGCACTTTCAGAACCAACTACCGTCAAGCCTGCGACCATCCCGTATCCACCGATCTCAAACGAAGGAATCAACTACACGAGCACCGCGCCGAGCGATGATTCCTACCCGTACAGATCGTATTCTTCGTTCTCGGACCAACTCACATCGTTAACAGAAGATCGCGCGAACGAGATCAACTACGAGACAGTGTTGCAGCGTTACGTTGCGTCGTTGGCGAAAGACAATCACACCAGCGACATTCTGGCGCTCTACGCGAACGAGATTAAGAAGTATCCCGGTGAGCAGGCGCTGTACGAACAGATGCTCCAGTGGCTCGGCCAAACGAACATGGTCGACGAGCAGTTGCGCGTCTACCAGGAAGCGTTGCGAGCGTTTCCTTCAACCACGTGGCGCGATCGTCTGGCGCGCTGGTATGTGCGACAGCAGCGAACAAAGGAATTCGAAACGCTTTCGCGTGACTTGATCGCGAAGGTCGACGATGCCGAAGCCGAAAGTTTTCTGCGCGAGTTCGTAGACGGCAAGGTCAACAGTTTTGATGCGCAGCTTTACCTCGCTTTGTATTCGGTCGCGCATCAACGTTTTCCGCACAACCTGAGTTTCGTAAACGGGCTGTTGCGGTTCTACAGCGCACACAAGCAGTGGCAAGAGTGGCGCACACTCATCGCCGAGTACTACTTCGAATCGCGCGAAAGCCGCGATCAATTTTTGAATCATCTCGCCAGTCATGCCGAACTGCGAACATATCTCGCGCGAGCTCGTGCGACACTCAACCAGTCAACGGATTCGCAGGCGCTGTTACCGTATAAACTCTTTCGAGCGGACGCGAGCGCACAACTCTCAAACTTTGAAGAGGCCATCGACGCTTATCGCGAACTCAACCGCCTCTATCCGAACTCACCCGAGTTCGCCGAACGGCTGATCAGCTTCACGCGTAGTTTTGGCCAGCACAATCGCCGGTTCCTGGAAGAGTCGGCAGCTATTTCACGATCGTTGGCAGACGCCTCACCGTCGATCGCCGCTTATAGGACACGCGCGGGTGAGGTGCAGGCCGAGCTTGGCGACTACGTCAAAGCGCGTGCTGAGTGGGAACAACTGATTCCACTCGCGAGCGGCGATCAGGATACTTACCTCGATACGGCGACGATCTACTGGGACTATTTTCAGTACGACGATGCGTTGCGCACCATCCGCACTCTGCGGCGTCAAACGGACGACGAAACGCTCTATGCCTTTCAAGCCGGAGTCATTCTCGAAGACAAGCATCAACTCAGCGAAGCGATCCCCGAGTACGTCCGGGCGCTGGCGACATCGGGCTATTACGACGAAGACGCGTACCGCGCCCGACGACGCCTCGTGACGCTCTCAAAACGGCCTGGTGTGCCGGAACAGATTGCTGCTGCCTTTGTCCAGGAACGCCGCCGGAATAAAGACGACCACTTTGTTTTGGACTACGCAGACTTTCTGGACCATGCGCAGCGATGGCCTGAAGCCTCTCAACTACTGCGCAATGAGGTGGCGCGCAGCGACTCCGCGGAGTTCCTGCGAGGAGCACGCAGCTCGTTCGCGGCTCATGACGAAGTCGCTGGACAAGTTGCAGCACTGCAACGCCTGATCACTACGGCAACCGGTTCTCGAATGGAAATTTCCTATCGCCTGCGTCTCGCCGAGCTCTACAGCAAAAACAACCAACCGAACCCCGCCGCCGGGGTGTTACGGACATTGGTCCAAAAATATCCGACGAACTATGGCGTGCTGACCGAGAGTGCCGAGTTCTGCTGGCGACTCGGTCTACGCGCGAACACGCTTGCGATTCTGCAATCGGGCATGCAACGCGGCGTCGGCAAATTCCACTACCTATTCGGCCGGAAGCTGGCGGCACGGTACGTCGAGATGCAGAACTTCAACGCCGCGCAAGCGGTGCTCGAGAAACTCAATAAGGAAGATCGGATGAACTCCGAAGTGTTCCACGAGCTCGCGAAGGTTTATGTGCGCAGTGGAAATCAGCAGAAGTTACGGACTGCGTTCAGCGCGAATATCGAAGCAATCAAAAAGCAGGACATCGATGTGCGGGAGATTCGGGCCCAGGTTGCAAGTCTTCGCAAAGAGATGATCGAAGCCTTCACGTTGTTGAAGGACTACTCGTCCGCAGTCGAACAGCACATCGAGATCATCAACCGCGACCCAGACGATGAGGGACAGGTCGACGCCGCGATCAGTTACGTACGCCGTTACGGTGGCGGCGACACGTTGCTGAATTATTACCAACGAGTCTCACGCGAGGCGTACAAGAACTATCGCTGGAACGTCGTGCTGGCGCGGGTCTACGACGCGAAGGGCGATCTGGCGAATGCGGCGCGGCAATATCACGCGGCACTCGACAACCAGCCGGAGATGACCGAGCTCTACGATTCCCTCGTCGATGTTTATACGCGCGCAAAAGATTACGACGCCGCTCTCGGCGCACTGCGAAAAGCGCAGGAACTGTCTAACGACGATCCTAATTACATCAAGCGCGTAGTCGGCTTGCTCGAGAAGGCGGGACGAACACGCGAAGCAGAAGTCGAACGACGCAAATTGCCGCCGGACGAAACGCGCAAGCTTTCGGTAAGTGACCAATTCGCAGAAGCTGCACGGCTGCGCAGAACCAATCTGAGGACTGCGATCGAGAATTATCGCAACGCGTTCAATGCTTTTGCTGCCAACCCGTTCAAGAATGATCTGAAATCTTCAGACATCGCGGGCTACGTCCAGACAGTTAGAACTGAAGATGGTCTCGATCAAATCATGCTGCGGCTTTGGGATTTACGTGGTCGTCTGGCAACCGAGGCGCAAGCGCCGAATTCCGCTCAGGCCGGTAAAGCGAAAGAGCTACTGACGACACTGGATGGCGCGATCACTGAAGCCGTCGGCGGCGTCGCTGCGGAAAGAGCGACGGGTGATGAGCTGGCGGCGTTGTTCAAGTTCCTGAAGGAGCAGACTAAGACCGCACTCAGCAGGGACGGCGACAATAGCGGCACGTTGGCGCTCTTGCGTGGTCTCAGCAGGCGAGCGGGGTTTGGGTCGATCGAAGAAGAAGTCGTGATCGCGTTGAAAGAGTGTGATTATGCACGGCGCGACTGGCCGTCTTATCAAACTCATCTGCGCAGCTTAATCGACCTCTATGATGAACGCGGCGACTATCCCTCAATTCTCAGCCTGCTCGGGGCTGAGCGTGGACGCGATCCACACTCTGTCGATTTTGACTTTGCGAGTTTGATTGCGACGAATGCGCGTCTTGTCGGAGACAACGCGCGCGAACTACAGGCTTTGAGAGAGAATTATCAAAAGCCTGTCAACACGCAGTTGCCGACGTCGCATGATCCGTATATCGAGCGCTACTTCGAAGTTCTTTTAGCAAGCGGTGAGAGTGGCAGGAGTGAACTGCTTTCGTGCGCGCAACACTCAACCCCACATCAACTACAGCTCATCACCTTCCTGCTGCGCAAGGAAGAAAAAGAGTTGGCCCATGTCGCAATTGAAAACTCGCCTCTGCCGGCTGTTTGGAAGTCCTCGCGCAACGCGGAAGCTAGTCTGGCGCTGAATGAATTTGGCGATCGTAGTGACAAATATTTTGCTTCGGCGCTGAACTTCCGGCCCATCGGCGAATTGATCAAACAAACACCCAATACGCAGGAGCAACTGGTTGGTGACGAGTGGTTTCGACTGGCGCAGACTTACGGCCAGTGGTTGTATTTGTCTGCGCAACCGGAGCAGAAGTTGAAGTCTCGATCGTTCTTGCCGGCGATGGTCGAGAACCGGCCCGCGGATTTGGGAGAGCAGGCGCGACTCGGGCGTTGGTATCTGGAGCAGAAGGATTTTGAGCTCGCTAAACAGCACCTGATCCTGGCCCATGATGCAGAACCGAACGACAAAGCCGTTCTTGCCGACCTCGGCTCTGCGTTTTTCCTGAGCGGAGACTCGCGAAACGCGAACCGCATGTGGGACGAGATCATCGCGAAGAGCGATTCGATCGGCGATCACGCGCTGTATTTCAAAACCCTGGTCAAGCACAAGTTGAACGATCAGGCGCGCGCGCGTGTGTCGAAATTTGTGACGACCACCTTGCAGGAAAAACTCCAGGCGGAACAGAACTACGACTCTGACGAACAAAAGCAGCAATTCGCTGATTTTGGACACTTCATCGAAACTCTCGCACGCTCTTTCTACGCAGTTGAGCCTGACTCGTCGGAGGAGCCCGAAGTGTCTCCCGTCGTCGAGGCGAGGAAGGCCAGGTTCTTCGCGCAGCTTTGTGCCACCGCTCCTGACAACCGGTTCCTGCCGAAGTTCCTGATTCGCAACTCACTTGTGTCACGGCGTGAGGCCGCATTGTTCTATCAGATTCTGATCAAGCGTAGTGACGGAATTCCAGGCTACGAGCGTGACTACGCCTATTCCGGCTTGATCGACAGCAGTTTTGACGATGCAAAGGTTGAATACGCTCTCGATCAGGAAACCGCTTACCACCGCTCGGAACCAGACAGCGATAAGGTCAAGTGGGAGCGAGAATATCTCGACTATCTGATCGAGCAGCAGCAAACGGCGCCGGCGCGCAGGTTGATCGCGTCGATTGAAGCCGAGATCAAGTGGCACTACGCTCGTCCAGTTTGGCTTTGCCTTGCGTCTCTGCGTTTGGACGTTCGCGAGGGGCAGGTTGGTAAAGCGGTGAACGAACTTCAATGGTTGGTCGGAATCAAAACCGATACGAATTCGAGTGAAACGTTAGCGCCGAGTATTGAGCGTCTGAATGAAGCGGTTGCTCTCCTTCGTGACGAAGGACGTAACGAAGAAGCGCGCGCATTGCTCGAAGCGGCTTACGCGCGAGAGCTCGCACTCGGGGAGTTTGAGTCGACCTATTTTGCCGGACTGTCACGCATCGCGTTCGAACGCGGAGATAGAGTTGTTGCCTTGAAGTGGCTGCAACTGATGATCGATTTTACGCGCGCCGATCGAAAAGAAGAGACTGCCGCCGCGATCGCGTCGATGCCATTGATTGCAAGGTATTCCGAATCCGGAAGTGCATCGGTGGAAGAACCTGCTCCGATCGATCCGGCAACCGCGTTGCAACTCGCGGCAGAGATGACGGGAGAGTTCGGCGAACTCGAAGTCGCGCTTGGATTTCGACAACAACTCCTTATTGACTCACCGGACGACGAACAAAACCAGGTTGAGCTAGTGCGCTTACTCGCCGTGAACGGAAATCTGGATGATGCAATTCAGAATCTCGCGGACATTATCGGCAATCGCGCCCTGACCAGGAACACGCGCTGGCAGGCGGTCTGGCTCGCCCCGGAACTCGTGGCAAAAGATCCGGCGCTCTGGAGCAAACTGCGCGATCGTGTACGTACGCTCAACCCAAACGACAACGAGATGAGCGTGGCGCTCGAATCTCTTTCGCAAAACTCCGTCGTCGCGGGTGCGGAAGAGGTTGCGCCGAATGCGTATCTGCGAAGTCTCAGGGCCATCATTGAGAAGAAAGCGGGGTTGAATGAAGAGAGTCGCGCCAGCTTCAGCCGGGCATTGATCGAGTCTAACGACTCAGCGCCCTGGCAGTCGTTTGCGTTTCTGGAGGACGAGCCACTCGAACAGCTCGTGGCGCTTTATTTAAAGGAGAACCAACCTGTGGCGGCGTTGAAAGTGGCAGAACGCGTCGCGAGCTTTCAACCGAATAAGGATTCAGCGGTTCAAGCAGAAGCAACTGCGTCTCGATACCAAACGCTGCATCAACGAGCCGAGGAACGCCGGCGCGCGTCGCACGTGAACTTGCTCGAGTTGCTTTCGATCGCGGCAGAGCAGCTCGGTGATTTGAACCGCGCTTACGAACTGGAGCAACTAAGGCTCGCGCTACTGAGCAAACAGTCTGACCGCGATCTCGCGCTGGCGCGACTCGATCACTTACGCGATCTTCGAAACGAGTGCACAAACTCACAAAAAAGGAATCACAAATGCGCTGGAAATCACGTCTGACGGCATTCACGATTTGCTTCGTGATTGGTTTGGCGGCGGCATTAATCATCGGTGTCATCGTGCGGCGGCAACGGCATCGTCAACGCCAAACACAAATCACGCGTTGTGCGATTGACGACTACTTCAATCGACCGGAAGAAGTCCTGGCGGCAATCAAGAGTGACGAAGTCGACGTCCGGCGCGCGATGTTCAAACGCCTGCTGCTCCGACCCGAAATCACAACTATCTATTACGACTACGAGCGCGACCTCAATTACCCGGAGCGAGTCGATCGCGCCCGGCTCGAGTACGTGCAGCTCGACGACACCTCCGAAACCGAAGCGTTACTGACTTTCGTGCGCCTCGAACATCCGACGGCTTTGGTATTCAGTAGAGAATCCTGCGGCTGGAAACTCGTCGGCGCGCTGAGCAGTTGGCTGCGGTTTGAAGATTACCCTTACGACAACTGGCTTACGTTGCCCACGACCATAAAGCCTGGAATTCACGAGCTGCTGGTTCGCGACAGCAACGGCGACGCGACGTCTTACGTTCGCAAGGCACGGTTGCTGCGATTGGACCACGGTCGCCTCGCACAGATTGCCGAGTTCGACGAAGAGATCCTCGAACCTGTAAAAGAATACGTGGGCTATGGTTGGAACGACGTCAAACGGAAACAATCCCGCAACGTCACTTTTTCTCCTGGTGACAACCCCGTAATCCAGATCGAAACCACGACCTCATTCATCAAACTGCGCGGTTCGATACCGTCTTACAGTTATTGGTCCGAAACCGACGGCGTTTGGCACGCAGCGAAAAGAAATTGGAATGCCAGATCTGCACGAGTGATCGAAGTGCTGAGCGTTTCCACACAACCGTTGGCGTGGATCGCGAGTGAAGGCAGGTTTGTCGGAAAGTGAAGGGAATAATGAGACACAAATTAGTTGTCGCCCTGCTGATTCTCATCGGCGTAGCACTGATCGTCTATGCACGCTCAACTCGCTCGAGCAGGAATGCCTACAGTCTCGCCGAAGATTTACCGCGCGGCGCGTTGGTCTATGCTCAATTTGAAAATGTTCCCGAGCTGATAGACTCATGGGAGCAGTCACGACTCAAGGAACGCTATCTCAGCAGCACCAACTATCAGCAACTCCAACACCGCCACCTCGCGATGAAATTGATCTCGCGCTGGGAGGAATTCAACGGCGCACTCGGGTTCCCGCTCGATCTCGCGTCGATTGGTTCTTCGACCGACGGCGCGGCAGCGGTCGCAGTTTATGATATCGGACAACTCGACCTGCTCTTCGTCGCGCCGATTAGCGAAGAGAAAGTCGCGTTGACGCAGTTCTTCAAGAGCAAAGATCATTTCGAAGAGGCGGAGACGCCGGATGGAACTCCTTATTACAGTCAGACGGTGGAAGCCGACCGCGGCCGGCAGAAACAGGTGCTCGCTTTCGCGACTGTGAACGGACGTTTCCTCCTGGGAACGAACGAGAAGTTGTTCCTGCGCGCGATCGCCAACATCCAGAGCCGCGCGACAAAGGACAGTATTGCCGGCGATCCGGCGTTCAAGGCTTTGAGCCGGAAAGTGAAACCTCACTTCGCGACAATTTGGGTAGACCAGTCAAAACTCAACGCCGACTACTACTTCAAGCACTACTGGCTGATGCAAAACGTCAACGATCTGAAATTTATTCGAGCCGGTATGTTTGATCTCGAGCGACAGGAGTCGAAATGGATCGAGCGGCGTGAGTTTTTGATGACTGTGCCGGCGGCGCGAAGTAACTCGGGACTGTCAGATGCAGAGCTGCGGCAGTTGAACTCGCGCATACCCGACGATGCTCCCTTCGTCAGGTTACGGTCGCTTGTAAATAGTTCCAACCTGTCCGGAAAGATCGTACGGGATACGCTTTTTGACACTCCTTTCGCGCAAGACAGCAATAGCAAATCGTGGTCGTGGGATTCGTATAGCTCCGACGATTTTTATCCGGCCGGTGACTATGGTTATGACGGTTACGATCGCTATTCCGAGCTTGACGACACGTACGACACGACGATTGACGATCCGTACGATGCTCGTGTCACTGAACGTGTCGAACCGGGTCGAAACCCGCAGGCTGCGGAACTCGAACACAAGTTCCTGGCCGGTTTGGAGAACGTTCTGAGTCCGGCGCGTCCCTCGGCAGTTGCGGTCGCAACCACGCCACACGCTGTGAAGGGTCCGCTTTTTGTCGAGTTTCGCAAAGTCGCGATTTTCAATTTGCAGTCACCTGGAAATCTGCGACGTGAGTTGTTGGAACAAACGGTTGCGCTGGGCGCGCAGGGTCGTTTGACAGTCATGAATTCCGGCTGGCAACCGAGATGGGAAACGCACAGTGAATCAAATCTCGCGTGGCGTTCTTTGTATTTGCCGATGCTCGGTTGGGAAATCTGTTACGCGGTCAAAGATAATGTGCTGATGATTTCGAACAGCAACGAACTGTTGAAAGCCACGTTGGGATCTCACGAGCAGAAGACGTCCATGACAGCCGGCATTGATGAAGTGACTATCATTCGGTTCGATCGACGCCAGGAGTCGTTTGACGACGTCGTCAACGTACTGGACGCGGACGCGATTAAGCAGCGACAACAGGCAGAGAAAAATGTCGCAGGCTCACAGGAATTCTTTTCCGGAAATATCAGCAGCTTGCTGAACGTTGCGTCAGACGTAAGCCGCATCGAGATCAGGCGAAAGTCAGAAGGGACCAATCTGCATGAGGAGATTGAGCTCGTGATGAAGTAAAGTGGCTGATATGGATTACGTGAATCTCGGTCAGACCGGTCTCAAAGTATCTCGAATTTGTTTAGGCTGCATGAGCTTCGGCGTCGCCAAGCGGAATTGGCATTTGGACGAAGAGCAGAGCAGGCCTTTCATTCAGCGCGCGCTCGAACTCGGGATCAATTTCTTCGATACCGCAAATATGTACGGCCAGGGCGCGAGTGAAGAAGTCGTCGGGCGGGCACTGCGCGACTTTTCGAACCGCGACGAAGTCGTTATCGCGACCAAGGTGTATTTCCCGATGCGTGAGGACGTCAATGGCCGGGGTTTATCACGAAAGGCGATCATGACTGAGATCGACCACAGTCTGCGACGTCTCGGCACTGATTACGTAGATCTTTATCAAATCCATCGTTGGGACACTGATACGCCGATCGAAGAGACGCTGCAAGCGCTTCACGATGTAGTCAAGGCGGGCAAGGCGCGCTACATCGGCGCATCGTCGATGTATGCGTGGCAGTTTTGTAAGGCACTATACCTCGCTGATCTTCATGGTTGGACCAGGTTTGTTTCGATGCAGCCGCATTACAATCTCTTGTATCGAGAAGAAGAACGCGAGATGTTGCCTCTATGCCAGGCTGAAGGGATCGGCGTAGTGCCGTGGAGTCCGCTGGCTCGCGGGCGTTTGACGCGAGCGTGGGAATCAACGCCAAGCACCGAACGCGGTCAAACCGATGAATACGGGAAACTTATTTATTCGCAAACGGCGGATGCAGATCGCCAGGTTGTGGATCGTCTCGGCGAGGTTTCTGAGGCACGAGGTATCACGCGGGCGCAGGCGGCCCTGGCCTGGATGCTGAAGAAGCCGGCAGTCACGTCTCCGATCGTTGGCGCTACCAAACCTGCGCATCTTGAAGAGGCGGTGGCTTCATTATCAGTCGACTTGTCTGACGCAGAAATCGAGGCCCTGGAGGCGCCGTACGTTCCTCACCCTGTAGCGGGTATCTCCTGATCTATGCTGATTTGTGTTGAAAAAACGAAACAGTCGGACGACTGTGCGCGTAGTTGAGACCTGGTGCCTGAAGCTAAAAGAAAAATACGCTGGTCGTCCGCATGGGCCGATGCGCGGGAGCTGATTTGGGCGCATCGCCGCCGGTTGATGTTGGGGGCCGTCCTCATGATCGTCAATCAGGCGATGGGCCTTGTTCTGCCTGCGTCCACCAAGTATTTGATCGACGTCGTAATCGGGCAGGGCCGCACGGACTTACTCTGGAAGATCGCACTCGCAGCGGGCGGCGCAACAGCCATTCAAGCCGTCACGTCTTTCAGTCTCTCGCAGGTTCTCGGTGTCGCGGCGCAACGTGCGATTACGGACATGCGCAAAAGAGTCCAGGCGCAGGTTTCCCGATTGCCGATTAACTACTTCGATTCCACTCAGACCGGCAAATTAATCTCCCGGATCATGAACGATGCCGAGGGCATCCGTAACCTCGTCGGCACGGGCCTGGTCCAGCTCGTCGGCGGCGTCATCACAGCCGTAGTCGCACTGGCTATTTTGTTTTGGCTCAATTGGCGTCTGACTTCGATCACGATTCTCGTGCTCGGAGCATTTGGCGGCGCACTCACCTTTGCCTTCACGCGCTTGCGTCCACTATTCCGCGAACGCGGTGAGATTACCGCAGCGCTGACGGGCCGCCTGGCGGAATCGTTGGGAGGCATCCGCATCGTCAAAGCTTACACGGCGGAGAAACGCGAGGCGCTAACCTTCGCGCGTGGAGCCCACAAACTCTTTCGCAACATCGCCAAATCGATGACGGGAGTGTCAGCGACGCAGGCGTTTTCATCCCTGGTTGTCGGCGCTGTGGGCGTCGTGATCATCCTGGTCGGCGGCAATTCCGTTGTGAACAGGCAAATGACGGTTGGCGACCTTTTCATGTACGTGATGTTCACGGGAATGATGGCGATGCCGCTGATTCAATTCGCGGCTATCGGCACACAGATCACCGAAGCGTTCGCGGGACTCGATCGGATTCGCGAAGTGATGAACATGCGAACCGAGGATGACGAAGATTCCGCCCGCGCGCCTTTACGTCAAGTTCACGGCGAAGTGGAATTCAACAATGTGACCTTTGAGTACAACCCGGGAGTGCCGGTGCTGAAGAATGTGTCATTCACTGCGCCCGCCGGTTCAACCACCGCGCTGGTTGGTTCCAGTGGTTCCGGCAAAAGCACGCTCATCAGTCTCGCGATGAATTTCAATCAACCGCTTTCCGGGACGATCAAGATCGACGGCAAGGATCTGCGGACGCTACGGCTGCGCGATTTTCGTTCTTACCTCGGCGTCGTGATGCAGGACAACTTCTTATTCGACGGAACAATTGCCGAGAACATTTCTTTCTCGAATCCACACGCAACGATCGATGAAATCAAGGAAGTGAGCCGAATCGCTCATTGTGAAGAGTTCATCGAAAACTTTGAGAAGAAGTACGACACAGTTGTCGGTGAGCGTGGAGTAAAGCTGTCCGGCGGTCAACGCCAGCGCATAGCTATCGCACGTGCAATTCTGGCCGCTCCAAAATTGCTGATTCTCGATGAAGCCACCTCGAGTCTCGACAGCGAAAGTGAGGCGTTGATTCAGGACGGGCTACGTTCGTTGAG
Organism: Pyrinomonadaceae bacterium; assembly: GCA_035571655.1. GTDB lineage: Bacteria > Acidobacteriota > Blastocatellia > Pyrinomonadales > Pyrinomonadaceae > PSRF01. The sequence continues at coordinate 23,954 of DATNCH010000094.1, forward strand.
GCGGGGTCGAACGACGTTTGTTATCGCGCACCGGCTCTCAACAATTCGCAGCGCCGACCAGATTTTAGTCCTGGAAGGCGGCGAGATCGTCGAGCATGGCACGCACGAAGATTTGCTCGCAGCGAACGGACGGTACCGGCAACTCTACGACAAACAGTACAACTTCGAACGTAATCAATTCATCAATCCCGGAGAAGACTTCACCCCGGATCCGGAGCGCGCAATCGCCCCTTCACGGCTGTCGAATTTGTAGCCTGACGAAGCTTTGCACAAAAAATCGAGTTGAGATGGAAGTCTTTTCCTCTGCGGCCCTCTGCGTATCTCTGCGTTCTCTGCGTTAATGGGGCCTTTCAACGCAGAGAACGCAGAGATACGCAGAGGCCGCAGAGAAAAACAAATCAGATTTGCCATTTTTGTGCAAAGCCGCCTGACGACACCGAAAAAGTGTCCGTTGCGCACTACGTAGGAAAAATACCGCAACTGTCACGCAGGTGACATTCAAGCTTATGAGCGCGTCGTATCCTCCCCGCGCTTTCCTTAAAAAAGTCAGATTCAGACTTGGACGAGGTCGGTACTGACTGCATTCCAACAATGATTTTCGACTTCTGAGGCAGAGCTGCTCACACATTATCAAGCCACGCCAGGTGGTCCATTAGAGCCGAACCAAAGGTTAACCGTTGCTGGAACGCAAAGCCCCGCGCCGTTCCATCTGCGCGAAAAACCATTGAGATTTTCTTGTACTACCAAAGGAGAAACAGATGCCTGATAGAAACTTCTTTTTGTCCCCCAAGGCCTCGAAAGCTCGCTTGCGCGAAGCCGAGCAGGCACGAAGGAACCGACAGGAGATAATCAAAGCCAACTCCCAGGGACAGGTCTCGCGTCGTGACCTGATCAAAATGGGATTATTCACTTCAGCCGGCCTGCTGATTCCCGTCAGCGGCCTTAGTCCGTTTGCCCGCAGCGCGTTCGCTGACTCCAACATCCCGACCGGACTCCCACCCAGCCCGCTGTTCACAGCCAAAGCTTTTGACCAGCCGATGCCACGTTTCGACATATTTCCGCGGATTCCGGTTTCTTCCTTGACTCCGGCCCCCACGGCACAAGCGAATACCACGCAACAACCTGTTGACCCTGCACTGGGCGGAGGCTTCGGTCCTATCGAAGGCCGACCACCAGGACCGATTTGGGCGCACCAGCAGTTCGGTCTTCTGCCGCCCGCGATCGCCGTCGAGGCTTCAGTGGAAGGCGCTAAAACCAATAACAGTTACAATCCTGGTGTTCCGTCGTCACAGAATTCCGGCATCAATCAGGCCAGTCCTGTCCCGTTCACGTTTCACCCGGATCTGCCCGTCCAGACCGCTTTGAAGGCGTGGACTTACAACGGGACCATTCCGCCCAAGCTCATGATGGTTCGCTACGGAGAGCCAGTCCTTTTCCGTCTCAAAAACAAACTGCCCGTTTTCCAAAATCAGAACGGCGGCTTCGGCATTCACACGATTTCTACTCACGAACACAATGGACATCACGGCGCGGAGAATGACGGCTTCACCGGCGCCTATTTCTTTCCTAACCAGTTCTACGATTATCACTACCCAATCGTCCTGGCCGGTCGCAACACAATCAACACCACCGCCTCGGATGCGCGAGCCTCGGGTCCGGCTGACAATGGCGGCCTTATGAAAGTCCCGGGCGACTGGCACGAGACCATGAGCACCCACTGGTTCCACGATCACATGTTCAGCTTCACCGCGCAGAACGTCTACAAGGGCATCGCCGGGATGTTCAATATTTACAGTGGCCTCGATCGCGGAGCCGAAGACATTGTCGACGGCGTAAACCTGAGACTGCCAAGCGGACGGGCCAGCGCTAGCGGCAAATCATGGGGCAACCTCGATTATGACGTGAACCTCATGATTGCCGACAAGGCGTGGGACGCGAACGGGCAACTTGCAATGGACATCTTTGAATTCGACGGGTTCCTCGGCGATCGGATGACCGTCAACCTCGCTTACAAGCCGTACTTTGAGGTCGAGCGGCGTAAGTATCGCTTCCGCATTCTGAACGGGTCAGTCTCGCGCTTCTTCAAGATCGCACTCAGTGATGGCTCGCCGATGATCCAGATCGCCAATGACGGCAATTTGTTGCCATACCCCGTGGTGCTCACCCGACTCGACGAGCAGGGAATCGCGGAGCGTTACGACATCGTCATTGACTTCTCTCGTTACAGCGTTAATCAGACGGTTTGGATGGTTAACCTGGCTGAGCATCAGGACGGCAGAAGAGTGTCGAAGGATCTCAGTATCTCGGAGGCGCTCTCAGGCAATTCGGACGATCCTTGTGTAGGAAAATTCCTCGAGTTCCGCATTGTCCGTGATCCCGCACAGCCCGATATAAGTGTGGTACCCGATACGCTGATTCCAAACCCGGACCTGTCTGGAATTCCTGTCGCTCGCGAACGTGTCTTCGAATTCAACAGCGGCGCCAATCAGACGACCAACGATCCGATCACTTCATTTTTCGGACCCTGGGGCATCAAGACTGACGGTGGACAAACGCTCGCGGCCGACTTTGGCCGGGTCTCAGCGGCGCCACGTTTCGGTACCCGCGAGGTATGGACCTTGAGGAACGGTGGCGGTGGATGGGATCACCCGATTCATATCCACTTCGAGGAATGCCAGACGCTGGCTCGCGATGGAAGTGCGTCCAAGGTTCCCGCCTGGGAGAAAGGACGCAAGGACGTCTGGCGTTTGAAACCCAGCGGCGAAGTGAAAATCACGCTCCAGTTCCGCGACTTCGGCGGCATGTTCATGGAGCACTGCCACAACACCATGCACGAAGATAACGCGATGCTCTTGAGGTGGGAGATCGACGATTTGGGCGCGCCGTTCCTGCAACCGCTGCCGACTCCGATTCCGAAACCGCAGGGCGTCACGTTTATGGCCCCGGACGACATACTTCCGACCGCTTTTGAGTAGTCCCCAAGTAATAAGAGGACAAGGAGACAACATGAACACACAGCTAAATATTAAAACGCGGCGACTGCCATTCAGCCCGGGCTTCGTAACACTCTTGATCGTTGTGATCCTGATTCTGGGTGGTCCATCCGTCCAGGCGCAGACCGCAACCACGGCCCAGGCGACTGTCGACAGCAGCATCACGCTTTCGACCAAGGGTTTGGTGAGCGATCCAAACGGCTCCGTCACGGTGAGTGGCAGCGTGATTGTTACTTGCAGAAGGGTGATAGATACCACCTCGGCGACTACCCCTGCGCTGGTGCTGCTTGACTTCGATTTTTCCCAGTTGAAGGGAACGACCGGGAGCGGAAAAACTCTGAAGACGTTTGTCACCGGAGGCAATCACGCGGACGAGATCAGGCCGCTACAGGCGTCCGACACGATCATCGTTACGGTCCCGTACTTCGACAGCACTAAGGATGCGCTGTCCGCTCGCACAATGCTGGCGACCGCCACTCTCAACTTCGATGTCTCCACAGGCAAGCTGACGAGTGGAAGTCTGAGCATTGGCAGCAACGTTGTTACGTCTGCGGCGGTTGGTAGCGTCACTGCACCGATCCAATGAATGTTTCTCTGTGCAACCTCCGTGTTCTCGGAGGTTGCACAGAGAAGAGGAGAAGTCAGATATGAAACGCAGGAAACTTCTATTGCTTGGAATGCTGATGTTCAGCATATCTCTGGCAATCAATTCTCGAGCGCCGGCCGGAGTCAGTTTCGCGCAGGAGCAAGCTCTCGAATACAGTTGCCCGATGCATCCTGAGGTGAAGTCGAAGACTGGTGGCTCGTGCCCGAAATGCGGAATGACTCTGAAGCAGGTGTCGAAACCGGATCCCGCAGACAAGTCAGATTCGCGGTGGGAGGGAAGCCATTTCCCCAATGTTGAGCTCGTTACGCAGCACGGCAAGAAAGTTCGCTTCTACGACGATCTCATCAAGGGCAAGGTTGTGGCACTCGAGCTTATCTATACCACCTGCAAGTACAACTGCCCCCTGGAGACCGCGCGACTCGTTCAGCTTCAGAAAGCTCTGGGCGATCGTATGGGGAAAGATGTTTTCTTCTACTCGATCACGATCGAGCCGGAACACGATACGCCCGAAGTGCTCAAAGCGTACGCGGACAAGTATCACGTCGGGCCTGGCTGGTTGTTCCTTACGGGGAAGGTGGAGGACATCAAGCTGATTAGCAAGAGACTGGGGCTGGATAAGCTTCCCAACGGAAACGATCCTGACGGCCACACGCCGAGTTTGCTCATCGGCAATGAAGCCACCGGAATATGGATGAGAAACTCGGCTCTCGACAATACTAAGTTCATCGCTACGAAGATCGAGCAGATGATGGGTTATCAGGCGCAAGCGGTCGACACGGTGGCGGCGAATAAAGCGGGAGCGATGAAGCTAAATATCGACAAAGGGCAGTATCTTTTTGCGACGCGCTGCGCTGCGTGTCACACGATCGGAAACGGCGACAAGGTTGGGCCGGACCTTCTCGGTGTAACGAGCGTGCGCGATCGTGCCTGGCTCGGCAGAATCATTACTGAGCCGGACAAACTGATTGAAGAGAAAGATCCGATCGCCACCGCGCTGTTCAAGAAATACAGGGAGATTCGCATGCCGCGGCTGGGCCTGCCGGAAGAGGACGTGAACACGTTAATAGAGTTCATGAAAACTCAAACCGCCGCGTTCGCGACCCGAGAGAAAACCGGAACGCAGAACTGAACTGCAGGGGTGCGTTGTTGGATACGGTCAGTACCGTAACGCGGTAGCGTCGGGTCGTACGTGAGCCTTTTTAAGGCAAAGCTACTGTAGGGGTGCTTGCCTCCAAAGTCGAAAGTCATTGTTGGATACGGTACTGACCTTCTCCAAGTCTGAATCCTGACTTTTGGAGAATGAGAGAAGGCACCGAAGCATCAGGCAGGCCACGACTGGTTTTGTATAACCACGCGATAGCCATCAGGATCCTCATACGTTTGCCCTAAACGATCCCAATATGGATTGAACGACGGCACGGGTTCATAACCGGCCGCCGACATGCGTTCTGTAGCCTGCTGCCACTCCTCGCTATCCTCAATGTAGAACACGAGCAGGTTGTCTTGAGTCGGTGCACGACCGGCGGCGTGTCCGCGCTTGCGTGTAAATTCGAGATGATAAGAAGCGCCTGGCATGCCGAGCATGACCCCGTCAAAACCTTCGTGATCCTCAAACGATCCGAGAACCATTAGACCAACGCCTTCAGTGTAGAACTTGATCACAGATCCAAGATGATCCGTCGGACGTGCAATACGCAGGACAGTTTGTTTGATCATAGAAACTATTAAGCTCTGGCTGCCGATCAACATCAATACGGTAGCGACCTGGTCACGATGGAAGTCGAAAATAGTTAAGAATATAATCTGGCGGATTAGACTATGAAAGCTGTTGTTATTACTCGTTTCGGTGGGCCTGACGTTTTGGAGATCCAGGATGTGCCGGCACCGCAGCCTGGACCGGACGAAGTCCTCGTACGAGTGCACAGCACCGCGCTGAATCGCGCAGACCTCCTGCAACGGTTAGGTCGATACGCCGCGCCGCCCGGCGCTGCACAGAACATCTCCGGACTAGAGTTTGCCGGCGAAGTCGCAGAGTTGGGCGCCAACGCTCGACGCTGGCAAAAAGGCGATCGCGTCATGGGTATAATCGGCGGCGGAGCCCATGCCGAATTTGTAACGACTCATCAGGATGCCGTCGCTGCCATGCCGCCTAACCTCGAGTCGTCTACCGCGGGCGCGATTCCGGAAGTCTTCATAACCGCACATGACGCGCTTCAGCAAGCAGGGTTCAAGGCCGGAGAAAACGTCCTGGTCCATGCGGTCGGGAGCGGAGTCGGTCTCGCCGCAACACAACTCGTAAGAGCTTTGGGCGGACGCGCTTTCGGCACATCTCGCACGCCGGACAAAATCGAGCGCGCCAAGGCTTTTGGTCTGGAGTCGGGATTTGTAGTTCCCCAGCCGGCCGCGTTGAGTGAACTCGCAGCATTTGGACAGAGCGTGACCGGCGGCCGCGGATTTGACGTAGTGCTCGATCTGAACGGAGGTCCGTATTTCGCCGCCAGCCTCGAAGCAATGGCGCTGAAGGCGAGGATCATTCTGATCGGTGGCGTTGCCGGTGGTAAGACTGATGTGGATCTCTATCAGATCCTCGGCAAACGTCTACACGTCATTGGCACGGTGCTCCGCGCGCGATCGTTGCAGGAGAAGATCGCGATCACGAACGCATTCGCGGAAGAAGTCGTGCCGCTCCTGGCGAGCGGATCTGTTCAACCAGTGATCGATTCTGTCTTCCCGCTCGAGCAGATCCAGGACGCTCATCGACGCCTTGAGTCGAACGAGACTTTCGGCAAGGTCGTACTCACGGTGCCCTGAGGTTCCGATCATGGAAACAATAATCAAAGACATTCGTTACGGAATTCGCGGCTTGAGTAAGCGACCTGCGTTCACGGCCGTTGCCGTCCTCACGCTGGCGCTCGGTATCGGCGCCAACAGCGCAATCTTCAGTGTCCTCAACGCTGTGTTGCTTCGTCCTCTGCCTTACGCAGATCCGGATCGCATCGTGCGCATCGACGAAACTGAGGGGAAAGGCGGGATGGGAGTATCGCCTCCGAACCTCCTGGATTTTCAACAACAGAACCAGACATTCGAAAGCGTTGCCGGCTACACGGGCGGCAGTTTTATTTTGACCGGCGCCGGCGAACCTCTCCGCCTGGAGAGCTGCGCCGTCTCTGCTGCTCTCTTCTCCGTCCTTCAAGTCAAACCCTTGATCGGCAGAAGTTTTTCGACCGCAGACGAACGGCCCGGACAGGATCGCGTCGCGCTAATCAGTTATGGATTGTGGCAGCAGCGTTTCGGCGGAGACCACGCATTACTCGGTAAGCAAATCACTCTCGACGGCTTGAACTACACGGTCGCCGGTGTGATGCCAAACGGCTTCGAGTTTCCCATCCAGGCGGAGCGAGTCGAGGTTTGGACTCCACTCGAGCAACCAGAAGATCTCGCGCAACTGAGAGGCGCTCACTATCTCGACGTCGTCGGTAGAATGAAAACAGGTGTTTCGCTGGTCCAGGCACGCGCGGATATCGAGACTATCGCGTCTCGCATCGCGCAACAGTATCCGAAAGAAGTGAGTGGCAAAATCACAGTCGTTCCGTTGAAAGAATATCTCGTGGGCCAGGCGCGACCCTACCTGTTGATGCTTGCGGGTGCTGCCTTACTTGTTTTGCTGATCGCGATCGCGAATGTTGCGAGTTTGACCCTTGCGCGCGCCGCCGAGCGTCAGAAAGAGATTGCGTTGCGCACGGCTCTCGGCGCGAGCAAATCGCGCGTCGTTCGTCAATTGCTTACGGAGAGTTTGATTCTGAGCTTCGTGGGCGGACTTGCGGGCGTTACGTTGGCGGTTTGGTGCACGGGTTTTCTCACCGCGATCGCTCCCGGAGATCTGCCGCGGTTGCAATCGGCTTACGTCGATGGCCGCGTGCTGCTGTTTGCGCTCGCGATTTCAGGCATCAGTGGAATTCTTCTGGGATTGATACCCGCCTGGCGCTCTGCCAATGCGAATCTTCAGACGCATCTCAAAGAAGGAGAGACGAGGAGCGCATCGGCGCCGCGGCAGGCTTTGCGCAAGGCGCTGGTCGTCAGCGAAGTGACTTTGGCGCTCGTGTTGTTGTGTGGCGCGGGTCTTTTGATCAGAACGCTTTGGAAATTGAGTTCGGTGAACCCTGGGTTCGATCCGCAGAATGTTTTGGTTGCCGAACTGGTGCTGCCAAAAACAAAGTATCGCGACGCCGGCCAGCAAACGATGTTCTTTCAGCAACTGATCGAGCGTATCAAGGCATCGCCCGGGATCGAGGCGGCCGGTGGCACGAGCAATCTGCCGCTGAGTGGAACAAACATGGTATTCCTTGCGTCGGTCGAGGGCCGTAGCTCTCTTCCCGCGAGCTTTCGGGCCGTCACCGAAGACTACTTTCGCACGATGCGCATTCCGTTGTTGAAGGGCCGGTGGTTCGACGACCACGACACAGCGGAGAGTCAACCGGTAGTCATCGTCAACGAAACGATGGCCCGGCAAATCTCACCTGATCACGAAGAGGTATTGGGAAAGCGCATCAAGCATGGATTCAAGAACCAGGTCGCCGAAGTCGTGGGCGTGATTGGCGACGTGAAGTACGCTGGTCTCGATCAGCAAACGAAACCGGAAATGTATGCGCCATTCGCGCAGCGAGCGTGGCCCTTTATGCGGATTGTTGCGCGATCCAAATCTGATCCATCAGTCGTGGCGGCCGCCATTCGCGAAGCCGTCAGGGCCATCGACAAAGATCAGCCCGTAGACAAGATCACGACGATGTCATCCGTGGTGAGCGCATCGATCGTCGACCGCAGTTTCTACATGCAACTGTTGGGAACGTTTGCGTCACTCGCATTCATTCTGGCGGCGGTTGGGATTTACGGTGTTGTCTCTTATTCAGTTGCTCAGCGGACACGCGAGATCGGAATTCGCGTTGCGCTCGGTGCGCGAAGGCGCGATGTGCTGGGACTGGTGTTGAGAGAGGCCTTGCGTTTGACGGCGCTGGGCGTAGCGTTGGGTTTGGTTGGCGCGTTTGTCGCAACGCGGGTTTTGAGAAGCTTGCTGTTTGAGGTGAAGCCGACGGATCCGGCAACATTCATCTGTCTTTCGCTGCTTTTGACGTTTGTTGCTTTGGTAGCGAGTTATATCCCTGCGCGTCGAGCGACGAAAGTAGATCCACTGGTGGCGCTGAGATACGAGTAAATGACTTTCGACTTTTACGGAAGAGACAGAAATGATTACGAATTATTTGCCACAGCTTAATGCAGCGGTAGCGGAGTTGCTCACACAACGAGCCACCCACAGTATGGTTGATACTCTCAAGGAGCAACTGGAACACACTTCGGAACCGTTTGTCTGGGCCACGATCGATCCGAAGTCGATCACAGTGTCGCTTCCAGACAGCATCAGATCGTGCTGGATCTTTGTGCTGAAGAAGGACACACCATCGGGGTGTCATTACCACCCAAACAGCATTCAACACATGGTGATGATCGAAGGTGAGGGAACATCAAAAGTCGGATCGTTGTCAGGTGAGATGAAACGTTACGCCGAGCCGGATTGCTCTTTGGAAGATATTTGGTACGTCATTCCCGAAGGTGTGCCGCATGAATTTTTTCCCGTTGGAAGAGACCTGGTCGTCGTCTCGTTCCATACGTGCGAATCTGACGAACTACAGGAAATACGGTGCGATTCGGGCGCGACCCGCGAGTATGAACCGCGCTCAAAAAACTGAGACCCTGCCATCAGCGTTGGGGCTTTTTGCCTGAACACCAACCGCGCTGCCCCCACATTGACAAGGATCTCCGTATTTTTTCGGATTGTCTGCAATCGTACTCGTCGTTAAGGTACTGAAACATCGCCCCTAATTAAATAGGAAAAAGTCTGGTTTGCGTGTAGCTGACTGCCTCTCGTGTGCCGAGTGCAGTAGTGAGCGCAACCTCGCTCCACACACTAAATGCGATCCGTGTGATTCGTCGCTAAATGCGGGGCCGTTAGAACTCGAAAGGAAAACACATGGCGGAGAAAGTCGCGGATGTTTTAGTACAGGTTCTGGCTGAGTCAGGAGTCAAAAGAATCTATGGCGTCTCCGGCGATTCACTAAACGGGATTACGGACGCAATTCGCGCGAGGGAGAATCTCCAGTGGATTCACGTCAGGCATGAAGAAACGGCAGCTTTCGCAGCCGGAGCGGAAGCTCACCTTACTGGTGAATTGGCGGTCTGCGCCGGCAGTTGTGGTCCGGGAAATCTGCACTTAATCAACGGGCTTTACGATTGCCAGCGCAGTCGCGTTCCGGTCCTTGCGATTGCGGCGCAAATTCCAAGTCATGAAATCGGCAGTGGGTATTTTCAGGAGACCGATCCCAAGCATCTTTTCGCACAGTGCAGCGTGTATTGTGAACTCGTATCGCAGGCTGAACAGATTCCACGCGTGCTCGAGATTGCAATGCAAACCGCAATCTCCCGGCGCGGAGTTGCGGTGATCGCACTGCCCGGCGATGTGGCGTTGCACGACGCAGTAGAGCGTGCTTCCCGCGTACATTTTCCGGCGCCGCAGCCCGTCGTTTGTCCCTCCGAAGACGAACTCAACACACTCGCAGGCCTGCTGAATCGATCCAGGAGGATAACGATCCTGGGTGGCGCAGGGTGCGCGGGAGCTCACGATGAATTGATTGAGCTCGCGCGAAAACTACAGGCTCCCATCGTTCATGCCATGCGTGGGAAAGAGTTCATCGAGTATGACAACCCGTTTGATGTCGGTATGACAGGGCTGCTCGGATTCTCCTCCGGCTATCACGCAATGATGGACTGCGATGTGTTGTTGATGATCGGGACCGACTTTCCTTATCGGCAGTTCTATCCGTCGGATGCGACGATTGTGCAGATCGACGTTCGCGGTGAGCAGCTTGGACGCCGAGCCAGCATTGATTTCGGTTTTGTAGGCGACACGAAAGCTACGCTCCTTTCTCTCCTGCCAAAACTGGAGCAAAACAACTATGACGAGCATTTGGGTCAATCACTCGACCACTATCAACACGCGCGCGAAGCTCTTGACGAACTCGCGACCGGCACGCCCGGTAAGAAGCCGATTCATCCTCAATATGTAACGCGTGTGGCAAATCAACTCGCGTCCGAAGATGCGATATTCACATGTGACGTGGGAACGCCGACGATCTGGGCCGCACGATATCTCAAGATGAACGGCAAACGACGCTTACTCGGCTCCTTCAATCACGGTTCGATGGCTAACGCATTGCCTCAGGCCATCGGCGCACAAATCACGTATCCCGGACGGCAGGTAATCTCGATCTCCGGTGATGGTGGACTCGCAATGCTCATGGGCGATCTGCTCACACTCAAACAACACGACTTGCCGGTGAAGACGATCGTCTTCAAGAACGATTCGCTCGCTTTTGTCGAACTTGAAATGAAGGCAGCGGGCTTCGTGGATTTTGCGACAGACCTGCGCAATCCGGATTTCGCAAAGATCGCGGAAGGGTCAGGTATCCTCGGCTTAAGAGCGGAATTTCCGGAGCAGGTAGAACCAATGATTTCGCAAGCTTTGAAACATGACGGCCCTGCATTGCTGGAGGTCGTTGTATCTCGTCAGGAACTCTCCATGCCGCCGACGATCACCCTGGAACAAGCAAAAGGTTTCGGCCTGTTCATGGCAAAAGCCGTCCTCAGCGGCCGCGGCGACGAGATCATCGACCTCGCCCGCGTGAATCTGTGGCGTTAGTTAGACCACCCTAAGACAACGCGGAATCATGTTTTTGGCGGGTTTTCTTCAGCTAATAATTTCTTGATCACCTCTTCGGTCTGGTCGTAGTAGCCTTCGCCGACGTGCGTCCAACGGACGCGTCCTTGTTTGTCCAGCAAGAACACGGTGGGCCACGCTTCGACGCCGTATGCCTTCCACGTCGAGTAGTCTTGATCAGTGACGACCGGGTAGTTGATTCCCAGCTTGGCGACTTCGCGCCGTAATTGGTCTATGTCTCTTTCGAAGTCTAACTCGGGAGTGTGTACGCCGATGATTGTTAAGCCCTGGTCGCGGTATTGTGCGTCCCACTTTTTGAGCGAAGGCAAGGTGTTGCGGCAGTTGTAGCACGCGAACGTCCAGAACTCGATCAGGACCACACGACCATGCAAGCTCTTTAGCGTCAGCGGTTCGGAATTGATCCATAGGCCACTCGAGATTTCAGGTGCTGTCGGTGCTTTGGTTTCCGCAGTCAGAGTGCGAGAAGGGATCATTTGTTCTCCAGATGTCAGGCGTGAAATGCCGTTGCTCAAAACGCCGAGTGGTCCCGCACCCGTGACGTAACCAGCCGCCACGATCGCAACCAGGATAATGATCAGCAACGAGGCGAAAATAAGACTCTGTCGATGCATGGTATCCGTTCCTTAGAACTCGTAGTTCAAAATTCAGTGCTCACGTCGGAAGTTCGGCGCCGTTCTGCTCGGCAGCCATGTACGCGGCGTACCATTCGGGCCAGTTGGCGTCGCGCACGCCAAGTCGTTTCTCGTGTTCTCCATGCGCCGCCTCTGCACGCCGGAAGGCGCTCGCGAGATCTGTTACAGACTGGAAGGAGGTTACACCTGAATCGATGCGGCCCGGAAGGCGTGTTGTGATTTCCTGGAGCAGCCAACTATTACCGTCGGGATCGCTGAACAATGCCTGCGACCGGTAGGTGCTACGCTCAGGATCCAGACCAGCGACGGGTCCCTCAGAAGTGAGGTGGAAGATCTCGCCGACGTCGATGCCTGCGGCGAGTAGCGCGTTCCGCGTGGCCTCGATGTCAGTGACAATCAAATATGTTTTCTGCGCCGAACCGGGCGTCGCGGAAGTCAGGTTCTTGCCGAATTGCATTGAACACGCAGATCCATGGGGCGTGAATTGGTATACGCCGGAACCCGGCGGCGTAACGTCCTGCCGCCAACCGAGACGGCGATAAAACTGCTCTGCGCGTTCGTAATCCGACACGGGCAGTACGATTACCTCAAGCTTCATGTCGACTGTTGCGACGCCGGCTTGCCCAGCATCACCACGGATTTCCTTGATTACGGCTGTCATGTCATCTCCTTCGTTCAGTGGACCGAATGTTGGTAGTGGACAGCATTACACTCCTCGCGAGCAGATAAATCAATTAGACGAAGGTATCGATCAATATTGCTTTGCAAAAAATCGAATATTTCTCTGCGTATCTCTGCGACCTCTGCGTTAAAACGGCTCTTCGACGCAGAGGTCGCAGAGATACGCAGAGAACCGCAGAGAAAAAATCAATGTGGGATGAGTCCGTAGTTTTTCGGAGTCGACTGCTAAACAATTTAACTTGGCTTTTAGGCGGCATGGGCGCATTCTCACGCAGTGAATACGGAACGCGAGCAATCGCAGGAAGCGCTCACCAACGCGCTTGCCGAAATGCAGAAGTCGGAGTCCAAACTTCGACAGGTGATCGATGCCATCCCCGCGATGGCCTGGTCGGCTCATCCCGATGGAACCGGAGAGTTCTTTAACAAACATTATCTTGACTACGTCGGTCTGCCGGCCGAGCACGTGATGGATTGGGGCTGGACGGCCGCGGTTCATCCGGACGACCTTGAAAACCTCTCTTTGACCTGGCAGCAGATGAGGGAATCCGAAACACCGGGCGAGGGCGAAGTGCGTCTTCGCCGACACGACGGTGAGTATCGTTGGTTTCTCTTTCGTGCGAACCCGGTGCGCGATGAATCCGGCCGAGTAATTAAATGGTACGGAATGAATATCGACATCACCGAAAGAAAGCTCGCCTTAGAAAGTCTGCAGGCAAATCAGGAACTTCTTGACCTCGCACAGAAATCTGCCGGCGCGATGGCATTTGACTGGTACGTTCAACAGGAAATCAACTACTGGTCACCTGAGCAGGAAGCTTTGTTTGGTTTGGCGCCGGGCACTTTCGACGGAACATACAAGACGTGGAAGAAGATGATGTATAAGCCTGACTGGCCCATCGTCGTCGACGCAATCAAGCATGCTCACGAGACGGGGAAGGTGACGGCCGAGTATCGAGTAGTGTGGCCCGATGGAAGCCTTCACTGGCTGTCGACGAATGGTCGAATGTTCTTTGACGACGCGGGCGAGCCTGTGCGAATGGTGGGATTTACTTCCGATGTCACTCGACGCAAGAACGTCGAGGAGGAACTTCGTCGCAGTGCTGCATTCCTGGCCCAGGCGCAGCAGGTCAGTCGCACAGGCAGTTTTTCGTGGCGCGTCGCGACGGACGAAATCACCTGGTCAGAACAAATGTACCGGATTTACGAGTTAGAGCCTGGCACGACTATCACGCTCGACGTGATTCGCACGCGCGTCCATCCGGAAGATCTCACGTTGTACGAAAAGATGGTCGAGCAGGCGCGAAATGGCAGCGACGACTTTGAATGGCAGTATCGCTTGCTAATGCCTGACCAATCGATCAAGTACATGCATGCGGTCGCTCGCGCGACGCGCGATCAGAACAATGAACTCGAGTACATCGCAGCCGTTCAGGACATTACGCCGCGTCGGCGGTCTCAAGAGGCGCTCGATAAAGCGCGCTCAGAACTCGCGCACGTTGCGCGCGTGATGAGTCTTGGCGCACTGACGGCTTCGATCGCGCATGAAGTCAATCAACCCTTGTCGGGCATCATCACGAACGCGAGCACCTGTGTGAAGATGCTGGACGCCGATCCGCCGAACGTTGACGGCGCGCGGGAAACCGCAAAACGCACGATTCGCGACGGCCGCCGCGCCGGTGATGTGATCACACGATTGCGCGCTCTCTTCAGCAGGAAGGAAGCAACCACAGAGTTGGTAGACCTGAACGAAGCAACACGCGAAGTGATTGCGTTGTCGAGGGCCGAACTCGAGCGGAACCGCGTCGTTACCCGAACTGAACTTGCCGATAAACTGCCGCTCGTACCAGGTGACCGCGTGCAGCTACAGCAGGTGATTATCAATCTGCTGAGAAACGGTTCAGACGCGATGAGCGACGTCGACGATCGTCCGCGCGAACTGTTGTTCAGAACTGAAGTGTACGAAAACGACTCTGTGCGTTTGAGTGTGCAAGACGCCGGAACAGGTTTCGACCCACAAACTCTGGATCAACTATTCCGCTCCTTTTACACGACTAAAGCTGACGGTATGGGAATCGGACTCTCCGTCAGCCGCTCGATCATCGAGAACCATCGCGGTCGTCTCTGGGCCACCGCCAACAATGGTCCAGGTGTGACGTTCTCGTTTACGATCCCATGCGCGGCTGACGATCTATAAGTCCGTGTTAATTCACGGCGTGTAACGCGTGAAGATGAAGTCGCGATCTTTGATGGCCTGGTGGCAGGGAAAGCACTGCTTCATGGCCGCGTCGTTTGAAGGTTTGCCGTCCTGATCAAATGAGGAGTATCCCCAACCACCCGTCGCGGCGTACTTTTTCGAGTCCTTGACCATAAACTGAAGATAGAACTCCGTGGGTGGTCCGGCCACGAAAGATTGCTCACGGCCCAGGACTTTGTTGTTTTCCGCTGAAGCCACGTGGCCCCACGCTATTCGACCCACGATCGCGCCTTCCGGAAACGGAAGCTTGCCCTCTCGATAGGCCTTGATCGCTATATCGTTCCCCAGAACGGCGCGAATATCGTTGAGGTCGCCTGCTTCGTGAGCCACCGAAACAACTCTCCAGTCACGGTATCCGGATGGAACTGTCGTAACGAAGATCGGCGTGGCCTCTTGAGCCGTGGCGCGGCGAGACATGGTCGACGTAAAACCGGCAACACCCGCAAGTGTCGCAACTGCAACGAGCAGGAATGTGATGCGTTTCATAAGGCTCCTTCTTCGAAATTGTTTGAACCGGCGAGCGGGAGTACATCACGAGTGAGCAGGTGAATCTATTAGACGAAGGTATTGATCGATACCTTTGTATCGATCGCGGCTTCGCAACCGATACCTAAGTATGATGGACATCCGGCTGTGATACGGGCATTCTCCTAACTACCCTTATGTTGGAATCGATCCACACCGCGTTGCGAGGCTTAGTCGATGGTCATGCGTCCTCTCATATCAGTAGTTGACGACGACGAATCCGTGCGGGAGTCCTTACCCGATCTACTCAGGGAATTTGGGTTTGAGGCGCAAACGTTCTCGTCTGCCGAAGAGTTTTTGGCTTCCGAGTCAGTCGCCGATACGAATTGTCTGCTTCTTGATGTCGCGATGCCGGGCATGACGGGACCGGATCTCCAGCGCGAGCTAAAATCGCGCGAGCATTCGATCCCGATTGTCTTCATCACCGCGCAGCGCGATGCGACGGTGCGGCCGCGTTTGATCGCAGAAGGCGCCGTGGAGTGTCTGTTCAAGCCATTTGAGCCGGCGGATCTTTTGCAGGCACTCAACACCGCGCTCGGCGTAGGTTGAATTGATATGACAGCCCCGAAGTCGCAGCAGGAGCCGATCGTCTTTGTCGTTGACGACGACATCTCCGTGCGCGAATCGCTGGAGCTGCTGATCAAATTCGCGGGCTGGCAACCCGAGACTTTTGCGTCCGCAAGGGATTTTCTCGAGCGTCCGCGGTCGACTACGCCGAGTTGCCTCGTGCTCGACGTCTCGCTTCCCGATCTCAATGGCCTTGAATTGCAGAAATTAATCGGCAGCGAGCGCGTTGACATGCCGATCATTTTTATTACCGGTCATGGCGACGTCCCGATGACGGTCCAGGCAATGAAAGCCGGAGCTGTCGAATTCTTAACCAAGCCCTTCGACGACGAGGTGCTCTTAAGCGCGATCCGGCACGCCATCAAACGCAGCACGGCCGTGCTGGACGAGCAAGCTGAAATAACCACTCTGCGCGGTAATTACGATTCGCTCACACCTCGTGAGCAGGACGTGATGCGATTAGTCGTCGCTGGAATGTTGAATAAACAGATCGGTTTGAAACTCGGGATCAGTGAGATCACAGTGAAGGCTCACCGCGGAAAAATGATGCAGAAGATGAGGGTTGACTCCGTCGCGGACCTGGTAAAGACGGCAGTCAGACTCGGCCTGGCGCCGGCGACAAATCCATGGCATCGCGCTTAGATCTACGCGTTAGGGTCTGCGATGGCGGTGTCGATACTGTCGCTTTTTGTGATAGTGATAGGCCGTGCCGGCGCCGGCTCCCGCACCCGCGCCGATGAGTGCACCCTTCCTGCCGCCAATCAATGCTCCTGCACCCGCGCCGACCGCTGTGCCGATACCGATGCGTTTCGCTGCCTTCTTTTTTCCGGCTTCAGGATTTCGATGCCGTCGTCTGTGTTGACCGCTGGCGACGGGAACGGCAAACGCGAAAGAGAGAATCAACAGTAGAACTAATAACGTTCGTGATACGCGATTTCGATACATTATCAACGCCCCTAATCAACGATTTTTTCGATAAGTGGGGATTGAGCAACAATTATGCCACGTCTTGTTATGCCGCTATCCCAGACAGCTTTGCCTCAAAGTCGAAAGTCATTGTTGGATACGGTCAGTACCGTATCCAAGCCTGAAACGCAACGAGAAACCCCAAGCTAAAGCTTGGGGAGAATGAGAAAGGCCCTGGGCAAATAAACTGATTGTTATGGACTTACCCGTTTTCAAGTATCATCCGGATCCACTCGCGACTGGGAGTATTGAGCCATCCAAGCAAAAGTGTGTTGCCTGTGATCAGGCAAGAGGATTCATCTACAAAGGACAACCATACGCCGAGCAGGAATTGATTGACGCATTCTGCCCATGGTGTATCGCTGACGGTAGAGCGCACGAGATGTTTGCTGCCGAGTTCACCGACCGAGACGGCGTCGGAGGTTATGGAGTCTGGGAGCCTGTTGCGGCTGAGATTGTCGCCGAGGTTGCGTATCGGACTCCGGGTTTCACGGGGTGGCAGCAGGAGAGATGGTTTACCCACTGTCGTGATGCAGGAGAGTTTTTGGGGCGTGTTGGCAAAAAGGAGTTGCTTGCTTACGGCCCTGAAGCGATCCGCGCGATCAAGGAAGAGATTGAATGTGACGGTGCGACCTGGGACGATTATTTCGAATCACTTGATAAGGATGGTGAACCAACCGGGTATTTGTTTCGGTGCCGCCATTGTGGCCAGTTCGGCGGCTATTCAGATTTTACTTAACGCTAGCGTTCCCTTTCTGTTCGAGAGAAATTATGCAGGCGAATTCAGAGCGGGTAAAACAAAAAATCAGCGACCGCGGTGTTAGCGAGTTGATAGTACTGATCTGCTCACTGATCGGCGCGGGACTTGTCGGACTTTATCTGCTTCGTCATGAACAGGTCAGAGCGAATATTCTGGATCCGGCAGGCACATTTCAGTACTTCGTGCCGTTAATGGTTCCGTGTTTTGCATTCATCATCGAGCGCGTCCAACACGTGCGGAAGGGCAACTTGTCTCAACATGGAATTGATTTCTTAGTCTTCGGTTTAGCAGCGGGAAGGGTATTGGGAAGCGAGGTCATGCATATATCCGGTCATACTCTGCTGCTCAGCTACATGTTGCTGAGTTCGAGGTCTAAGGTCGTTCTCGTGGCATCGATACTGGTCCTGGCCCAGACGTTGTATTTGAAGTATTACGTCTGGGGTGATTTCGTGACTTCCAACCTGGGGCTGGCGGTGGGTTGCGCTCTCGCTTTGATCGTTAAATGGGGTTTCTCGCAAACTTCAGTTAACGGCATATAGCGACCCATCGGTACTGCCAAAATAAACCACACCTTTATCGACGACTGGTGAAGACCAGATTGCACCCACGGAGAACACTCGATAAAACGCAAGCACCATGTC
>DATNCH010000095.1:0-17575 GCA_035571655.1 Pyrinomonadaceae bacterium
GCGGCAGTCGTCGAGGTGATCGAGCACCTCGACCCGCCGCGTCTCGCGGCGTTTGAAAGAGTGTTGTTTGAGTTTGCGAAGCCCGGTGCGGTTGTCGTCACGACACCCAACGTCGAATACAACGTGCGTTTCGAGACGTTAGCCGCAGGCACTTTTCGCCACAAGGATCATCGCTTCGAGTGGACCAGAGCAGAGTTTGAGCAGTGGGCGCAGCCAATCGCCGACAAGTACGGATACGACGTGCGGTTTTTACCGATAGGACCAGAAGACAGCGCTGTGGGCGCGCCGACGCAGATGGCCGTCTTCGAAAAAAAATTTGAGCCACAGATAACGCAGATAAAAAATCCGCGGATATTTCTGTGTTAATCCGTGGCATTTAAAATGACGAATATAAGCATTCCAGAACTATCTCTCGTTGTACTCATCGGACCATCCGGGTGCGGGAAGTCGACCTTTGCGAAGAAGCACTTCAAACCAACTGAAGTGCTTTCGTCCGACTTTTGCCGCGCTCTCGTCTCAGACGATGAAAACAACCAGGCGGCCACGAAAGATGCTTTCGAGATCCTCCACTTCATCGCCGCAAAGCGTCTCGCTGCCGGCAAGTTGACGGTAGTCGATGCGACGAACGTGCAGGTCGAAGCACGCAAACCGCTCGTCGCACTGGCGCGCGAATATCACGTGCTTCCGGTTGCTATCGTTCTGAATCCACCGACCAGGGTTTGCGAGGATCGTAACCGTCTGAGATCTGATCGCAACTTTGGTCCTCACGTGATTCGTCAACAGACTCAACAACTGCGACGCTCGATACGCAATCTAAAACGAGAAGGCTTCCGTCACATTTTCGAATTTTCAACGCCGGAGGAGATCGACGCCGTCGAGATCCAGCGCGAGAAGCTCTGGAACGATCGCAAAGACGAACATGGGCCATTCGACATCATCGGCGACGTACACGGATGTTTCGACGAGCTCCATGCACTGCTAAACGAACTCGGTTACGAGATCAACTCGCATTTCGAAGCTCGTCATCCTGAAGGGCGCAAAGCAGTGTTTCTCGGCGATCTCGTTGATCGTGGACCAAAGATTCCCGAAGTCTTGAAATTAGTGATGACTATGACCGCGTCTGGTCAGGCGATCACCGTGCCTGGAAACCACGATACCAAGCTGATGCGCAAGCTTCGCGGAAGAGACGTGCAGATCACGCACGGTCTGGCTGAATCACTGCAACAGCTCGAAGGCGAGCCGCCCGAGTTCAAAGAGCACGTCACGTCCTTTATAGATAGTCTCGTCAGTCACTACGTGCTCGACGATGGTCGTTTGGTGGTTGCTCACGCAGGGTTGAAAGAAGCACTGCAGGGACGCGGTTCGGGAAAGGTCCGTGACTTTGCGCTCTACGGCGAAACAACCGGTGAAACAGACGAGTTCGGACTGCCCGTCAGGTACAACTGGGCCGCTGAATATCGCGGTCGCGCAATGGTCGTCTACGGGCACACGCCTGTTCTCGAACCCGAGTGGTTGAACGGCACGATTTGTATCGACACCGGATGCGTGTTTGGCGGCAAGCTGACGGCGCTCAGATACCCGGAAAAGGAGTTGGTTTCGGTGCAGGCGTTTCAGACTTACTACGAATCGTCGAAGCCATTCCTTCCGGAAGAGGAGCGTGCACCGGCTCTAACCGCGCAACAAAAGCACGACGACATTCTTGATATCGAAGACGTTTCGGGCAAACGAATTGTTTCCACGCGTCTTTATCGGAACGTCACGGTTAGGGAAGAGAACAGCATTGCCGCTCTCGAAGTGATGAGCAGGTTTGCGACGGATCCGAAGTGGCTGATCTATTTGCCGCCAACAATGTCGCCATCCGAGACGAGTCGTCAGCCAGACATGCTCGAACATCCTGCGGAGGCGTTTGCCTATTACCGGCATCAGGGTATCGCGCGCGTGGTCTGCGAAGAGAAGCACATGGGTTCGCGTGCGGTCGTCGTCGTTTGTCGCGATCAGGATGCGGCACGGCGACGCTTCGGAATCGTCGAGGATCTCGCAGGCATCTGTTACACGCGAACAGGCAGAAGGTTCTTCGACGATCGTGCGCTGGAAGCAGAGTTCATCGCCAGAATTCAGAGGGCGATGGATGGGCTGTGGGAAGAGTTTGAGACGGATTGGATCTGCCTGGATTGTGAGTTGATGCCGTGGTCGGCAAAAGCCCAGGAACTCTTGCGCCAACAGTATGCTGCCGTCGGTGCAGCAGCGCATGCTTCACTCGCCGACGTTATCACCGCGCTCGAGGAAGCCGAGCGCGTTACTGCTGACGTTGCTCCGCTGCTCGATCGTTATCGCGCACGCGCCGGTGCCGCGGAAAAATACGTCGACGCCTACCGGCGTTACTGCTGGCCTGTCACTTCACTCGACGACATTAAGCTCGCGCCATTTCACCTGCTGGCGACCGAAGGAAGAGTTCACACGGATCGCGATCACGTGTGGCACATGGAAACGCTCAGACGACTGTGCGCTGCCGATCCACGTCTACTACTGTCGACGTCTTACATGGTTGTTGACGTAACCGACGTCGCAAGTCAGGAAGCCGGCGTTCAGTGGTGGGAGGAACTCACAGGTCGAGGCGGTGAAGGGATGGTGGTGAAGCCCTTTGACTTCATTACGCGTGGACCACGCGGCCTGGTCCAACCGGCCGTGAAATGCAGAGGCAGGGAATACCTGCGAATTATCTATGGACCGGAGTACGCGTTGAGCGAGAACCTCGAGCGATTGCGCGGGCGT
Organism: Pyrinomonadaceae bacterium; assembly: GCA_035571655.1. GTDB lineage: Bacteria > Acidobacteriota > Blastocatellia > Pyrinomonadales > Pyrinomonadaceae > PSRF01. The sequence goes on from DATNCH010000095.1 coordinate 2,773, forward strand.
GGCTTGTCAACCAAGCGTTCGCTCGCACTTCGCGAATTTGCGTTAGGTATCGAAGCGCTCGAGCGGTTTGTTAGAAAAGAACCTCTGCGACGCGTTCACGAATGCGTGTTCGGAGTGCTCGCGCTCGAGAGCGAACCGGTCGACCCGCGCTTGTAGCTAAATAGGTCGATCTTGGATGAGGTCAGTACCGAAACGCGGTAGCGTCGGGTCAGCCTCGGAATCACGGTCGACGCGACGCTTATGGATAAACGATCTTAAATCTGCCTGGAATTCCCGGTGCAAAAAGCGGTTTCAAGTCGCTGAATGAAATCTCCACGGACTGATCGCCTTCCGCACACGCGAGGATCTCACAAGCGTCAAAGTTAAAGTTGATCCCGTTGGACGTGATGTGCCAGTTCTGAAAGTTTTTCAGTGAAGGTGCGAGCCGTGACTTGTTCAGGCGGTCAGGCACACCGGCGGTTTCTGATAACTGCTTGATGCAATATTCAGAGATAAAGTCCAGGTATCTCGAATTGCTCTTGAAGAGGTCTGGCAGTTGTAACTCGCGGCCGGAAACGAGGTCGTAATTCACAGACTCACTCTCCTGCACCGCATGAGCAGCTCCTACGCCATAGCTGTAGCCCGAGAAAAAGATACTCAGGAAAGATTCAGTGGCGACGCTCACTTCATAATCCAGATTGACGCTGTTGTAAGTTCCCGGCAGCCGTTCCTGATCTCTGCGAATCTCTTCTTTCGACTCGCTTAATGGCCACTGGTATTTAGCTGTCGCGAGCGCTTTCATCTGTTGATTGATCCTGCGAATTGCTGGAGTCTCGTCGCCCGTAATCTGCGGATACTTCACGTTAATATCGTAGTGCAGACTCTCGCTCTTTAGGTTCACGTTTTCCGGCACCAGCACTAATCGACCTTCGGCAAAGGGATATTGACGATCCGGCGCCTCAGTCAGCGCGGAATTTATTGCTACTCCGATTTGCTGCTGTTGTTGACCGGGCGGGCACCGCTCTACCACGACTGGCTCCGCAACGGCGTTGCGGGTTGCGTCCCAGGATGAGGCAGTCACAAGTCCCGCTGTAAAGGCGAGGAAGCTGCTGATGAGACTAAGGCCAAAACGTTTCATATCAACCTCACATGCATGTCAAAGCCGTCGACGGTCCGGGGAGTGCGGTTTGGAGGCTCTAAATTTACATCTGAGGTTCAATAAATGCCAACTCATTTTGTCACAAGTTGCACGTATTTGATGACCATTAGCATAAATCTGCGGCTAAATAATGTTACTGCTCGGTATCGAGGTGCCAACCGACGTTGACCAGCTCATCTCCACGCCGCACGAACATTTCTGTGGCGCGTCCTTTCGAGGTCGAGCGTTTTCCGTCAACCTCGATTTCGTAAACGTACGTGGTGTAGATGATCACGGTGTTGCCGTACGCTTGAATCTCCGTCTTCGGAAATTCCAATTTCACAAGCTTCCCACCACGGTCGGCGAATGACTTCGCGCTGGCAAAGATCGCCGCGCGATCAGACCAACCCTCATCTCCGATTGCGATTGCCTCGTCAGGAATCACTTTCTCCAACGTCACACGGTCGTTCGCGAACCACGCTTTCCAAACTGCTTCACGTTTCGCAAGTATGCGTTCGCGCATCGGCGGTGTGATGGTCCACGGTTGGCTCAGGCGCCATTCGGGATCGACTGCGGTGTGCGACGCCACCTGGATCCAGCTTCCGTTGCGCTTAGCGTAAATGTCCATGATGCGAAACGGACGAAGCGTGACGAACTTCTCGCCATCTTTTCTCTGGAACCCACCCAAAAAATTTACGACCGCTAATTCCGGGTTGTAAAAATGCACGTCGAAGTCGTCGATCTTGTAAGTGGTGCCCGCAGGATAGTACGACCTGGGCTTCGGCGCATTTGCAGGCCTGGGCCAATCGATGCCGTTGGCTTTCATGTATTCATCGATGCCCTTTATCGGAGTAGGATAACCTTCGAGCAAGCCTCGCCAGTCTTCCGAGTGCGTCTCGAAAATCTTCTTTTCATCACGATCGATGAAGGCCTGGAAAATGCTTCCGATGTGCGCGCGAATAGCGGCCGCTTCCGCGGCGCTGTCGAAGTTATTCGAGCTGGATGCCGGCGTCGCAAAACCAAAAAACGCAGCGCCACAAGCAAACGCCACAATCGCAACAACAACACTCTTCAAAGACATCACTCTACCTCCTTTTTGTGGCTGACCTTTTGTGCCTTTTCGTGGCTTCAGTCAATAACTAATACGCGAGCGGCGTCTCTCATGACGTGAACGGCATTGCGGGCAGTGCTGGACCAGCGCTACTGTGTGACGCCAATGCGATTGCCACGCCTGCGTCCATGGATGATCGTCTCGGCAGCATGGTTACTGCCTGCCACGTTCGCTGTTCTTAATCGCATCGCGCAATCAAGTCTACGCGGTTGGGACGTGAGCGTGCGCGATCTGTTGTTCGAATTTGGAGACTGGCTGCTCTACGGATTTCTGACGCCGGGCGTGTTCGCAGTTTCGAGACGTTGGCCGCTCGCACGCCCGCATCTCGTGCGGCGCGTACTCGTGCATCTCTTGTTCTCCGTGTTGTTCTGCGTCGCTTGGGCCACGTGCGGCCAGATTTGGCGATCTGTGCTGGTCCTGCTCTTCGCTCCCGATGTCTTTCAATCGGCGATGCAGCACGGCGCAGGTCAGTTCTGGCGCCAGTTTGGAGTCGAGTGGCTGAGCTGGATCTTTATTACGCTGCCGTTCGGTGCGGCCGTTTATCTTTGTGTCGTGGGCATCGAGCACGCTACTCGCTACTTCATCGAAGCGCGCGAGCGCGAAGTCCAGGTGGCGCGACTCTCCGAGCAACTCTCCGGCGCCCGTTTCGCTGCTCTACAAGCGCAACTCAACCCGCATTTTCTTTTTAACACGCTCAATACGATCGCGGTGCTCGTTCGCGACAACGATCGCCAGGGCGCGGTGCGTATCGTCGAACACCTGAGCGAGGTGCTGCGACGCACGCTCACTCGTCATCGTGCTAATGAAGTCACGCTCGGAGAAGAGCTCGACCTCGTGAAGCAGTACGTCGCGATCGAGCAGGCTCGATTTTCGGATCGTCTCCGGCCCGAGTTCAGCATTCCCGATGCGTTGTTACCGGCGGCATTCCCCAGTTTTGCGCTACAGCACCTGGTTGAGAATGCGATTCGTCACGGCATTGCGAGACACCCGGATGCTGGTCTTTTACTCGTCACCGCCGAGCGCGTCGACGATGTGTTGCAGATCACCGTGATCGACGATGGCGCCGGCATCGATCCGAATGCTCCGGCTCCGCCGGGACATGGAATTGAAAACACACGCGAGCGTCTGCGCGCGCTTTACGGCGATCGAGCCTCGCTCGAGATCGCGCCTCCGGCAGATCAACGCCCGGAACGCGGTACAATCGCCACCTTGAGAGTGCCTTATCGCGAAATGGGTCCGGAGTTGAACGGTGAAACAAGCTAAGTGGAAAGCGCTAATCGCCGATGACGAACCTGCGGCACGCCGTGGTGTCCGGCAACTACTGGCTGCCTTTCCGGAGTTTGCTGTCGCCGGGGAATGTCGCAACGGCGCCGAAGTGCTCGCAGCACTTCATGTGTCCGCGCCTGACGTCGTCTTCCTTGACGTTCAGATGCCCGGAATCGATGGCTTCGAGGTGATCAAACAACGAACTGTCGAGCGCATGCCCGCAGTCGTGTTTCTCACCGCGTTCGATCAGTTTGCGATCAGGGCGTTCGAAACAGAAGCGCTCGATTATCTTGTGAAGCCTGTCAGCGAAGCGCGTTTTGCGACGACGATGAAACGCCTGTCGAAGCGTTTACGATCGACGTCGAGCTCGACGCGCGAAGAGACGATCGTCGTCACGACCTCTCGCGGCGCGACTGTATTGCACGTCAGTGAGATCGATTGGATCGAAGCGGCCGGCAATTACTCACAATTGTGGGTTGGCACACGCAGTTACTTCTTACGCGAATCTCTCCAACTTCTCGAGGAGCGCGTTCAGAAGCACGGCTTCGTCCGCGCACATCGTCGCGCCCTCGTTCGCCTCGACGGCGTCCGCAAACTCACGCGCACCCGCGCCGGCGCACCCGTCGCTGTCCTCGAAAGCGGCGTACGCGTTCCCATCTCCCGCCGCCGCAGCGCCTCCTTCAGCGCCGCCCTCCGGCAAAGAACGTTGTGACGATCTTGTCAATTCTGTAATCCTGTCATTTAATTACCGCGCCATCGTTCTCTTCACATTTCTATTGAGGATATCCATGAGTGTTTCTTCGCGCGGCCTTGTCGAGATGGTTTTGCTTGGTTCTTCGGACGATCGAAGACTTTTGCTCGATTCGCCGGTTCTTGCCGATGTTTGGATGACTTATGCTCTCAAGCCGGCACATGCTGTGGACTTATTGATCTCTCCGGAGAAGTCGTATCCGGCTGGTCCAGTCGCCGTTCTTATTGCGCGCCGGCTTGAAGCCTTGGAAATTCAGCGTCCAGCTAACCATGAGTCTCAAATCGCTCCACTTCACGGCGTTGTTGCCGCATGGCTCTTTTTCGAAGAACTTCTTCGTGTTGTCATACCCATGACGTTATGGTGGAACGATCCGAAGATTCAGATGAGTCTGAGATCGTACATTCGGGAAAATCGTCTCCGACAAAAAATTCAAGCATTAATCACTTGGACCAGGGCCGAGAATGAAGAGGCTCAGAGGGCGGCCGCACAGTCTTTTAGCGAGTTCACGGTATTTGATCGGTACTTGTGTTTAGCCGCAGTCATCCTGTGGGCTGGAACCCTGGAGAAATCAGTCAGTGCCGGTGAAGCTCTTGAGCAGCTTGCCACTCCAGATCCGGTGCTGGAGGTTTTTGACACTGCCCTCAAGCCCAGTCTAACCGCAAAGGTAGAGCCGCACATCTGGCAAATCGGTTTGAATCGAAAGGCCACACTTGCTCTATCCCACTCCGTGCCTTCAGTCAAGGGAGATGCCGCGCGCAGGGTATTCAATGTGAAATGTGACAAGATCACATGGGCGGTACTTGATTCCGGCATCGACGCAACGCACCCTGCTTTCAGAGACGAAGACGGCAACTCTCGAATCGTAAAAACGCTCGATTTCACAAACATCAGACAGCTTCTTAGTGTTACTAATATCGATACCAAAACAGCGGCATTCAAGAAGAGACTTAAAGAACTTATGGCGGGGCGATCGGAGCCTATGACGGCGAAAACAGCGACGGAGATTCTGAGATCGTTAGCTGAAAACACCGCAAACGATCGCTCGATCCAATGGGAGTTAGTCGATAGATTTATTTCAATAAAACCAACGACGCCGCCTCAAGGAGGTCACGGAACGCATGTTGCGGGAATTATCGGGGCATATGCCGGATCGGAGGACTCAAAAAAGAAAGCGACAGCAACTTTCAGCAACGGGATGTGTCCCGATATCAACTTGTATGATTTTCGCGTGCTATCAAAGTCCGTAGAAGATACGGAGTTCGCAATCATTGCGGCACTTCAATATATACGTGATTTGAATGACCGCCATAATTATCGACGCATTCACGGTGTGAACCTAAGCTTGTCGATTCCGCATGACGTTCGCAATTTTGCTTGTGGACGCACGCCGATTTGCCTTGAATGCGAGCGCCTGGTGGATAGTGGAGTCGTGGTAGTCGCGCCGGCAGGTAATCTCGGCTATCAGAGCTTTGTGACCGCACACGGTTCTTACGAGGGTTATACCGCGTTCAGTATCACTGATCCGGGAAATGCCGACGGCGTAATCACAGTCGGTGCAACTCATCGCTTCATGCCGAAAACCTATGGTGTAAGTTTCTTTTCAAGTCGTGGTCCAACTGGAGACGGGCGCTTAAAGCCGGATCTGGTTGCTCCGGGTGAGCGAATAGAATCGTGTTTGCCTGACAACCAGTGGGGAGAACTCGACGGGACTAGTATGGCAGCGCCTCATGTAAGCGGAGCCGCTGCGATGCTAATGGCACACTACACCGATCTTGTCGGAGAACCGCAAAAGATTAAGAAGCTCCTTTGCGAGAACGCCACAGATCTTGGGCGTGAGCGCAATTTTCAGGGCCACGGGATGCTGGACGTGCTTCGAGCATTTCAAAAGATGTGATGTTCTTCACGCTTGACGTTCAGCAGGCGCGCAAGGGTGACTGCCTCATTCTTCATTACGGCTCGAGGAATGATCCAGGGCTAATAGTGATTGACGGTGGGCCATCCGGTGTATACAAATCACATCTGAAACCAAGATTGGAAGAAATACGCAAGGTTCGCGGGCTCGCCGCCGATGCGGCTCTTCCAGTCGACCTGCTGATAGTTAGTCATATTGATGACGATCATATCAGAGGACTACTTGAGCTCACGAAAGAATTGCTTGATGCGAGAGTCGCACAGCAGCCGCTTCCTTTCCGAATCAAGGGGCTGTGGCATAACACGTTTGACGACATAATCGGCAACAGTTCGAAAGAGTTGACGGCGGCGGTTGCAATTCAGTTCGGTACAGCATCACTTTCCGGTGAGGTAGACGTCGACGGTCTCGATCCCGGTGTCGCAAAGGTCCTGGCAAGCGTCGGCCAGGGATTTCGGCTCCGGGACGACGCGAAAGGGCTGAATCTATCCGTCAACGCTGGATTTGCCAGCAAACTTATTCTCGCGAACAAGAAGGGCAAGAAGGTCGATGTGGGGAGGGGGCTGAAGTTTACGGTGATTGGGCCAATGAAGGATGAAGTCCTCGCGTTACAGGAAGCGCACGATGACTTTCTTCAGAAGCAGCAGGAGAAGGCTGAAGCATCGCTGGCGGCCTTCGCGGATAAATCTATCCCGAATCTTTCGAGTCTCGTTATTTTAGCCGAAGCCGGCAAAAAGCGGATTCTATTCACAGGCGATGCGCGCGGCGACAAGATCCTGCAAGGACTCGAGCTTGTCGGTCTTCTAAAGGACGACGGCAAGAGCAAGATACATGTCGATGTTCTGAAAGGTCCGCATCACGGCAGTGTTCGCAACGTCGCGCCGATCTTCTTCGAACGCCTCACTGCGGACCACTACGTTTTTTCCGGAAACGGCGAGCACGGCAACCCCGAACGCGAGACGTTGCAGATGCTGGCTGACGTGAGAGGCGACGAGGGATACACTGTTCACTTGACCTACCCCATCGACAAGATCGACGCAGAACGTAAGGACGACTGCAAGAAAAAAGGCAACCCGTGGTCACCGAAGAAGCAAAGTCTTGCTGCCTTCCTCGACGCGAACAAAAACTTCGCCAAGAAAATTAAGATCGTCGACGAGAGAAAGCCTCACCTGATCAACCTCCTCGACGAGATGTAAATTGTCCACAAAAAGGCACAAAAGCGCCTTCTGTGCTTTTGTCGTGCCTAAAACACGCCTTTGCCTCAAAAGTCAGGATTCAGACTTGGAGGAGGTCAGTACCGCAACGCGGTAGCGTCGGGTCGGTCTCGAACATACGAAATTGTTAGCAAGATTGAGAGGCTCTACGTCGACCCGACGCTACCGCGTTACGGTACTGACCTCCTCCAACAATGCTCCCGACTTTGACGCAAAGCTCTCAAACACAAACCATGATAAAGCGGCGAAGGCAAACCTCACGGATGCCGAGTTTCGTCTCCGCCTGAAATTCCACGAGAATGTCGCCGGCTACTATCTTTCTCGTGCTGACATCTGGCTTCACAATTCTTAACAAGTTTTTACCTGCTCTTAACACCTGCTACACTCTCCATACATATTATTGATTTACCCAAGGAAGAACCTTATGAAGCTCCTCCAGCCCTTGTTCTGCCGTTTGGCTGTTATCGTGACTTTAACTGCGCTTTTGGCAGGCTGTTCCAATCAGGCGCAGCAGAACTTCACGCGCCCTCCGGCCCCAGTGGTCGTGAGTACGGCCGTGTCTCAGGATGTTTCGAATTACATGGATGCGCTCGGCAAGATCGTCGCGCGCGAAACAGTCTCCATTCAGCCACAGGTTTCAGGCCGTATTAATCAAATTCATTTCTCCGACGGCGCGAACGTGCGAAAGGGACAGTTGCTCTTTACCATTGACCCGAGACCCTTTGACGCAAATCTCAAACAAGCCCAGGCCAATCTCGCTCGCGACACCGCCGCGAAGAAACAAGCCGAAGCAAATCTCGCACGCGAAGTCGCGCGCGAAAAGTGGGGACTCGCACAAGTCCAGAGGTATCACACACTCGTCGAACAGGGCGTCGTACCCAAAGAGCAGTACGAGCAATTCCGCGCTGATTACGATTCGCTCAAAGCCAACTCCGAAGCAGCACGTGCCGCAGTGCGCAGCGCGGATGAAACGATCAAGGTGGACCAGGCCGCAATCGAAACGGCAAAGGTCCAGCTCAGTTATTGCTACATTCACTCGCCCATCGATGGACGCGCCGGACAACGCCTCGTCGACATCGGCAACGTCGTGAACCCCGGTGGTCAGGGCAACAACGACTCCAGCGGTGTTCCCAACAACGCTTTGTTGGTGATCGAGCGTCTCGATCCGATCTATGCCGACTTCACGATCTCGCAAAACAATCTGACGGCGGTACAAGACCAGATGCGTGCAGGCACTCTCAGTGCTGAAGTTCGTCTACCCGACACCGCCGACGACCCAGTCTTCGGACGGCTGACGTTCGTCGACAATGCCGTTCAGACACAGACGGGACAGGTGACTCTTCGCGCCACACTCCCAAATCCCGGACATCGATTCTGGCCCGGACGATTCGTGAACGTTCGACTGCTGCTCGGAACAGTCCCAGGCGCGGTGCTGGTGCCTGCTTCCGCACCGCAAATGTCAGCCAATGGTTCGTACATTATCGTAGTGAAACCTGACTCGACCGCTGAGCATCGGCAAGTTTCGTTGGGCCAGCGACAAGGCGATCTGATCATCGTCGAGAAAGGTATCGCAGCCGGAGAAAAGGTAGTAACCAACGGACAGCTTGGCGTTACTCCCGGTGGCAAAGTCGCGGTCGAGCAACCGCGAGAAGCAAATAGTCCTGCTGCAACCGCCGTTAGCGGATCGAAATCATGAATCTCTCGGAACCATTCATTCGCCGGCCGGTAATGACGGCAGTGTTGACGCTCTCCGTGATCCTTTTCGGAGTGCTGAGCTACTTGCAGCTCCCGGTAAACGATCTACCCGCAGTCGATTACCCCGTGATTCAGGTGAGCGTCGGTTATCCCGGCGCCAGTCCTGACACGGTTGCAAACAACATCGCAACGCCGCTGGAGCGCCAGTTCATGCAGATTAATGGACTGGAAGTCGTCACTTCTCGGAGTACCCAGGGCTTTGCAAGCTTTACGCTTCAGTTCGCTCTGAACAAGAGCATCGACGCCGCCGCGACCGACGTGCAGACCGCGATCTCGCAATCGATCAGCAGTCTGCCCCCGGATCTTCCATCGCCGCCGACTTATTCAAAGACGAATCCGAACGATCAGCCGTTGATGTACATCGCAATGGTCAGCGACTCCGTGACGCGTGGACAGTTGTACGACTACGCGAGCACGCAGGTGGGCCAGCGCCTGAGCATTCTGCCCGGCGTGTCGCAGGTGGCCGTTTACGGCACCAAATCTGCGATTCGCATTAAAGCGCATCCCGCGGAGATGTGGGCGCGCGGCATTTCGATCGACGATCTTAGTAATGCCATCAAGAGTGGAACGAGTTACGCGGGTGCGGGCCAGTTGGACAGTAACTCCCAAACGGCGATCTTGCGACCACAAGGCCAGCTCGAAACTGCCGAACAGTACGGCAACTTGATCGTCGGCGGTTCGAACAACGCGCCTGTTTACCTCCGCGACGTTGCCACGGTAAAAAATTCAGTCCAGGACGAACGCGTAAACATGCGCTTCTGGGTGCGCGGTCGTACCGTCCCCGCATCGACCCTGGTGATAGCGGTGAGTCGTCGCGCCGGCGCAAACGCGGTTGAAGTGTCGAAGTCGATCCACGAGGTTCTGCCGGCCATCGCTTCGGAGTTGCCGGGGTCGATCGATATCGTGCCGGTCTACGATCGTGCCGCAAGCATCGTGCACTCGGTCGTCGACGTGCAGGTAACTCTCATGATCGCGTTCGTCCTGGTCGTGATCGTCATTTTTGCATTCCTCGGTCGCGTGACAGACACGCTGATACCTGTCGTCGCGCTGCCGCTGTCGCTGCTGATCACGTTCATTGCGATGAACGCGCTTGGATATAGCCTCGACAATCTTTCGTTGATGGCATTGACTCTGGCGATCGGCTTTCTGGTCGACGATGCCATCGTTTTCCTCGAAAACACTGTACGTCGCATCGAGCGTGGCGAGGCACCTTTCGAAGCGGCGATCAGCAGTGCGAAGGAAATCAGTTTCACGATCGTGTCCATGACGATCTCGCTCGCGGCTGTGTTCATACCGCTGGTCTTCATGACGGGACTGGTCGGACGAATCTTCCGCGAATTTGCAATCACGATCGTCATTGCGATTCTTGCGTCAGGCCTGGTGTCGCTGACACTGACGCCGTTGATGTGTGCGCGTCTTCTGAAAGAGCGCGGCCACGGCTTGAAGAAGACGTGGGTGGAACGCGTCATCGGCGGTATCGAGAAACGCGTGCTCAGTTTGTATGGCGGATCGCTCTGGTGGTTCCTGCGTCATCGCTGGATCTCGGCCGCGATCTGGGCCATCTGTTTGGCGGGAACCATCTGGTTGTTCAGGCTGGTGCCTAAGAGCTTTCTGCCGCCGGGAGACAGTGGCGTCATCTTCGGCGCGTTTATCGCTAAAGAAGGCTCGTCACCAAAACAGATGCAAGGGTATCAGGATCGCGTCGATGAGATGCTGCACCAGGATCCGCACGTGATTACTGACTTCACGCTGACAGGTGCTACCGGTTTTCTTTCGTCAAACCAGGGCATCACCTTTACCTATATTGGACCACCAGATGGACGCAGACCCATTGCCGACGTGACTGCGGAAATGATGGGTAAGCTCAACACGATTCCCGGAGTCATGACCTTCCTGCGGCCCTGGGCAGTGCTTTCGATCAGCACGGGTGTTACAAATCAGACGCAGGGTCAATACTCGTTCACGATTTCCGGTGTTAATCCAAACCAGGTTTACGAAACTGGTAACAACCTGCTGGCGAAACTCAGACCGTCGCCTCTGTTTCTGACTGTCTCATCCGACCTCTATAATAACACGCCGAACGTAAATATCGACCTTCGCCGCGACCAGGCGAAGACGTACGGCGTTTCGGAAGCGCGAATACTGACGTTGTTGCGCAATGCTTACTCGCAAAACTATCTCTACCTGATCAAGCAGCCTGACGATCAGTACCAGGTAATTCTCGAGATGGACGATTCGGTGCGCGAGAAGCCCGAGGATCTTGCGCTGCTGTATATCAAGTCGGACGACGGCGCTCGGCTTGTGCCGCTCAAGGAACTGGTCACCTGGAGATCCACGCTTGGTCCACAGTCGGTGAACCACTTCAATCAGTTCACGAGCATGACGCTCTCGTTCAACCTCAAGCCGGGCGTGGCTCTCGGTACTGCGACGGATTTCATCGAGAAGTCGGCGCGCGAAGTAGTTCCGCCGGGCGTTCGTGCAGAGCTGCAAGGTGAGGCGCTGACGTTCAGCAGAACCGTCACGAGTTTGACGCTATTGATGGGACTCGCGGTGTTTGTGATGTACGTGATCCTCGCAATCCTCTACGAGAGCTACGTCCATCCATTGACTGTGCTTTCGACACTGCCAACAGCGCTCGTCGGCGGTCTCCTGACGCTGATCGTGTTTGGTCAGGAGGCGTCACTTTACGCGTTCGTCGGTATGTTCATGTTAATGGGTATCGTGAAGAAGAACGGAATCATGATCGTCGACTTTGCGCGGCAGCGCGTGGAGCACGGCGAGGCGGCAGACAAGGCGATTCACGATGCGAGCATGGACCGTTTCCGCCCGATTCTGATGACGACGCTGGCGGCGGTCTTTGGTGCGGTGCCGATCGCGCTCGGTTATGGCGCGGATGGTTCGTCGCGACGGCCGCTGGGGTTGGTGGTTGTTGGCGGACTGATTGTTTCGCAGTTCATCACCTTGTACATCACGCCGGTTATTTACCTTTATCTCGAGCAGTTCCAGGAGAACGTGCTCGATCGCACCTCCTTGTTCCGTTCGCGGCGGTCACAGAAGCCGGCCGTCACGGAAACCCCGGCTCCCGAAACCCCGTAAGACATTTTTCCTCGCAAAGACGCAAAGGCGCAAAGGAAGAAACTCTTTCTTTGCGCCTTTGCGCCTTTGCGTCTTTGCGAGGAAACATCGAAGCGATATTTGGCGTCCGAAACGATATTTGGCGTCGAAACCCCAAATCCCTCGCACTCAAATAATACCTCGTCAGAAATTCAATCCCATTCACCCACAACAACTTAGCTCGTCTCTGGTGTTGTATGCGATCTTCGTGCTCGACTTGAAGCTCGTGAAGTGGGATAAGGAAGAGCCCACAGATTACACAGAAAGAGTATTAGGTGATGCCTCTACAGAAACAACTTGAACTGAATACGACTGCGACGGCCCAACTCGTCGTTGGTCCAAACGATCTCGCGAGCTCGATAGCAAGCGAGACGGGCGACGAGTTTCCACCGGTGTTTGCGACGGCGAAGATGGTGGCGTTGATGGAGATCGCGGGGTCGCGCGTGCTCCTGCCTCTGCTTGAACCCGGTGAGTTGTCGGTCGGCGTAACTGTCGACATAACACATACGGCGCCCACGCCTCCGGGAGTGCAGGTCACAGCAACCGCGCGTTACACGGGACGCGAGGGGAAGCTTTTTGTTTTCGAAGTCAGCGCGTCAGATCCCGGGGGCGAGATTGGCCGAGGTTGGCACAAACGCGCGATTGTCACGACTGAACGGCTGCAAAGCGGCGCCGCCAGGCGAATAGGTTGAGGTGTTCCCATGTCAGTAGCAACACGATTAGCGCGGCGCAGGCGAAGACGCGCAGCGATGGACCACGACGTATTTGAGCAGGAGTTTGCACTCGAAAGTCTGAAGAGCGATCGACTGCGCGTGACGATTCTGATTGGCGCTATTGTCAGTGCATCGTTGTCGGTAGTGCTACTGGCGCAAATCTTTGCCGAACAATTTCAGGCTGTATTTCACGGAAACATGCACGGGTTCCTGATGGCCGTTGGCGTGGTCTTCGCAGCTAATCTCTGTTTTTTGCTGGCCGAACGTACTCTCATTAGTCGTTTGATCAAAACCCATACTAAACCGTCAAGCGCTCTGAAGTATGTCAGCGCGTTTCTCGAAACGAGTATTCCTACGACCGGCATAATCGTCGGCTCGCTCTTTCTTGGTCCAATCTACACGCTGTTTACTCCGGCTGCGTTCATCTACCCTCTGTTCATTTCGTTGGCAGCGCTCCGCCTGGATGTAAAGCTGTGTATCTTTACCGGCGCAGTGGCGGGTCTGGAATATTCCCTGCTCTCGATCTATTTGGTCCATCAAGCTGCCGGCGCTGTTGTCGAACCGATTCTCGTAGGCATTCCACAGCACGTATTCAAAGGGTTTCTCTTATTCCTGACTGGCGTCGTAACCGGTCTCGTGACTCGCCAGATCAGAAAACGCATTTTGAGTTCGTTTACGGCAATCGATGAACGAAACCGTATCTCGCGCACGTTCGGCGAGTACGTGTCGCCGGAAGTCATGAACAAACTGCTCGATCTCAAACCTGATCTGCGAAGTGAAAGCAAGAACGTCTGTGTGATGTTTCTCGACATCAGAGATTTCACGCGATTCGCCGAGAAGAGAAGTCCTGAAGAGGTGGTCCAATATCTCGAGTCGTTGTTTGAGTTCATGATCGAGATCGTGAATCGACATCACGGGATCATCAACAAGTTTTTAGGCGATGGGTTTATGGCGGTGTTTGGCGCGCCGCTGTCCGACGGGAAAGACTGTGCGAACGCGCTCGAAGCGGCGCAGGAGATTCTCGCGAGAGTGCATCAGGAAGTGAGGTCAGGTGCGATCCTGCCTACGACGGTCGGAATCGGTTTACACGCGGGGGAAGCCGTTACAGGGAGCATCGGTTCGGAATTGCGACGTGAGTACACGGTGATTGGCGACGTCGTGAATCTTGCGGCGCGCATTGAAAAACTGAACAAGAATTTCGACTCGCAGCTTCTGATTTCAGAGATTGTCTGGCAGGCCGTGAATGACGAGCGCAGCAAAGCGGTGCCGATGGGCGAGGTGCAGGTCAGAGGCCGGGAGAAGGCGATACAGGTTTACCAGTTGGCTTGACAGGATTTACAAGATTTTCATGATTTACAAGATTCTTATCCTGTAAATCCTGAAAATCTTGTAAATCCTGTCTAATGTTGAAGCGACGTGACTCGGCGCTCTAATTCTTTTGTGATTTCTGTGGCGGGGTGTTCTGCGGAGAATTTGATCGGATCTCCAAAAGTTACTGACACGGTTCCGGGGCGGACGAAGAATTGTCGTTTCTGTTTTAGCTCGAAGAGTCCGCGCAGCATGATCGGAACGATTGGCACGTTGAGCTCCGATGCCAGCAGGCCGATGCCCGCGCGGAACGGTTGAATTTCACCATCTTTCGTCTCCGTTCCCTCCGGAAAAATCAGTACACTGTATCCACGGTCCATCGCTTCACCCGCGTACGCGAAGCTCTGTCGGAATCCGCTCTGCCGCGGCAGTGAGAAGACGTTGAAGAGTCCCGCCCCAAGCGCATAAGCTGCTTTCCCTTTCAATCGTGCGAACCATCCGAGCGTTGCAGGTGGATAACGCCAGTCGCGCAGATACTCGCCCGA
>DATNCH010000096.1:0-7604 GCA_035571655.1 Pyrinomonadaceae bacterium
GCCGCGATCGTCTCTATCTTTTTGCAAAGCGTTTTGAAGTGGAATAGCGATATGCCGTTAGACTTCGCATACCTCATGCTGGTCACTGTTGGCGTCACGACTGTGGTATGGGTAGTAGTCACCATGATGACCAGCCCCGAGCCGATCGAGACACTCGTTGCTTTCTACCGCCGCGTCAGGCCCGAAGGGCCAGGCTGGACAGACATTGCCGCGCGAGCCGACTTGTCCGCGTCACATGCGCAAGGGCGACTCTCGTTACAGGTTCTTAATTGGATACTCGGCGTCGCGTTGATTTACGGTACGTTGTTTGGTATTGGCAAGTTGATCTTCAAGGAGTGGGTAGCAGGATTTGCATTCTTGTTGGTCGCGATCATCGCTGGAATTTTGATCTCGAGAAGCCTCTCACAGGGTGAGATGACCGAAGAAACGGTCCATCTTGAACATGCCGAAGAATCAGCTTAGGCGCGCCAGCGGCGAACGATTGGCTTTCGCCGTAGATCTGGGAGGCACACACCTGCGAGTCGCTCTCGTCGACGAGAGCGGAAAGATTCTTCAACACCTGAAGCAGGAGACTCCGCATGGAGATTCCGCTGACGAGATCGTCGATGCCCTCGTGACCGCGGCTGAGAAATGGGGTTGCGACCATCTTCCTGTAGTTGCCGCGTCGATCATGGTGCCGGGCGCGGTCGACAGCGACAAAGCCGTCGTGGTCCAGGCGCCAAACCTTCCTTCGTTAATCAACTTCCCACTGAAAACAGAATTGCAAAAGCGAATGGGTTGGCCTGTATTTCTCGAAAACGATGCTAACGCTGCGGCTGTTGGAGAGATGTGGCTGGGCGCGGCGCGCGGTTGTAGTGACGTCGTGAGCGTAACGCTTGGCACGGGTGTCGGCGGCGGTGTGATCCTGAACGGCAAGTTGTGGCGCGGAAGTCATGGATCCGCGGGTGAGATCGGGCACACGACTGTCGATCCGTTCAGCGGGTTGAAGTGCAAGTGTGGCACCACTGGTTGTTTGGAACTGTTTGCTTCGGCGACTGCAATCGTGCGCATGGCGCGCGAGCTTGGGATGGAGATGTCGAGCGCCGAGAAAGTGTACGAAGCGGGGCGAACCGGCGATGAGCTTGCGCTTTCGGTTTTCGACCGGTTCGGGATGTATCTTGGGATTGGTTTGGCGAATCTGATCAATTTGATCGACCCGCAGGTCATCGTGATAAGCGGCGGCGCCGTGAATGGCTGGAGCCTGTTTTCCGACGAGATGTATCGGCAGGTTCACGAGCGGGCGTTTCGCGCGACGGCTCAGCAGGTCAGGATTGCGCGCGCTGAGTGTGGTGACAATGCGGGGTTGTTGGGTGCTACTCGCATTGCTTTACAGGATTCCTAACCGAAACCATCGGTCACAAAAAAGCATAAAGAAGCGCACAAAAGTCAACTCCTTTTGTGCGCTTGTTTGTGCCTTTTGTGGCCCAATGATTGTATCCTGTCTAATATGACTGCTCTCATCATCCACGGCCATTTTTATCAACCGCCGCGTGAGAATCCATGGACTGGTGAAGTCCCAACCGAACCCAGTGCCGCTCCGTACCACGATTGGAACGAACGCATTCACGCCGAGTGCTACGCGCCGAACGTCATCAACTATCCGAACATCAGCTTCAACTTCGGTCCGACATTGCTCTCGTGGCTCGAACGCCATCACAGCGACACCTACCAAAAAATCCTTGACGCCGACAAAGCGAGTGCTGCCGCACGCGGTGGTCACGGCAATGCGATTGCACAAGCTTACGGTCATGCGATCCTGCCACTTTGCAACGAACGCGATCGATTGACTCAGGTCGTATGGGGGTTGGCTGATTTTCGGTTTCGCTTCGGTCGCGAAGCGGAATCGCTGTGGTTACCGGAAACTGCTGCGAACGACGATGTGCTCGCGTTGCTCATAGATCAAGGTCTGCGCTACGTCATTCTTTCGCCGGACCAGGCGAAGGGAAAGATCGAGACCTCGCAGCCTTACGTCTTCCGCCACCCGGATGGTTCGAAGCGGTCGCTCGCCGTGTTCTTCTACAATGGACCACTCGCGCGCGCGATTGCATTCGAGAAGGCGCTGACGTCGAGTCGAGGTTTGGTGGACCAGTTCATTCGCGCTGCGATGTCGGGAGATCTGGTTAACGTCGCCACTGATGGCGAGACGTACGGTCATCATTTCAAGTTTGGCGATTTGTGTTTGGCACACGCTTTGGACGTCGAGGCAAAGCAGGCGGGCTTCTGGATCACAAACTATGCTGAATATCTCGATCGACATCCGCCGGTGAAGGAAGTTGAGATTGAGAACGGACCGGAGGGTGAAGGCAGTTCGTGGAGCTGCGTGCATGGTGTTGGGCGTTGGACGCGCGATTGCGGTTGTCACACGGGTGGAGAGGTTGGTTGGAACCAGTCGTGGCGTGCACCTTTGCGTGCGGCGCTGAACTTTCTTCGCGACGATGCGGCGGTAAAGTTTGAGAATAGTGAACTGTTGCGCGATCCATGGGCGGCGCGAAACGACTACGTCGAGGTGCTGCTCGATCCGAAGGCGGCCCGGGCGAGTTTCCTGGCGCGGCATTCTGTTCCTAATTTAAGCGATGTGAGCGAATCTCGAGTGTGGAAGTTGCTGGAGATGCAGCGAAGCGCGTTGTTGATGTTTGCGAGTTGTGGCTGGTTCTTTTCAGATGTCGCCGGGATCGAAACGATTCAGTTGATGCGTTACGCTGCTCGCGTGATGGATCTTCAAAGTGAGTTAGGCCTTGACCCGCCGGAGAAGAAGTTTCTCGAGCTGATGTCTGAAGCGAAGAGTAACAAGCCCGAGAAAGGCACCGGCGCCGATCTCTTTGTGCAGTTTGTGAAACCACGATGACGAAACCAACGCTTGGCGAGATCGATCTTCACCTGTTCAACGAAGGCCGCCACGAAGAGATCTACAAAAAGCTCGGCGCGCACGTCACCAAGATCGGACGCACCAAAGGCGTCGCATTCGCTGTTTGGGCGCCTCAGGCCGCGAGGGTCAGCGTAGTCGGTGACTTCAACGGCTGGAACGGCAGTGCACACCAGATGCAATGCCTCGGCAACTCCGGCGTTTGGGAGTTGTTCATCCCACAGCTCACGGACGGAAGTCTGTACAAGTTTGAAATCCACCCACACCACGCGCCGCCACTCTTCAAAGCCGATCCATACGCGCAGCACACCGAAGTCCCACCCGATACGTCGTCAATCGTCTATTCCTCGAAATACAAATTTCGTGACGCGAAGTGGCTGAAGAAGCGCGCCGCGCGGGAACACTTTCGCAACCCGCTTTCGATCTACGAGGTGCACTTCGGTTCGTGGCGACGAAAGATGGAGGAAGACAGTCGTCCGTTCACGTATCGTGAAATGGCCGAGCCGCTCGCGAATTACGTCACCGAGATGGGCTTTACGCATGTCGAGTTTCTGCCACTCAAAGAACATCCGTATGGACCATCGTGGGGTTACCAGGTCACGTATTACTACGCGCCGTCTGCTCGTTACGGCGAGCCGGACGATCTGCGTTACCTCATCGATTACCTTCATCAACGTGGCATCGGCGTGATCGTCGACTGGGTACCCGCGCATTTTCCGAAAGACGCCTGGGCGCTCGGACGTTTCGATGGCTCAGCGTTGTACGAGCACCTCGATCCGCGCAAAGGTGAACACCCGGACTGGGGCACGTACATCTTCAACTATGGTCGCAACGAGGTACGCAATTTTTTGATCGCGAATGCGCTTTACTGGTGTAAAGAGTTTCATGTCGATGGATTGCGTGTCGATGCGGTGGCGTCGATGCTTTATCTCGACTACAGCCGCAAGGAAGGGCAGTGGGTTCCGAATCAGTTTGGCGGGCGCGAGAATCTCGAAGCGATCTCGTTTTTGAAAGAGTTGAACGAAGTGACGCATCGCGTGTGTCCCGGAGTCATGATGATTGCCGAAGAGTCGACGGCGTGGCCGGCGGTCAGTCATCCGACCTACGCAGGCGGTCTTGGTTTTGACTTCAAGTGGAACATGGGCTGGATGCACGACACGCTCAAGTACTTTCAAACAGATCCACTCTTCCGCGCCGGAAATCACAATGCGCTGACGTTCGGTTTGGTCTATGCGTGGAGTGAGAACTTCATTCTGCCGTTTTCACATGACGAAGTGGTTCATATGAAGGGCTCGCTGCTCAATAAAATGCCGGGCACGGATGAGCAGAAGTTTGCGACGCTTCGTGCGCTGTATGCTTACATGTGGGCGCACCCGGGAAAGAAGTTGTTGTTCATGGGTGGCGAGTTTGGGCAGTGGCGCGAGTGGACGGAAACAGAGAGTCTGGACTGGCATTTGATAGACCAGCCTCTGCACGGCGGCATTCAGAAATTGATCCGCGATTTAAATCAAGTTTATGGACCAGAGCCCGCTCTCTGGGAAGCAGACAGCGAACCCGCAGGCTTCGAATGGCTTGACGTCGACAACGCACTCGAAAACATCGTCGCCTTCGCCCGCCGTTCGCCTTCGACCGGCCGCGAGATCGTCTGCGTGTGCAACTTCTCCGCCGTGGAGAAAAAAGATTATCGCATTCGCTTGCCGGAAGAGACTGAATACAAAGTGATAATAAACACGAGTGACAGTTCTGTTGCTTTGCGCGACGGCTTAATCGATCTTCCCCCGCTGACCACGATCTGGTTAACACAAAAGAGCACAAAGAAAACCACAAAGATCACAAGAAAACGCCGTACATAGTCTAAAATCCTTTGTGTCTGGTTTTGTGCCTCTTTGTGGCCTGCGTATGTATGAGAAGTTCGAGGAGATAGACGGCAGACATCCCTGGCGAGACGTTAGTCCTGATGGTTATATCGACTACCAGGCGCGTTACCGCCCGAATGGTCGTGTCCTCTTTTTCAACTTTCCGCTCGCCAAAGAGATGGGCCTGATCCCGCCCGATCATCCGTCGAGCATCAACAAAGATCTCGAACACGCGATCCTCAACACTTTCTCACTTCAGATCATCAACGAGTACGACATACAGAAGGGCCGCAAGTTTCCACCCGAAACGATCAAGCCTCACCCGTTCATGGCCACGCGCTACCTCCAGACTCAGCATCGCAACCGGCAAGGCAAGACTTCCGGTGACGGCAGAAGCATCTGGAACGGTTGCGTCAAGAGTGAAAACCTGCTCTTCGATATCTCGAGCCGCGGCACTGGCGCAACGATATTGAGCCCTGGTGCGCAGGAGGTCGAAGGGTTTATCCCGACGGGTGACTACGCGCACGGCTACTCGTCAGGTCTTGCAGATCTAGATGAAATGCTCGGCAGTGCCGTGATGTCTGAGATCTTCTACCGGCAGGGAATTCCGACGGAACGCTGCCTCGCGGTAATTGGTTTTCCCGACACGACAGCCATCGGCGTCAGAACCGCGCCCAATCTGATCAGACCGGCGCACATGTTTCGTTATCTCAAGCAGGGACGCCACCAGGAACTGAAAGCCTCGGTTGACTACTTCATCGATCGCGAAATCGAGAACGGATTCTGGCAGATTCCCGATGGAGCGGAGCGCTACGGGAAAGCGCTCGATTATTTCGCTCGCTCTTACGCAAAACTCGCCGCGCTGCTCGAAGAGGAGTACATCTTCAACTGGCTTTCATGGGACGGCGACAACATGCTCGCCAGCGGCGCCGTACTCGATTACGGTTCGATTCGACAATTCGCCGCGAAGCACGACAAGTATCGCTTCAAAGACGTCGATCGTTATTCGGCTTCACTCGCGGAACAACGCGGCTGGGCGCGAACGCTGGTCCAGGTCTTTGCGCAGGCGATGGCATTCGTCGAATCGGGCGTGAAAGAGAATCTGAATAACTTCAGGAACGCCGGCTGTCTGCGCGTGTTTGATGAAGCGTTTGCGATGGAAAGAGAGCAGCGCATGCTCTGGCGAATCGGCTTTACTTCGGAACAGATCAACTACCTCATGACGAATGCGCAAAAGGAGATCCGAGACTTCGACAGGAGCTTGAGCTACTTCGAAGATCGCAAAGTCAAAAAGGGCGTCGAAAAACTTCCCGACGGTTTCACTCACAATCCCGTTTTTCTGATTCGAAATCTTCTGCGTCTATTACCCGCATACTACGTTGCGCAGTCGATTACGCGCGTCGACGAAACCAGCGCCTACATGCCTGACGAAATGTTCTGCGGTAGCATGGCTGCTTCTTACGTTGCCAAGCGAGATCTGGAGGGTACGCCCGCGCGGGTCGCGCAGATCAGACAATTTCAGGAGTGTTATCTAAAACTCGTCGCGGCGCTCGGTGGTCCATTCGACCTCGTCCTGAAGACGCTTCAGGAGAGATCGGCAGTCATCAATCACCGTCATCGAATTACAGGCGACGCCGTCACGTGGATCATCGAGGAAGTGATCGCCATGAAAGGCAAAATCAGGATTGACGGTTTGCAAGACGCTATCGATGCATTTATCGACTCGCAAGTCCTGATTCCCGGCAAGTGGCAACCCGTGCCGCCCGCGAAACTCAATTCAAACACGCTCAAGTCGCAGTTGCTGCAAAAGATCCAGCAGAACCTGGAAGCCTACAAGGAATCGATTTAGCCGTCATGATCAATTGGGACGACGTTCGCGCAAAATTTCCCGTCACGAGTAGGAGTGTTTACCTGAACACCGCAGCGGCGGGGCCGCTCGCCGAGTCGACTGCAAAAGCGGCGTCGTCTTATTACGAGCAGATGATGAACGACGGCGACATTCATTGGGACGAGTGGCTCGCGCAGCGCGAGGAAGTGCGCGGCGCGGTTGCGTCCTTTATTAATGCTGAACCAGAAGAGATCGGACTCACGACCAACACCTCGAGCGGCATGAATCTCATCGTAGATGCACTCGAGAAACACGGTGAAGTGATCTCGTGCGACCTCGAGTTTCCGGTCACGACGATTCCGTGGATGCACCGGCGCATTCCGGTGCATCTCGTTAAGTCGGTCCAGGGCGTGGTCCATCCTGAAGATGTGCGCGCGGCGATGACGACGCGCACCGGAATCATTTCGCTGAGCTACGTTCAGTATTCAAACGGTTTTCGCTCGAATCTCGAAGATCTCAGTGGTATCAAAGGCGGGCATGCGTTTGTCGTGAACGCGAGTCAGGCCGCGGGAGTTTTCGAGATCGATGTGAAGCGGATGAAGATCGATGCGCTATGCTCGACCGGGCACAAGTGGATGCTGTCAGGATACGGATCCGGGTTTGTTTACATCAGCAAAGAACTCCAGGCTGCATCGCCGCAGCGCTCGATTGGCTGGCTAAGCGTTCGCGATCCTTATGGCGTCGCGAACAACGAAGTGCATCTTCGTCACGATGCTTCCGCGAGGGCTGAGCTCGGGTGTCCGAATTTCGCGGGGATCTTCGCGCTCGGTGCGTCGATTGAATTGATGCAATCGACGGGGCTGGCAGACATTCAGGCACGCGCACTCGAGTTAAACCGGAAGCTGACTTCGAGGCTGGACGAGATCGGTTGGAAAGTTTTATCGCCGCTCGAAAACGAGCAGTATCGTTCTGCGGAGACGCTCGTCGCTGCTGAGGAGCCGGCTAAGATTGTGAATCA
>DATNCH010000097.1:0-13773 GCA_035571655.1 Pyrinomonadaceae bacterium
GTTGATCGTGTTGCAGGGCGCGAACGATCCGCGCGTGATCAAACCGGAGTCAGACGAAATCGTCGACAACATCAAGAAGCGAAACGGCGTCGTCGAGTATGTCTTGTTTGACAACGAAGGCCACGGGTTTACAAAGAAAGCGAACGAGATTCGAGCGTACAAAGCCATACTCGATTTTCTCGATCATTACCTGAAGAACGGCGCCGCCTTAAGCAGCAGGTAGTTTGTTTTTGTGGACTCAAATAGCTTTGCCTCAAAAGTCGAGAGTCATTGTTGGAGGAGGTCAGTACCGTAACGCGGTAGCGTCGGGTCGACGTAGAGCCTCTCAATTTTGCCTAGACTTTCGTATGTTCGAGATTTGACCCGACGCTACCGCGTTACGGTACTGACCTCCTCCAACTCTGCATCCTGACTTTTGAGGCAAAGCCGATTCAAATCAGTGCGGCGAGGCGGGAGGCTTCTGCGGTGAAGCGCGGCGATTGGCAGCCGGCGACAAGTGCCTGATAGTCAATCAGTTTTTTCTTCGCTTCAGCGCGCTTGTCCGCGGCGAGGAGAACGTCGATGTGCAGTGGTCCAAGCCACAGACGGCCCACACGCGACTCGGTCGGCGCGATGAATTCTTCCGCTTCGTTGCAAATGCGTAACGCGTCGTCGAGCTCGTTGCGACGAAAGTGAACGAGTGCCAGGCATCGAAGTGCCTCGCTGTGGTTGTAGATCAACCTTGTCGATGAAGCTTCCAAAGTCGCGGTTGCGGTTCGCAGTGCTTCATCGTGCCGGCCGAGCATGGATTGGGCCACGGCGAGGACTGGTCTGAACAGTGACAGCGCGCGGTTTTCTCCGATTGCTTCAGTGAGCGCGATGCCGGCCAGGAGTTCCTCTTCCGCGCGATCGATTTGACCGAGGAAGAGACGGCACTGAGCGGAATACAAATAAGTCCACGCACGCCGCTCGCGCGAGTGAAGCCGATCGGCGATCTCGATTTCGCGTTCGGCGTGTTCCAAACCCGCTTCGAAGTTTCCTGTGTGAACGGAGTCTTCACCCAGGTATTCGTAACCGATAGCCTGTGCGACCAGGATATTGTGCTTCTCACCAAATGCGATCGAGCGTCGCGCCCAGCGATCGGCTTCGTCGTAAAGACCACAATGCTGATACGCGCCCGCAATGAAGGCATACATCTGGGAAAGCATCGGTGCGACTAACTTGGTGTCGCCACTTTCTGCCACCGGCTCTATGATCTCCATAGCCCGCAACAAGAATTCGATCGCTTTGTGATGACGACCTGCCAGGTGATGAAATCGTGCTTCGATCGATAACGCGTTTGCCGTTTCGAGAGGGTTCGTCGAAGGGTCGAGCACCTGCAACGCTTCGCGCAGGTATTCGCTTCCGCGCGGGTCGCCGGTGACGACCAGTGATGCCGCCGCCTGGCATTGCAGGCGCGCACGTGTCGCCGGCTCTGTGGCAAGCGCGAGGGCTCTCTCAAAATGTTCACCGGCGAGAATCATATCGCCGTGTAACATGAACGCCTTGCCAATCGCTTCCTCCTGGGCCAGTTGCTCTTCTGTCAATCCCAGAGCTTCGGCGCAGTCGCGCGCTCGCCCGTAAGCGGCGATCGCTTCGTCGAAAGCAAACACACGCGCCGCTTCTGCGGCAGCCTGTTTCGCGTATTCGAGACCTTGCTTGTGATCGCCTGCCTGAATGTAGTGATGGGCCAGCTTCTCAACCGCACACACGCAGTTTTCTCGCTCGAGTCTTTCGGCGACGTGACGATGCAGGCGCCGGCGGCGAATCGGATTCAATTCCTCGTAGAGCACTTCACGAATCTTGTCGTGGGTGAAACTGAACGAATCGCCGGAAGTCGCGGCAACCAGTTGTGCATTCACTGCTTCGTCGAGAGCATCCAGCAGAAGATCCTCATTCTGCTCTGCCGTAGCCGAAAGTTCTTCGAAAGTGAAGACTTTGCCGAGGATGGCGCTGACGCGCAGCACGTCGTTACAGTTTTGACTGACGCGATCCAGGCGATGGCCAATCGCTTCTTTCACGCTCTGCGGAATCATCATCTGGTCCACATCGCAGCGCCGCCATTTGCCGCTTTCACGCCGCACCGAACCTTTCTCAATTAAGGCCTTCAAGACTTCTTCGACGAAGAACGGATTCCCTTCGGTTTCGCGATGCACTGCGATCGCAAATTCACCGCTGACTCGTTCACCCAACAAAGCGCCGAGCTGGTCGCCGGTTTCGGATTCGTTGAATCGGCGCAGCGCGATGCGTGTGGTTAGTCGTTCACGGTTCCAGTCGACGAGAGACTTCGCAAGCGGGTGCGTGCGATCGAGTTCTGTCTCGCGATAAGCACCGACGATTAGTACGCGCTCGTTGCGCAGTTGCCGCAGCACGTGGCCGAGCAGCCAGAGCGTGCCGCGATCGGCCCAGTGCAAATCGTCGGCATAAAACAGCAGCGATTGGCGGCGCGCGATGTTTGAAAATACCTGGACCACCGCGTCGAAGAAGAGCAGCCGTTCTTCGTGTGCGGCTAATTCCTGGCGTTCGGGAAACGGACCGAGCCGTGTTTCGATCTCGGGAGCGAGTTTGGCGATCTGTGTTGCGGCATCGCCGAGGATCCCGCGCAGTTTGTCGTCGTTTGTTTCTTCGCGCGTCCAGCGACGAAACGCTTCGACGAAGGGCAGGTAAGGCGTTGCGGCTTCGTACTCGTAGCAACCGCCTGATAACACGAGCGCGCCGTCGACAGCAGCCTGGATCGTGATCTCACGCGCGAAACGAGTCTTGCCGGCGCCCGGTTCACCGCTGAGCAGCACTGCGTGACCACGTCCTTCGCGAGCGCGTTGCCACAACTCGCGCGTCTCGGTGAGTTCCGTGCTGCGACCGACGAGGTGTCCACGCGACAACGCGTCGAGAATCGCAACGGCGGGCGCGCTGTCGGTGGTTGCGACTTCGTCTTTGCCGCTCAGCGATTCGAGCAATGCGTCGCGAGTTGCTGCCGCTGAGTTGAATCGTTGCGCCGGATCTTTTGCCAGGAGCTTGACGATGATGCCTTCGAGCGCGCGTGGCAGATCGGGACGCAGAACGCGCGGCGGTACGACCGGCGCATGCACGTGTTGCGACACGATCGTCAGTGGATCGTCGCCGCTGAAAGGCACGCGGCCCGTGGTCAGTTCGTAAAGCAGGACGCCGAGCGCGTAGAGATCCGCGCGGCCGTCGACCGTCTGTCCGAGTGCCTGTTCCGGGGCCATGTATGCCGCGGTGCCGACGATGACTCCCGCGCGCGAGATGCGCGCGCCGTAAGCAGGCAGGGCGAGACCGAGATCCGCGAGCTTTACGTTGCTCGAGTTAGTCGTTCCTGACAAAAGTACGTTGTCGGGTTTGAGATCGCGATGAACGATGCTGTGGTCGTGTGCGTGTTCGAGTGCGGCACAAATCTGAACCGCAATCGCGACGACGCGAGCGAGGTCGCCTGGCCGCGCTTCGGAGAGACGCGGACCAGCAATCAACTCCATCACGAGGAAGGGAAATCCACCGGACTCGCCAACGTCGTGAATCGTAACGATGTGGGGATGATTGAGTGCGGCAGCGGCGCGTGCTTCACGAATCAGACGCTCGCGCGCATCGGAGCTCTGTGCGGTTGCGGAAAGTACTTTGACGGCGACTTCGCGCTGGAGCTCGAGATCGGTCGCACGATAGACCGTGCCCATTCCGCCGCGACCGAGTTCGCTGTCGAGTCGATAGCGTTCGCGCAGGATCGTGCCGAGCGCGGGGACACTCGTACGCAGCTCATCGGGGAGGATACGCGTCTGCTGTGAGTCGGCCATGTGAAAAGAATAGCAGATCCGGTGACGGGGAGAAGGGGAGACGCGGAGACACGCCGCTTCCCCGCGTCGCCGCGTCTCCCCGTCACCGTGTCAATTGATCATTTAAACGTGTAGGTGATCGTCCCCTCGGTTTCGCGGCCGCGGAGCTTTTCGGGCGAGAAGGTTGATTTCATCGCGGCTTCCGTCGAGGCGCCGCGCATGAGCCAATCGCCGCCGGAGCCTCTGGCCCAATACACCTGCCCGTTCTTGTCGACCATGACGCGCACTGTAACCGTCCCGTTCAATGGCTCTGGTCCATTCGTCGGACATTCTGCTTCGGGAAGTGAGACAGCTTTTCCAAGCAGCTCACCGCCTACCTCCGGAAATCCCTTTTGAACGTTCGTTCCCTGTGTTGCGGCGCTTCGAGCAGCGGCTTGGTTCGACTTGTAAAAGTAGGTCGTGATCAGCGATCCGATCACGATCGATCCCGTAAGCGTGATCACCACCATGATCCAGAACAGCGGTGGATTCGGTTTCCGCGGCGTGGAGATTATGGGTTCATCGAAGTCGACCAGCGGAACGATGTGATGGGCGCAGTATGAAAGGAGCTCTCCGTTGTAGATCGCGTTGCACTTCGGACACCGTTTGCGTTTGCCGGTTGCGGGTGGTGTTTCGGGTGGCGGCTCGAGTATGCGCCCCTTCACCGGCTGGTGCGTGGATGCCTGTTTTGGTTTTGCGGGCTCCGGTGGCGGTTGAATTGCCGGCGGCACAATCGCCGGCTGTTTCGGAGGTTCTGCTCGAGATGCGTTTCGCCGCGACTCCTGCTCGTCCAGCCTTTGCCTCAGCCCGGTCAGCCAGCGACGACTCTTCTCGTCGTCCGAAACGGTCTCCTTTGTTTCAGGCTCGGGTTCGGCGCGAGGTGTTTCGACAACCGCCGTTCGCAGTTCTTCGACTCCTCTTTTTGGCGTAGGGCGAGGCGGGTTGGCGAGTATCTCGAGCGCTTCTCTCGATCCTCTTCGTTTAGCCCATTCGAGGGCATTGAGGCCGAGATTGTCGCGTAAATGCGGGTCGGCGCCCGAGTTAACCAGGAGTTTTACGAGGTGTGTATGACCGAAAATGACCGCGAGAATAAGCGCGGTTTGACCACCGCTCGTACTCTCATTTACGTCCGCACCATCGGCGAGTAACGCATTTACAGCGCGTTCGTCGCCGGAAGTCACGGCGTTGGTCAATGAAACTGAAGAACTCACCGCACGGTCTCTCCGAATACAGCTCGGGGGCTCGTGCGTATTCTAACCCAACCATCTCAGAAAGGCGGGGGTACAAACGATGAATTGAACCCCAGCGCGGGCGGAAACTGTGCCGCCGTTGGGCGCACGCCCGTGCGGACCCATAGATCGATGGCGCCGATTGACGTCAGTATCTGCGGCCCGGTGAAAGCGCAGTGACCCACACCACCCGGAACGAACGTCTGAAACAGCAGATCCTGGCGACCGGCGGAAGCGTTTGTCTCCGCATACGCCGACTCGTTTGCAACCACGAGCAGCGGATCGATGACCGTGTGCACGCTCAATACCGGATTCTTGATCTTTCCGTTGAAGTCGGTGTTGTTACGCACGTAGTTTCGCGCTGAAGTCTGTGCTTCGATGTTGCGGCGCGAGTTCATCTGTGCGAGCCACGCATCGACCACGGGAGTGGGTAGTCCTATCCCGGCAAGATACGCCTTCTCGGCAGCAGTCAGCGTGTACTCCTGATCGAGGTTTTGGACGAATGGTCCGCCGGCACGTCGCTGCAATTCGGCACGAGCCTCGGTGAGGAAGAAGAAATCGGTAAGGGCCCAACCCGGGTAGAACGCCGGCGGTGGCGGCGGCGTGATGCCGCGGCCGGGGTTCCTGGCTACGAGTCGAATGAATTCAAACTTCGGAAAGTTTGCGATGTTACTGAGTTCCGGAACCAGCTTCGCGAGCACCTCTGTGTCGAAGTCGATATCGTTTCTTACTTCGCCAACCGTTCCCCACGACGGCGGAATTCCGAAGACGACGTCATAAGCGAGATAAACCGGAACGCCGCTGTCCCACAGGCGCGTTGCACCCGCGCCGACACTGCAAAGGCAAAGCGCGCCGTCGAAGATTCCATTGAACTGTTCCATGCTCTTGTAGCCGACGAAGGTACCGAGTGAAGCGGCGACGATGATGGTCCTTTGCGGCTTCGCGACATTGTCGCGGAAGTAGACCGCGAGATCCTTTGTATCCTGGATTGCGTCTCCAACAGACCAGCCGTTGTCTTTGTAAGCACTGCCGGCGAGAGCAAAGCCCTGCGCGAGCAGTGGGGCTTCCAGCGCTGCGTTCGGAGCGACGTCGGCGTTTCGGTTGTCGATCTCGCCGGGATGATCGGCTTTGTCGCGATAGCCGTGAGCGAAGATCAGCAGCGTCCCATTCCAGATTTCGGGCACGCGAATGCGGAAAGGCGCGCCGTGAATCTCACCGGAGAGATCGAGAGGCGCGGCTTTCGCAGCCGGAGCGCGATCGATCAGTGTGAGTGAAAGTAGAGAAAGGAGTGTTAGAGCGACGAGAACTCTCGCAGTCGATTTCATTTGAATGTCCCCCGTTGTTTGGAGCTGGAAGTGAACGGGAGACTATCATCAGTTTCACAGGATTTACAAGATTAGACATGATTTCAGGATTATCTATCGCGTCACAATGGATTTGACCTGCCCGCGTTTCAACAACGTGACCATCCCGTTGCGGCGGTACCACACGCCATCTCGCGTTCGCCAAACCTCATCCGCGTCGATTTTTCCACCGCTCGTCAACATGATCACGGGCTTGCCGCCCTGCCGCTGTGCGATGCCTGGTCCACTTGTCGAAACCGGGTCGGATGTCGCGCGCGTGTGCGCTGTCGAGATCGCCCCAGGAGAACTCTTTGGAGATGGTGAAGGCGAGGGCGAAACTACCGGCGACGGCGAAGATATCGTCACTGCCGGCTGCGCCCGCGCCGGCGTCGCCACTGTAACCGGCGCTTGTGTTGCCGCCGACGTCTTGCGCGCGAGTTGGCTGATGCCGTAGTAGAGTGCGAATACCAGGACCCCAAGCATCAGACCAACCGCTGCTGCTAACGGCACAACTCTTCGGCGGCCAAGCTGGTTCGAACCAGTTGCTGCTGCGATCTCAGCCTCATCGACGGCTTCAAGAGGCGTGTTATCGAAGTCGCATCTTTCGTCCGATTCAGGATAGAGGAAGAGACATTGGGGGCAACGCTTCATTTTCAGAATTTGAAAGGTTTCTTCAGGATGCGACCCGTCTTTTTGAGAATCGAGTTGACTTTGGAGTCGGCTTTCTTCGGTTCAGTGGCAGGTTTCGTTTGAGAGACGGACGTGGATTTCGTCGTCGTCGATTTTTTGACGGGCGTGGTTGCTGGTTGTTTGACTGGCGCGGGCCTGGGTACTTCTTCCTTCACCTGCGGCGTGGGTGGTTGTTCGGTTTGCGTTGGCGGAGGCTCAGGCGTTGGAATTACCACCGGGGCTATGCTCAAACTGCTCGGTGTGTTTACTGCTGGACGAATCTGACGTGTGGACACGTAATAGACCATCCCGAGGACCAGGGCGAGAATCAGTGTCGCGAAAGCCGGAACAGCGCGGTTTCGCCGCTGGGCCGTGGCAGGGGTTTGCGGGACGGTCGCCAGGGCATGAAGGTTCGGCAGTGTCCGAGAGTCTAAGACGAGCAGGACTCCGTCCATATCGCAAAGACTCTGGTCGTCTTCGTAAATAAACTCACACTGGGGGCACCTTTTCATGCGGATCTCCTGAGATTTGCCGGTTGTGATGGGGCCTGCGGATGTTGGAGCCGGAGTGAGTGCGCTCCGCAGGGTTCCAGAGTACACCGTTAGGGGTGAGGAAAACAATAACTTTGGCAGAACAAGCCGCAGATTTCTGCGAAAATCTGCGGCTGTCCTAGAGGTACCTTTCCTTAAGCACCTGAGTGTGATGGGCGACGTGGCCGGCGATGATGTAGGCGATTGCACGGACGGTGACAGGGTTATCGCTGGCGATACCGCTACGCGACCACGCCTCGTCCGGCAGGTGCTTGAAAAACGAAATCGTGCTCAACCGGACGGTTCGGAACTCTTCGACCAACTCGGCCCAGGACGTCTGATTTGCATTCGCCGCCTGGACCGCGACATCCTGTTCAAAGCTCGGCAACGCGTCCTGAAATCCGCGCGCGAACCAGAATGCTCGGTAGAGGAACACACGCTCGCCGTCATTGACGTGGTTCAGCAGTTCGCGAATCGTCCACTTTCCCGGAGCGTAGGATTTCAGACTCTGCTCTTCCGAGATACCCTCCAGGAACTGAAGAGTCTCAGCCATTTGCGACTCCATCGTCGGGACGATCTCGTCATTGGTTATAAGATCAATGTATTTGTAATAGTAGGAAGCGGCTTCGGTAGTTTGTGGTCGTGTCATTTGGGTGGAAATCCTAACAAAAGATTCGCGATTTGCGTAACCAACCCCGCCGTTTGCGTGTCTATCTAATCGCTATGAGACAGAACAAGATTTACCAGTTTTCACTTGGTGTTTTTGCAACACTGTTGCTAATGATTTTACCGTCGGTTGCGCTGGCGCAGGGTGCACAGGGAGCGTTGGACCCGCAGCTCGCGCGCCGCGTTCGGCATGAGTTGGTGACGCTGCCGTATTACGGTGTGTTTGACAATCTCGCGTACAGCATCAACGGCGGCGACGTGACGCTTTACGGCGAGGTCGTGCGACCCTCGACGCGTTCGGACGCGGAGCGCAGGGTGAAGAAGATCCGAGGCGTCTCGCACGTAGTGAACAACATCCGCGTGTTGCCGCTGTCGAACTTTGACGATCGCATTCGGGTGGCGACTTACCGCTCGATCGCGAACATGGGTGGACTGCATCGCTACTTGCGTGGAACGAATCCGTCGATCCACATCGTGGTCAGTGGGGGACACGTGACGCTTGAAGGTGTTGTTTCCGGCAGCGGCGATCGCACGTTGGCTTATCACGCGGCGAACAGCGTTCCGGGCGTGTTCTCGGTGAGGAACAACCTCCGGGTGGAGGGCGAAGAACCGCGTTAATCCGTCACAAATCCACAGATTACACAGATGTTGAATCTGCGTAATCTGTGGACCCCATCAAAAACCAAAAGAGCATCGCAACCTCAGCATCCCCGTAGTTGTAATTCACCAGTGAACTGACGAGAAAGCCCGTGAGCGCGCCGAGCGTTCCGAGCAGAATCCCGTAGGAAGTGGTGTCACTCAAATCCGCTGCAGTTCGTTGTGCACGAGCGAGTGTTAACCAGAACAGGATCATCAGCCACAGCCAAAGCACCAGCATCGGCAATCCCCGATCGAACGCGAGTTGCAACGGCGTTGAATGCAGGTGCAGCATGTCTTTTCCCGGAAATCCCCACTCGTTCCAGTGCTGCTTCATCGCGTCCATGCCGTGCCCGAAGATCGGATGAATCGGAATGCGCGAGAGACCGACGCGCGCGACCTGCATCCGCAGCGACGAACTCGGATCGCCGAGCAGCAACGAATTGCGGTCACGCGTTTGCCACACGACAACCGCCCCGAAAGCGAGCACAAAGAACAGCGCGAACGTGAACACCAACCTGTAAACACCACGCAGCGATCTCCACGCGATGACTATCGCGCCGATCACAAGCGCAACGATCACCGTCCGCATAGCAGTGAAAACAACTCCCATCGTCAACAACAGTGCCGCGATCAGAGCAACTCTGAAATACTTGTTCGGGCCGTGATTTCTGAGGTGTGCGAGGGCGAGTCCCAAAGCAAGCAACGCGATCATCTGCATGAGCTCGGCGAAGGTTGGGTAATGTCGCGTCAAGCCTGAAGCTCGGAATCGATGATCGCGTTCGCTCCCGGTTATTCCGGATGGGGATGCGTTGACCAGCATACCCGGACGCTCAACCTGTTCGCCGCGTGAAATGATCCCGACCGCAACCGGCGTGTTCGCGGGAATCTGCTTCAACGCCTCATCCAAATCGGCCACCGAATAGACTCGACGACGGTTCAACTGCCAGATTGTGTCACCCGGCTGGATTCCAACTTGACGAAACGGACTGTTGAACGAGATCGTTTCGACGACAACGCCGCGTCCTCGCACGAGGTCGAACGCGCTGAAAAGCGCTCCAAAGCATCCTGACAAAATCAGTAGCGCGATCAACACAAATGCCGTTCGTCTGTTGACCGTGGCCCGCGTGAGGTAAAACAGAAAGACGGACCAGAGCGCCGTGAGTTTTGGAATACTGATTTGCGGTTCTTCTGAGAGAAACGCGGAGGCAATACTCCACAACAGCATCAGCGCGATTACGAGATCAAATTTCGACCGACGAACTCCCAGAGTTCGAGTTTCCAACGTCCTGATTAGCCATCCAAGTCCTGCTATACCGACGCCGCTGGCGCTGACGGCGACGGAGTGAGGTGCAAAAAGAACGTAGATGACGAGTCCTGCGACAGCAATCTGCTGCCCCAACTTTGACGTGGGGACCCGCGCGGCTTCGGTTGGAAATACCTGCGTTGACACCCTTTATTTACGCATGTTAGCGTATCTCGCGGCTATTTTGCCGGAGTTGCAAGTGGAGTTTTGACAAGCGCTTAACGAAAATGGCATTGCCCGCTGCCCGCTGCCACGATTAAAGCCGCCGACAGTTTTAATGATACATAAGAATCCTGATGGCTTTCGATAAAGCTAAGGTCCTAAAAGCCGCTGAGAAATTCCTTTCACAGGGAAAGATCAACGCAGCAATCAAGGAGTACCGCCAAATCGTCGACAACGACGCCGACGATCTTACTACCTTGAACATGCTCGGCGATCTTTACGTGCGCGCGAGCAAGAAAGACGAAGCGATCGCGTGTTTCGAACGCATCGCCGAACACTACAGCGCACAGGAATTCAATCTCAAAGCGATCGCGATGTACAAGAAGATCGAGCGTCTCCGTACGCGCGATCCGATCATCGCTCACAAACTCGCCGAGCTCTACGCCACCCAGGGCCTGGTCCACGACGCGCGCTCGCAGTACCTGGTGGTCGCCGATGCATACACGCGTTCCGGCGATAACAAGAGAGCGCTGGATATTCTTCACAAGATCGCCGACCTCGATCCTAACAACACTGAAATCCGGTTGAAGCTCGCCGACGGTTATCTCAAAGAGAACATGCGTCGCGAGGCGGCCGCAGCGTTTGTGCAGGCCGCGAATCGCCTGCACCAGACCGGCGCGCAGGACAAAGCGCTCGAAGCGTATTCAAAAGCATTGCAGTTGGTGCGCGACGATATCGACGCTCTGCGCGGCATGCTCGAAAGTCATATCGCGCGAGGCACCGCCGATGAGGCAGCGGAAGTGCTGGAGCGCGTGGTCGAGGGTCGTGAAGACGACAACGAGCTCGTCTCGATGCTCGCGCGTGCGTACCTCGAAGCGGAAGATCCGAGAGGAGCCGAGCGGGCCACGTCGCTGCTCATGGTCCAGGACGCGTCGCACTACACGCAATTTCTTCCGGTTACTCGTCTTTACCTGAAAGCCGGCGAAGTCGACGAAGTCATACGCATTCTCTCGACGATCATCGAGCGCATGCTCGCGGGTCGTGAAGAGAGAGAGCTGCTGGAACTCGTCAACAAGGTTTTGGAGCACAATCCGGATCATGTTGCAGCGCTGCGCATGCTGGTTCGCATTCACTGGTGGCAACGCGATATGGACGCGTTGCGGTCGTCGCTCGAACGTTTGGCAGAGTCGGCGGAAGCGTCGGAGTTGGTGGATGAAGAACGATACGCGTTGACGCAGTTAGTGCGACTCGCACCTGACGAACAGCGTTATCTCGATCGACTGAATCTGCTTGGCGGTTTGCAGGAGGAAATTGAAGACCTCTCAGCCCCTACTACGGGCGACGCAGAAGCCGAAATGTCCGACGTTCCGCAGTTTGAAACGTTTGCAGTTATAAACGAGCAGGAGCAGCTTCCTTCGCCTGATTCTGATGAGTTCGTAACGAACGAGGCGGCGTCGTCAACCTTCTCCGATCCGACGGCATCATTCGCCGATCTCAACGAAGACACATCGACAGCCGCGTTCTCGACGGATTTTCAGGAAGTTGACTTCAGCATCGTCGAACCTGACGACGCGCCTGCCGCGCCTGTCGCCACGGGTCCGGAAGAAGAAGCGCGACAGGAAAACCAGATGCGTCAGGAGCTCGAGAGCGTCGACTTCTACATCGCTCAGGGCTACGCAGACATCGCAGTCGATACGCTCGAGATGCTCGAGAGACAATTCGGGCCGCATCCTGACATCCAGGCGCGACGCGAAAAGCTTGCAGCTTCGCGCGACCAGCAACCCGCGCCCGCAGTGTTTGAGTTTGGTGAAGTCGAAGAGTTGTCAGCAACAATGGCGGGCGACGGTGGCAATAATGTTGGCGCTGCGAAGCCGGTCGCCACCGGCATCGACGCCGGTCTTGCCGAGCTCTTCGAAGAGTTTCGTGTCGCCGAAGAAGGCGACGACGTTCGCGAGGATTACGAAACTCATTACAACATGGGAACCGCTTACAAAGAGATGGATCTCATGGACGAAGCGATACAGGAGTTTCAGAACGCAGCGAACCTGGTTAAACCAAACGACGGCACGTCTCGTTATCTACAGTGCTGCAACATGCTCGGTCATTGTTTCATTCGCAAGGGAATGCCCGAAGCGGCGGTGCTATGGTTTAAGAAAGGCCTTGGCGCGCCGGGTCATAGCGAAGATGAGTATCAGGCATTGCGTTACGAATTGGCTTCTGCGTACGAGCAACTGGGCGATTTGAAACAGGCGCGGGAGTTCTACACCGAAGTTTATGGTGTCGATGTTTCGTATCGTGAAGTTGCGGAGAAGCTAAGCCAGTTGCGGCAAAAGCAGGAGTAGCTGCTTTTTGTGTCTTTTTGTGGCTAAATAACGATCGATGTCAGCGAAACTCAGCGTCATTTTTTACATCATCTTATGCCTGGAAATCGGCATCTTTCTCAGCGTCCTGCCATGGTGGCCGCAGGGCATGTGGGGAATGAGCGACTGGGGTAACAACTATTTCCTGTTATATGCTGCTCGCAAGACTGGCTATCAGGGACTACAGACCGTCGTCGCGTCGGGCTGGGTACGGGGCGCGGTGAGCGGCGTCGGGATTTTGAATCTCGGGATCGCGTTTTGGGAAATCTTCAACTTCAAAAAGACAGTCAGGGCGTTACAGAATCAGACTGAGCCCGTCAAAAATGCCGCTGGACCTTCCACTGCCGATAATCTATCCGATAACGAACGGGAACATCCTCCGGTTGGTTGAAGCTGCTGTTGCGGCTGGCGTTCCTCTCTTTCAAATACGTGAAAAATTATTGTCTGGCCGCGTGCTCTACGAGCTTGTGGAGCGTGCGGTTGAGATTACGCGTGGCAGCAACACGCGATTGCTCGTCAACGATCGACCGGATATCGCGCGTGCTGCGGGCGCGGATGGTGTGCATCTGACGACGCAGTCATTGCCGGCTGACGTTGTGCGAAGGATTTATGGTCCGGAGTTTTTGATCGGCGTTTCCACTCACTCGAGCGAAGAAGCCCGCGTCGCGAGAGTTCGCGGGGCTGATTTCGTCGTGTTTGGTCCGGTTTTCGCGACGGAATCAAAGCGTGAATTTGGTGCGCCGCAGGGATTGGAACGACTGCAGGAGATTACGAACGAACTGCGCGGGTTTCCTGTCGTTGCGATTGGTGGCATCACACTCGACAACGTCGCTCCGTGTTTCGACTCTGGTGCGAGTGGTGTGGCTGCGATACGTTTGTTCAGTGATGCGGAGAAGATGTCGTCTGTGGTTGAGGTGATTAGAAGTGTCTATCGATAAACCAGTCGTCGATAAACCAGTCGTGCTCACGATCGCGGGCCTCGATCCGTCGGGCGGCGCGGGAATCGTCGCGGATATCAAAACGATTGCGGCGC
>DATNCH010000098.1:0-12641 GCA_035571655.1 Pyrinomonadaceae bacterium
AGATGGGCCAACTGAATCGGCAGAGGCATCAACTCCGGCGTTTCGTTACACGCAAAGCCAAACATCAATCCCTGGTCGCCGGCGCCGCCGGTGTCCACACCCATTGCGATGTCGGGCGACTGGCGATCGAGCGCTGACAACACGGCGCACGTATCGCAATCGAAGCCGTACTTCGCTCGCGTGTAACCGATCTCGCGAATGGTTTCGCGCGCGACTTTCGAATAGTCGATGACCGCGTCAGTGGTGATCTCACCGGCCACAACAACTAAACCGGTCGTGACGAGCGTCTCACATGCAACGCGCGCGGTCGCATCGGCACTCAACGCAGCGTCGAGTACGGCATCAGAGATTTGATCGGAGATTTTGTCTGGATGGCCTTCGGTAACAGACTCAGAGGTAAACAAGTATCCGGATTCGCTAGTCAAAACAGCTCCTTTGTGTCTACATAGACTCGGATTTAGTGCACAAAAAGACCGGACACTCTAACAATCCAGTTTAACGAGTGTCAAGGACACCTGATTTATCTGCTGAAATGTTCTGACTCCTACGCCATATAGATTAGAAGCAGGTTTTCCGACACAGAAGTCTCCCCGCGAACATCTAATCCATTACAAACCTGGTAGCCGGGTAAGCTATGTCACAGCCACAACCCTATCCTTTGGAAGTCACGCGAGCGTTGCTCGATTGCGCGAGAGACGCTCAATTCGATTTTGGCGAAGATACAGCGATTGTCTCGGTGCAGCACATGCTCCTGCAGACCTTCGACCTCCTGCGTTCCGTCATCGCGATGGGTGTCAATCCAAGAAACATTTTTGCACTCGGTAAGGTCTATTCAAACAATCTTCAGGTGATGCGGGCTCTGCGAGATCTCGGAATTACGGTTGTCAAGACTTCTGTACCGGAACCCGGAGAATTCCATTCTTCCTTCCAACAAGATATCAACACGCTTTGGCAAGTCGCTGCTGAACGTCTCTCCGAGCGCCGGATCAAACGAATCATAGTGCTTGACGATGGCGGAGGCTGCATCGTTAGCGTGCCTCCCGAGATTCTGCGGCGTTACACAGTGTGCGGCGTCGAACAAACGACGCGGGGTATGGTTCTCTTTGAAGAAACACCACCGCCCTTTGCAGTGATCGCATGGGCCAGGGCAGGGGTGAAACTCGAGATCGCAGGACCGATTTTCTCCCACTACCTGATCGAAAAAGTCGATACAGAATTCCTTCACGGATCGCTCCAGAGGGATCGGGTCGGCATCATCGGCCTGGGAAGTATCGGCAGGGGAGTAGCAAACCTGCTTCGCAGGTCGGGTAACCCGATATTCTTCTACGATTCGAACGCAGACGTGCATGTGCCTGCATCGCTACGCAATAGAATCACTCGTTTGCACTCACTCGAGGAGCTAATGCTGAATTGTGATTGCGTGCTGGGATGCTCGGGTCGCAACCCGTTCGAGGATCATTGGCCCATGAGCCACACGCCCGGCATCAAACTGCTCAGTGGTTCCAGTGGTGACCAGGAGTTTGGTCCAATCATACGAGACCTGAAACAGAGGCCACATTTCAATGTCGCTTCAAATTCGTGGGACATCGTTTCCGAGCATGGACCATCCGGCCCGATTCATATCGCCTACCTGGGGTATCCATACAGCTTCGTGTCTCGAGCTGCTGAAGCCGTTGCGACGCGGATAGTGCAAGTCGACAGTGGCGGCTTGCTGGCGGCGCTGATGCAGGCGCGACTTTTTCTCGAAATGTGTGAGATCGGCGTCGAGCAGAACAGAGGCATCCACCGCGTGACGCCTAAAGCGCAGCGCTTTGTTTACGAGACGTGGGTTAAGACGATGAAAGAGCGAAGGATCGACGTCATGGGGCGGTACGAATACGATCCACATTTGCTAAGCGCCGTCGAGCACGACGATTGGTTCATCCAAACAACCGAGCCGCATCCGAACGAGCATTACAGACCGGTGGAGTCGGTTGAGAACCTGATGGAACAATTTGTCGCTTCAACGCGGCTCGAGGTTGAGTCTGAAGCGCACTGCGGTGCCCTTTGAGATCACGGAGTCGATCTCGATCGAACCGCCCGCAGCATGTGCTCGTTCCTGCATGCTGATCAGGCCGAGTGTCGCCGCGCGCGGCGCGCGTTTGCGCAGACTCTTTACATCGAAGCCCACGCCGTCGTCTTTTACGGACAAAAGCAAAACGTTGCCGTCTTTGACAAGCTCTACTACCGCCATGTCCGCGCGTGAATGGCGCACGACGTTCGTCAGCGCTTCCTGTGCTATGCGAAAGCACGCCGTCTCGAGATCGCGTGAGAAGCGCTGATGCTGGTCCGGCAGATCGATGACTACGTCTACCTCCAATCCCGTTCGTTTTGCATAGCGATCGACATACCAGCGCAGAGCAGTAGCCAACCCGAAATCGTCGAGCACAGGTGGCCGCAGATCAACCGAGAGATCGCGGACCAAACGCAGCGCTTCATCGACGGCGTCGATATTGTCCTGGATGTGACCACCTACTTCCGGGGCTTTGGAAACCTGGTGCACAGCATGAAGATTCATCTTGACCGCGGTCAGAACCTGGCCGATCTGGTCGTGCAGCTCGCGTGCGATTCGACGTCGCTCATCTTCCTGAGCCTCGATTAGCCGGCGCGAGAACATTTGTAGCGCGTCCTGCGCGAGTTTGCGTTCCGTAATATCGCGAGCTGTGCCTTGAACCCCGATCAGCAAACCGTTTTCGTAGATTGCGCGGCTGCTGACTTCGACGGGCACACGGCGTCCATCCTTTGCTATCACTTCGATCTCGTAAGTGGTTTCACCCTGCTTCGCCAACTTTGTGCAGAATCTCTTTCGCACCTGCTTGACGTGCTCGGGAGCGACGAACTCAACAAAGCTATGACCGACGATTTCTTCGCGTGTATAGCCTGATAGTGTTTCGGCAGCGCGATTTACTCGCAGGTATCGTCCTTCGAGATCGTGAACGTAAATCGGGTCCCTCGCATTCTCAAACAACTCGCGATACCGCTCTTCGCTCTCACGCAGCGCCGCTTCCGCGCGGTTACGTTCCGAGATGCGCTCCTCGAGTTCCGCGACGTGATGCTGGCTCTGTTCGAACAACTGCGCATTTCGAATCGCACTCGTCGCGCGCGCGGCGAGTGTTTCAGCAAGGCGTATGTGTTCTGTCCGGAAGAAAAATGGTTCTGCCTTGTCCATCGAATAGAGCCCAATGACCTTACCTGAACTGACCAGCGGCACTCCGATCCAACTGCGCACGTGACCGGCGCCGTTCACCCATTGCCAGCCGGGTTCGCGATGTGTGTCCGTTACGAGCACGCTCTCTTTAGTCGAACAGAGCCGGCGCAAAATGGCGTTGGTCCTGCTGTCGAACGCGATGAATTGAGAAGCCTCGATCTCCTGGAACCGCTCGTAACGACGGAGTGCGCTGACGACGAACTCTGAATCGCCATTGCGCAGCATAACGTTTGCGCTGTCGTAAGGAAGCAGCTTGCCGAGATAGTCGAGCAGGGTTTGGAGAACTGTTTCGAGGCTGAGGTTTTCAGTCAGAGCGATATTGGCATCGCGAAGGATTTCCGGCTCGTCGTGCAGTGTTTCAGTGGTCATAAAAACTTTGGATTACTTTATGCAGCCAGCGGGCGGCCCTCCGTGGCCGCCCGCCGGTTGTACAAAGAAGAATTCAAATTAGGTTAGACGTAAACGGTCCAGGCTGCGCTGCGGGAGGAGTCGCTGGAACCGCCTTATCAGGTCAACCAATGGCCCGGCAATTCTAGCACGGCCAGAGTAATAATTTGAGTGGGCTGCTCGCTTGAGAGGTATTGCCGGATCGATCGACAGCCTTCACGGTGAAAGTATTGTTGCCCATGGCGTTCGCGTAGACGAACGCGTAATCCGCAGTCCCGGCACGGAGCGGACTTAACACACCGTTGACGTATATCTCGTATTCGATCACGTCGTCCTTGTTGTCAGACGAGTCGGTCCACGCCAGATCCACCTCACCACATCCGTAATCGCGCATGAGACGCAGGTTTGTCGGTACAGTAGGTGGAATCGTATCGCTGCTTGGCTCTGTGGTTACGGTAACACCTGCGCTGGTCGCGACGTTATTACCCGTCCCATCTCTGGCAGTGACGCTGAATGTATCCGTCGTTCCCGGCGACAAGTGGCGAACGAGTACTGATAGCGTGCCCGGCGGCGTGGTTAACCAGTAGAAATTTCCCGTAAACGGGTTGCCATTCATATTTATCGAATAGGTGCAGCAGTAGTTGATGTTGTCAGTCGAACTCGCCCAGGTTAGTTGGACTTGTGATGGTCCAAGCACAGAAGCTTGAACTACCGGCGTGCTCGGAGGCGTCGTATCCGCTGGTGTGCTGGCGCTGACGACATTGCTGTCCGCCGAACGATTGCCGTTTCCGTCGATCGCATACACAGAGAAACTGTACGGGCTGTTCGGCGCCAGGTAGTTTACGGTGTACGTCGTTTGTGTCTGAGCGATCGTCGCGAGTGAGTTATAAGCGGAGTTCTGCAGGTTAGTGATACGAAGCCGATAAGAGAACTTTCCGGAGTTATCGGTCGAACCGCCCCATGAAAAACTGGCGGTCGTCTCACTT
Source organism: Pyrinomonadaceae bacterium (assembly GCA_035571655.1). Lineage (GTDB taxonomy): Bacteria > Acidobacteriota > Blastocatellia > Pyrinomonadales > Pyrinomonadaceae > PSRF01. Next base: position 4,621 of record DATNCH010000098.1, read on the forward strand.
ATGGCCGTCAACGTGAGATTAGTCGGGGCGGTCGGCGCCGATCGATCCCCTTTACCTGCCGAACTTGCGGAAACATTAAAAAGCAGCACTGCTACCAACGCCAGTGCTGCACATCCGACGACCAAGGAAAAACGCCGCATAGTCATGATCGACCTCCTCTAGACGAACGTCATAAAGAGTTCATGGGGCCTTATCATGGACACAGTGGTCCACGACGTTCTGGGCTGAATTCTAATGCGCGAGAGAAGGGAGGTCGGCAGATTATCAGATCTTGCCGGTGTTGACTATTGTTATTGTGACGTAAGTTCGTTGAGATTTTATGACGCCTTGACTAGTCAAAGACGTCACGCGTACCAAATTGCTGGGCGGCGCCGTCGGAGTATCTCCCGGTTGCCGCATGAGTGGGGAGCAGTTACGACACAGGCAGCATGCCCGTTGCCGATGCCGCCCGATGCGGATCAAAAGCGACTGCTCTCGAAGCGCTCGGCGACGCCCAGTCTCGAAGTACCGTTCACGAGAACCGTTTCGGTACTTGTTATCTATGACAAAATGCAGGTAAATGTGTCTGGTTACGACTGGAGTTTCATACGATGTAACAAGGCCGTAAACCGCGGATCAGATCTGATTGGATCAAGCATTGGTTCGACATTCAGGTAAATCATCCATCCGGCACGATCGTCGTAAGCCTTCTCGAGTTGTTCGATTGCGTGTTCCGTGTCTCCCAGTCCGACATAAATAAGCGCGACGTCGTACGGAGAAATGTACTCACTCTTCGACCGTTGCCTGAGTTCATCGATGATCTTCGTCGCCTCATCGCGCCGGCCGGCTCTTGCGTACGCATAGCCCAAATTCGATAACAAGCCAGAGGTGCGACCTACCAGGTCAATCGCCTTTCGACATTGCTCGATTGCTTCGTTGTGCATCCCCTTTGCTTCGTACAGTGCGGCGAGATTCGTCAACGCTCCCGGGTTGGGCTCCAGGTCCAGTGCCTTCTGAGTCTGACGAAAGCCTTCGTCAAATCGACGGGCCATGTAGTAGGCCGCACCAAGATCCGCAGAAAGCAAAACAGACGCTGGCGCCGCCTCGATTCCGCGTTGCCCCATTCTGATTCCGTCGTCGAACCTTCCCAGGGCCAGGAGCAGATACATGTAAAGATCGAGAGCGACCTCAGAACTTGGATTGAGTTCGAGCGCGCGTTTGTATTCCTGCTCGGCAGTGGCCCAATCGAAGTCATAGAACATCGCGACAGCACCGACGGACGCATGGGCCTCCGCAAGTGAATCATCCAACTGCACGGCCTTATTCGACGCGATCTTTGCTTTCAGAAAAGCCTCGCGCGGCGAAATCCATCCATTGACCGCCGAGGCTGCGAAGGTGTCTGACAATCCTGAGTAGGCCAGCGCAAAGCCCGGATCGAGCGCAACGGCTTGATTGAAATAAGCCGCGGCTCGTTTGTGATCCTCCGGTGTGAATTTGAACCAGTGGTAACGTCCCTTCAGATAAAGCTGATAGGCCTCGGAGTTTTGTGAGTAACGTTTTTGGATCTGAACTGTTGCAGTGCCGGATAAGGCGGGTCGAAGGTTTGCAGAGATCGCATTGGCGATGTCCGTTTGTACGGCGAGCAGATCAGAGATTTTCCGTTGATAATGATCTCCCCAGAGCTGCTTGTTGTGACGAACATCGGTGAGTTCGGTGCTAACCACCAGGTCGTCACCGCGTTGCAACAGACGGCCGGTCAAAACAGCACTCACGCCCAATTCCGTTCCGACTTTAACCGGATCGATCTCCTTGCCTTTGTAACGAAAGACTGAACTGCGCGGGATCACTTTGAGATTCTGAAGCGGAGTAAGACCGTTGATGATGCTCTCTGTTAGCCCATCAGCCATCCAGTCGTTGTTTGGGTCGTTGTTTTCGTTGGTGAAGGGAAGCACCGCAATGGAATCGATAGCGGCCGTTGCGGATTTGCTCGAGCGCCAATACGCAACAGCGGCCACCATTCCAGCTACAACCACCAACGCACCGATGATTCCGACAACGGCTTTGTTTCGTTTAATCGTCTTGACCACATACTCAGCACTCGATTCGCGATTTCCGAATGAAGGTGGCGAGGTTACAGTTTTGTTTCCACTAAGGTTGCGTATTGTCTCAGCGGTGTTGGAAATACTGCGATTGGGTGTTGCTATTGATTCGATACCTGAGGCTTTCAGTTCGTCGCGAAGTTCTTTGATTTCGATCGCAACGTCCTTGATTGTTTGGTAGCGATCGTCTCGATCCTTCGCCAAGCAACGCCGCACGATTCTCTGGAGATCCCGAGGCGCCAGTGGGTTCAGCTCGGTAACTGGAGTTGCGGGTTCGCGAATGATCCGGTTGAGGGTGTCGATGGTGTCCATTCCTTCGAATGGACGGCGACTGGTAATCGCTTCGTACAGTATGCAGCCAAACGAAAAGATATCCGCCCGGTGATCGATCTCCCGCGTTTTGCCTTGCGCCTGTTCGGGCGACATGTATCCGACGGTGCCAAGGATAACGCCCGATTGCGAATGGGGATTGATGATGGCGGTTGTCCTGTCGAATGATGATTCCGATTGATTAGTTTCAACCAACTTAGCGAGACCGAAATCGAGGATCTTTGCATGACCGTCTTGCGTGACCATGATGTTGTCAGGTTTTAGATCACGATGAATGATCCCGGCGGAGTGAGCTTTCGCGAGGCCTTCAGCAACGTGTTGCAGGTAACGAAGCAGCTTAAGCAGATCGGTTCGTTCCGTGTAAATCAGTTCTTTTAAAGTATGGCCATCGACGAATTCCATTGCGATGAAGTCGATGCCATCCGAATCTCCGATCTCATAAACGTGAGCGATGTTTGGATGATTGAGCGCGGCTGCCGACTTAGCTTCGCGGACAAAACGTGCCATGCGATCTGGGTCTGATGCCACGCCTGTAGACAGAATCTTGAGGGCAATCTTGCGGTCGAGCTTAGTGTCGTCGGCCAGGTAGACTTCGCCCATTCCACCCGCTCCGAGTTTTGAGCGGATTTCGTAGTGGCCGAGTCTCGTACCGGGAGCTAACGCCATCGTCGGGTATAAGCATCGGCATTTTATGAGGCAACGCCCTCAACAATCCACTGGCTCTACCATCTTGAGAGGTTGCCAGGATAAGATCAGTGTCACGATCTGTGCATGGTGATTCAATCAGCGTCTGAAAAGAAGACGAGGGTGGTCTAACGGGGTGTAGGCCGCGGAGTACTTGGCGGTCGGTAAGGAGGAGGAGGCCGCTCGCTTTTTTTAACGGGAACTTCCACTCGCCCTCCGAGGCTCGGCATAGTAATCACCTGTAACAGGAGCAGCCCGAAAAATAAAAAAATCACCCCGCCGAAAAGAAGTTGTCCTCGTAACGGCAGCGGATGTTTGTCGGCCTTCGCGCCCAGGAAAGCGATGACTTTTTCCATTTTGTTCTTGGGCAGTGAGCCGGTGATGAGCATTGCCACGCCTGACAAAAGGAAAACGAGTCCGAATTTTGTGATAAGTGTCATCCCGGCTAAGTATATCAGGGAGCGGTACGGACTTTTCAGCAAAGCTTAAAGCGACCGTATTTCCCGCCCGAGATGCTTTCGAGTTTAGAATTTCCTCACATTGACTAAGCGAACTGGATGGATTTGGTAGTGCTCGATTTGAATTGCCTTGTTCTTTATCTTTACCTTGGCGGCATAATAAAGAGTTCCGCTGCCCACTTCTTTGCCCTTCTTGTCCTGCTTTAGATCGAGAATCATGATCCCAATCGTGTAATCCGTGGACCGGGTACCAGCATAGAGCTCCCCAAATTGCAGCGGTCTATCGCAGACGGCCACGATCCGGCGGCCCGTAGGTGTCTGTCGCGAACGAATAAGCTTGAAATCGTAGAATCCGACACGACCAGTCAACTGGATCGAACCGATGTCGTCAGATTTCTCCAGAGCTTTTGTCAAAGCCTCCTGTCCGCCCTCGATCAATGCGGTGGCGAACTGTTGCGTTTTTTCGTTGTCGGTGTAAGCCTTCACACGAATGTCGACGGGCACCATACTTGCACCGCGGTTCATAGAGTAGGCTGATGCACCGAAGTGTTCGGTCTCTCGTTTAATCTCTTCCTGCGCGAACACATTGATCGTTGCACAGAGTATGACAAGGATCAGGGTCACAATTCTTTTGGGACTCATTGAGTGCTCCTTCTTTTGGTGGTTCGTGTGACGGGTACCGAAAGCAGCCGATGGTTGTCCGGCCCGCAGCAATCACGTTTGCCCCTCGCGCCAATTTCTAAATTCTGGATAGGCGGCTTTACAGGGAACACTAATCCTAGAATGGAAGGGGTGACCGACGTACTGTCAGTTCTTACAGGAAGGTCTTAAGATGAAGCGATGGCTCTGCCTCAAAAGTCAGGATTCAGACTTGGCGGAGGTCAGTACCGTAACGCGGTAGCGTCGGGTCGGTCTCGACATACGGTATTCTCAGCAAAATTGAGAGCCTCACGTACAACCCGACGCTACCGACTTGGATACGGTCAGTACCGTAACTTCAACGGATGTCACGGCATGACACTACCTACCTCACAAATACCTGTGAAACGATTTCAATCTTCCCAACACTCTTAACGTAGTGATTTTCCTGGCATGCGTACCGAACCCTGCGTTCGACGCAGTACTCGCTGCGCGCTCATAAATAAGGAGGAAAGAAGAAATGCGTAGAGCTTCAATTGTAAGGCGACTGTTAACGGTTCTTATGGCGCTTCCAATGATTGGCGCTTTGCAGGTAACGGCCAGTTGGAGCCCCGAGACCAAAGTCCGCGGTATAGCTGTGCTTGAAGGTGGAGTGCTGCTCAGTTTTACAACGCAACCCTTCAATCATAACTGCTCAGTGAGGGACGGCACGTACCTGGTCGGTGGCACTTCCGACAACGTCGATAAAGTCACCGCACTTGCTACTCAGGCGCTGCTGAAATCCCGACCCGTCTTAGTAGGAGCCGACGGTGTTTGTTCCCAGAGGGGGTATCCAATCCTAACCGGGCTCACAATGAAGTAAAGAACAGTACCAATCTACGCTCGCTACTCTAACCGGGTCAGCAACCATAGACACGTAAGCGACGATTGCCGGCCCATTCGTCGGGATTACAGGAGATGGGATGAGAATAGGCCTACTAACAGCAGTCGTTATCTTCGCCGCAGCCGGATCGGCAGTAGCCCAGATACCGACAAAAAACGATGGCGACCCAAACGTGTATTGCCGGGTAAGTTCGGGTGTTGAAGCTGGGTTGAATACAAGCGGCCCCTACCTGCCGGGCGCGGTTATCGCCATCCGGGCTGATCCGTTACGGATGTGGACAGAAACACCAGTCAGTGGCTTTCCAAGGGTGTGTAAGATCACCGAGAGCGATGTACCTCAGGGTAATTGGTTTTGGCAGATAATTGAGCGCCCGGCGAATAGCACATCGCAGTTAGGAGGCACGAGCGGCACTACAGTTAGTCTGTTACTCGATCGGCCCGGCGTGTACAAGATCCGATTTGTAGCGTGCGCTTTTGGTTGCCAGATCTCGGTGCCGAATTATGGGAAGCTACCGATCGATCAGGGAAGCGCTGAAATTGTCGTTCGGGCTGTGGCAGCCTTTCCTCCGGATAAGTATCCAGTGGCGCCGGTTTATAACCCGTTGGACCAAACCACCAAGCCCTTTGAGCCGACAACGCCAACCAGCGTTTCCAACCACTGCGCCTTCGACGAGGACAAACTCTCAGCTGCCTGGTACACAGTATTACCGTGGAGCGGAGCGCAAGACTATCAATTGCTCGAGGGCAGGGTGACTGGAAGCGTGGTATCCAGCTCCGACAGTTTCTTAAACCATAACAGTAATGATTGGGACATCAGAGTCGTGCCGCACCCATGGAGCCTCCGGCTCTTAGGCCTCGGGCAATTTGATATGGCAGTTGAGTGGGAGCGGTTGTTTCTACCCGAGAAAATGCGACCTACTGAAGATGATTGGATTTCGGCAATTGGATATTGGACCTACGATTGCGACCACTTTCAGAAGACTGAGATCCACCCGCCAGTATTGTTAGCAACACAGCGAGCCCGCGCTATCCTTCTACCAGAGAAGGCCGAAGCAGGTTCAAATGCTTACGTACCGGGAATCGTCACAGACATTTGGGTAAACCAGAAGGCCGGCGATATTACTGGCGATTGTGCGACGACGGGATTGTTCCAACAGAAGGATCCCTCCAAACCTTTAGTCGATTCGCACGGGATCCCGATAATTCGATGTCTGCCGAAGAGCGAGGGCTTCTCAACTAATCCAATCAATCGCATTTTCAGTTTTAATATCTACTTACCCCGCAGTCCCGAAGCCGTAATGGCCGCGGTCGGCAAATCGGCGCCACCAGTACCGTTGTCTGTTGAAGGTTGCGCTCCGTTTACTGATGGGTCGCTTTCGGTTTGTGAAATAGCCAAAGCGGGCGGCATTACCTATCTCAAAGTCACGATCGACTTGACCAACTATAGTGCGCAAACATATGAAAACCGAATCACTGCCGCTTGGGCGCACGCAGCACCCGATAACTGGGGAGCGCGCCGTTGGGACGTTCAGATTACATCTCTGGACGTCAGCGATGATGGAGATACCTGGAGCGACGGAGATTGGCGTTTCTGGGTCAACACAAACAATGGCGATAACGAATGGGCGAAACTATTCGATTGTGGCGGCTGCGTGCATGGCAATGAGACCTTTGAAGGCAGACCATGGGCGAACAATGCGCCCACCAGCGATCGCAGCTTGGGCCCCAGCATAGTGCTCTTCCCGAATGAACATATTTGGGTGGCAACCAGGGGTTTTGAGGCCGAGCGTCTTGATGACAGCATTGCGTCACTATCGATGAGGATTGGGCAACCGGATGGGGATATTCAGAATGGTCATGCGGTCGCTAACGATGGCACCGGAAAATACACGATGTATTATCAGGTGCTGGCCGGCCCGGAGATTGGACCAGCGCAACTGTCCCAGGCTGCTAAGAAGCGCTACGACGCATACTTACTCAATGATAACGGATTATTGGGAGGCACACATGGTCCACTGGACGGCGTGTTCAATGCCGGATTCGCAAGATCCAGGCGAGACCCATTTTCGGAAGTCAAAGACAACAGTGAAGCCAAAGGATCAATTTTGCTCATGAGCGTTCATCAGTTGCATGAAATGATCGAACATGCAAAGCGCAAGAAGAAAAACGTGGATGGGTTTTTTGCGGATATTAAGAGGGTCTTGCAACGACCCGACGGGTCGGACAGCAAAGCGCAAGCATGTGAATTCCTGACAAACCTGAAACTTGCGATACCGAAGTCTCTATGGCGAAAGCATGGTTTACAACCGTGTGTGCCGGACAAGACTAAATAGTTGCGACGTCAGGCCAGTGACTGAAGAGTGACATGTCGAAGCAGGGAATCGGCTATTGCACTTTCAGGTCACCTACCTGGACCGTGCAGGAGGCAACTTTGTTGCACAATGGATTAAAGCCACCTATCGACACGGTTCCGGTTACAGACTCATCGCCGAGACCTGAAAGATCGACGGTAATCTTTGCTGTCTTCTGACGTCAAAAGTCAGGATTCAGACTTGGAGGAGGTCAGTACCGTAACGCGGTAGCGTCGGGTCGGTCTCGAACATACGAAATACTTAGCAAAATTGAGAGGCTCTACGTCGACCCGACGCTACCGCGTTACGGTACTGACCTCCTCCAACAATGACTCTCGACTTTTGAGGCAAAGCTATTTGAATCCACAAAAACAAACTACCTGCTGCTTAGGGCGCCGCCGTTCTTCAGGTAATGATCGAGAAAATCGAGTATGGCTTTGTACGCCCGAATCTCGTTTGCTTTCTTTGTAAACCCGTGGCCTTCGTTGTCAAACAAGACATACTCGACGACGCCGTTTCGCTTCTTGATGTTGTCGACGATTTCGTCTGACTCCGGTTTGATCACGCGCGGATCGTTCGCGCCCTGCAACACGATCAAC
>DATNCH010000099.1:0-8178 GCA_035571655.1 Pyrinomonadaceae bacterium
TCGAATCCATAGACCTGCCATGTCTCAACGCCGTTCACAGTGCGTTTGATCCGCTGACTTGAACCGTCATAACCATAGAGCTGAGCCTGACTATTTCCCCAGGCCGAGACGATCTTGTTTTCAGCGTTGTAAGTTCGATTGCCCGCTCCCGTGTACGTATCGTTAACGAGATTACCGGCCGTGTCATACTCCATTACTCCTGATTGACCGCCGGGCACGCCAAGCCGGTTGTTCGCTGTATTCACGGTGAACTGGGTCTTGTTGAAAATCACCGACGAGCTGTTTTTGATCGTACGGTTGCCCCAGCGGTCGTAATTGTATTCCTGCGTACCAGTGAAGCCGGTCCCGTTCAGGTACTCACTCACCGAGCTGAGCCGATTTAGCGAATCGTAAGCATACTGATCCTCGAAGTAGACGCTGTTGATGATTGTCTGACTCATCAACAGGTTCCCATTGTTATTTGAACCATTACCGCAGTGTTGATAAGGGGTGCTGTAGTAATTCACGAGCGCACCGAGTTCACCACCCCACTCATCGTTCACGACTGAAGCACGCACATCACAGATCTGCGAGCGCGAGTTATAGTGCAGTTTGTGGTAAACGGGAGTGTTAGTTCCAAACTGCTCCGTCAACATACTGCTAAGTGGCGAATAAACGATCCCGCTGGAATACGTGCGCGGCGCATTACCGAGATCGCCACTAAAAGCAGTTAGCCGTCCCGCCTGATCGTAAGAGTTCGTGATTGTGTGGTTTGAAGGATAAGTCAGCGAACTCAACGCACCTGACAAGGTATAGTCTGCCGTGAGTTTATAATTCTTGCTACCTATCTGTTGGAATTTCACCGTCTGCCGGCCCCGCACATCATATGAATAGTAGTCGCCATTGGTGCCGGTCCCGTAGATCTGGGCCACCAGACGACCCGTAGCAGTGCCGCGGTTGTGACCCGGAGGCGCCCCGGAGAGTGTTTGCGTGTCGTAGTAGAACTTCACTTCGTCCGTCGCCCCAACAAACGACGGCAGAGTCGGATTGTTATGCGTGATCGCAGTCAATAAGCTCGACCCGTTGTACCAACGTCTGGTGACACGATTAAGCGCGTCGTATTCGAAGTGGGTTGAGACTTTTTTGGTTTGATCGTTGGGATCAGTTCGCGCATCCGTCTTAACTAACAGATTGCCGTTGTCGTCATACTGATAGTTGATAGTTCCGCTTTCGGGATTTTGCGCGCTGCGTAAGCGCGACAAGGAATCATAAGTGAAGGTGCGTTGCTGCGAACCCTGGGTCACGATCGTAAGATTGTCAAAAACATCGTACTGATAATTTGTTGGCTGCACGGGCGCAGCGGTTGAGCCAAGATTTCCACTCGCATCTGGTTCATCGACGCGAGTCAGACGTCCAAGCGCATCGATCATGCTGCGACGCACCTTACCCGCTTGATCGGTTACGGTTGTAAAGTTAGCACTGTAGGCGGTCGTAACGGCGCCAGTGAAAGATCCGGCGGTACCCGTCCACGCAGGTTGAGCAGCACCACCAAAGGTGGCGACTTCGATCGCCCGGCCCGCTGTATCTTTCGTAACCCGCGTCCAACTATCTGTGGCCGCGGCAGTGCTCCGCATCGGACTCGACGTGAGCGTGACCTGGCCCGTGTTGAGATATTCGTTCCTAACGGCGATAGTGTAATTCGTCCCATCCTCCGTGCTTTCAGCCAACACAGGACGACCTAACATATCCATTGTGGTTCTCGTCTTCAGCAGCTTGTCGTTTTCAGCATTCAGATCTGCTGCAACGATCACCTGGCGCGCAGAATCGAGATAGGTCGTCGTCACGAGCCGCTTTTGATTTATGCCGCCTACATTCACTGCCGGGCTTCTTGTCACTCCCGGCCTTCCAAACGGATCTACAGTACCGAGTGATTGATTGGTGTAACTGATTTCGGATATCTGGCCGTTCGCATCAGTTTGGCTGACCACGAGCCCCGTAGCGAAATCGTAAGCAATCATCGTGCTTTGCGTGCCCGTAGAATTCTCGGGATTTACAACAACTCGCGTTGGAAGCGCGTGGGTCATATCCTCATAAAAGAACTGCGTTACTTTCCCGCGACCGTCAGTTGAGCTCGCTACATTCCCATAAAAATCATATGTACTGCTCGTCGTTATCCACTTTGAATCGAGATCCACCCAAACCTTTTTGGTCGTGACATTCCCAACAGTCGGAGCCACGTCGTAAGCCTGTCCGTCATAACTGAACTGCACCTTGCTCGTACCCACAATCGTCTCTTTCGGCGCATTCAGAATCAGCGGAGTGCCGGACGGATTTGATCGCTTGGCATAGACATTTGCCGAGGAGGCCGCAGACGCCTGGTTATAGTGGCTGTGGGTAACCACCTTCAACACCGCAGCGCTCGCAGGAATACCCGTAGGCACACCTGTGGCATCACGCGTGACCAACGCTGGATCGAACCAGTCATAGTGCGTTTCCTGAGTCACGTTACCGTTGTAATCGAAGGTAAAAGACTTAGCGGACATTTTCAGGTTGTTACCCTGGGCATCTGTGAGGGTGGTGTACTCTTTGTCGACGACGGCGTTGAACGCAACGATACCGTTTGGCTGCTTCACATCCGCACCAGTGAACGTAAGGTTGGTCCAGTGACGCTCGACTTTTGAAAACGGTCGAACGCTGCGATACGTCAAGCCTGACTTGTCTGTCGCGCAACCAGGAGTATTGGGAAGCGAACAATAAGCGGACTCCGAAGATACCGAACCGTCAGGTCCTCTCACTATCCCGAGACTCTCGTTAATGTCATATGTCCATCTATCAAACGCTCCTCCGTCGTACGTTATCTTCTTCTCAGTGATCTGGTCCTGCGCAATGTAGTCACCAATACCAAATGGTTCAAAAGTGCTAACGCCATCGTGAATGTAAAAATAATCAATCGTGGCACCCGAAGGCATGACGATCCGACTGAGTTCGCCAAGACCGTACGAAACTGCTCGAGTGGAGTTTTGTGCTGGACCGGGGCAGGAACTTGCCGCCGGATCGGTTTCGCTTGAGCTGGTATCAGAGTTATAGCTGAACGTAAATTTACGCTGCTGCTGCCCAAGTTCTGTTTGCGGAAACACTATCTCGCGCACCACTTGCAACTCGCTGAAGAGAACCCCAGTCACGCCCGCCTCACATCCAGGGGTGTTGACCTTGTAAAATTTTCCGGTCACAGTCGTTGTTCCCATGTTGATGTCGATATGCTCGTCGATACCCCCGACAGTGTCGTACCAGACCTGATACTGGCCTGCGCTTGAAGGATTATAAGTAAGCCTGATCTCGCGATTGGTTTGTTCGTCTCTGTAGTGGGTTCCGTTTGCGTCAGAAAAGATTTTGATCTTGTTGCCGTTTGTGTCCTGGATCCGCTGCACGCCGTCCGGTGTCTGTATTACCTGAGTGCCGTCGAGCATGTAGATGGTCCAATCATTCACAGCCGAGATCCGCGCAAAGATGAAACTGCCGTCAACCGAGTAATAGCGCTTCGCGGTTCCGGTCGGTAACACATCGAAGAATCCCCGCAGAAAATCCTGCCCACCCGAGTACGAGGTATTGTCCAGCGGCCGAAACTCATGCTCCGAACCGTCTGGCATTCGTAGTACAACTTTCGACCAGTGATGATTGTTGATTAAGTCGAGCTCCCATTGCGGCAGGCCGCTATTGCCCGGATACCATTCGCGGTCCAAATCGTCGTTAGCATCGCGAAACATGAACACGTAGGCGTGGCCGATGCTCCAGCCGCCTCCTACTCCCGGAGAGTCAACAATGTACGGCTGCCAGCTAAGAGGATCGTCGTTGTTCTGGTCACGAGTGATGTCCCATATCTTGCTGTTGTATTGAGCGGTCAGAGTCCATGAAAGCTTGCCGCCTGCTATCGGCGGCAATGCAGCGAGCGGAATTCGGATGTTGACGTTACCGTTCAGGAGGTTGATGTTCTCAATGTCTGAAACAGAGTAGGAGCCGTTTGGCATGACACCTCTGTCCGGCCTCGCCGCTTCCTGCGCTGAACAGATCGCTACCGGCAACAGCAACAGTAAAAAGACTTGCGGGAGGCTACCTAATGTTTTGCGCATCGCTCAGCTCCTGGTCAGGCATCGCCAAAGATGTGGAGAGGACTACTTGTTCTGCGAGAATGACGTCACGGCGAATTCCATCACTTTTTGACCGCTTCTGGTCCATTTGATATTCGATGGAAACGGCTCGCCATTGCTCTGGCTCCATTGAATGTTGGCCTCAATCGTCTGGCCGTCTACTTCAGATACAACGCGCTCGATCAATTCTGTAGTCTCGTTTATGTAATAGAGCCGCCAACGGCCGTTTGGTGTCATCTCCTGTGGTCCAGTGATTCGAACCACTCTCCACAAGGGTCCGCGATAGTTCTCTCCCGCGTCGTTGGGCCGCAGATTTCTCGTAACGGTGAAGTAGCTGGCGCCGCGTAGTTGCGCGAGTACGAACTGATCCGGGCTGTCGAATATCAACCTTTCGACAAACAGCCGTTCCGGTTCCGTAATGGCGCCGACGGCTGCTCTTGTGCCTTCTGCGTTCGTCCAGGTAAGGCGTCGACCGGATACAAGCACTTCCACGAGTTCGCCACTTTCAGTTTGCCGGCGAATAGTGGTTACGGGCTGTTGGTTATCGGCGAGAGTTAATGTACCAGTTAAAACGGATTCCGCCCGAGCAGAGAACTTGAATCTGTTGCCAAGGCGACGGTTGACACGTGCGGCTTCCGGCTGAAGCCTGAGATTTTTAGTTCGCGGCATTGTCTGTGTCTGAGCTGGGCCAGAAGCCGGCGGTTGAGTCGACGCGCGGCTAATCAGGATCGCACTTGTTGCACACACCACGACCAGGGACGCTCCGGTGAAAATGAGGATCTTCCACTTGCGAGACATAGTCTCTCCTTTAGGTTGTTGGCTGGCTACGTTCGTTTATGGGGATGGGTCGCTGAGAAGTAAAGACGGGCGGCACTCTACGCTGAGGTGGACCAGGTGTCAACATAATTCCCGAGCGGCCACGGAGGGCCGCCCCTACAGTTGTTTACCTCGGCGACGTGGAGCGCGGGGAGCTGAGTTGTTTCAGGAGCTCACGGACGGCGACGTCGAGCTGGGAGTCGCGACCCGTCAGTGTCTCGCCGATCGGACGGGTCACTTCGATGTCGACGGGGCGCGGGTTGCGCTCCATGTTGGTGCCGTCGTTCGCAGTGATCTTCATGCGCGGTAGACGGAACGTTGTGTCGTCGAGTAAAGACAGGTTCCAGGTGTAGATGATCCATCCTGCCGTGGGTTCGCCTACGACCTGGCCCAGGTGCAGCGTTCGGTATCCTTCGGTGAAATCTTCAGCGTCGGACAACGAATGCTGGTTCGTGACGAGGATCGTCGGACGATTGAGCGCGCGTTGGCCCAGCACGGTGCGCGCCGGTGTGCCGTTGAGTCCACGCAGCGTCATCGTGAGATAACCACGCCGCGCAAGGACGTCGATCGCGTAAACATTTACGAAGCCACCACTATTGTTACGAATATCGATGACGACGCCATCCTTGCCGTAGTTCTCAGCATCGAGATCGATGTGTAGCTGATTGAGCGAGGCGGTGCTCATGTCAAACATGTGCGCGTAGCCAAGCCTGCCGTTGCTTGCCTTCGACACGTATTCACGATTCTGTTCGACCCATTGCCTGTAGAGCAGACCTCGCTCCGTTGCGCCGTTGACAGGACGGACCACGACCTCGCGCTTCGTCGTACCGTCAGAAGAGACAGTCAAACTAACACGACGACCAATCTTGTAATTCAGTGTTTCGTCAAGGTTGGTAGTTTTATCGATCGTGCGACCATCAACCGCCAACAGGTAATCACCAACCTTGATGTTTCCAACGATCGCCGCAGGACTCAGGCCGAGGACTTCCGTGACACGCAAGCGTCCGTTGATCTCATACTCCCCGCGGTCGAAGCGCAGACCAAGGCGTCCGGTGCTCGGCTGGTTTCCAGCCTGCGGTGCGCCGGCGCCAAGGTGCGAGGCATTCAACTCACCCACCATCAACTGCAACAACCGGCGCATCTCGTCCGGCGTGCGCGCGCCCGAGATCAGAGGCTCATATTGCGCTCGCACTCCCTCCCAGTTCGCGCCGTGATAAGCAGGATCGTAGAAGAAATCGCGCAGGTAGGACCAACCCTGCCGAAACACTTCCATCTTCTCGCGCGAGAAATCAACATCCACCTCAGCCGTGACTGCCAGCGGCCGAGCCCGGCCCTCGAGATTCACCACTCCGATCCGGCCATTCTCGATGAAGAAAATCTCCTTGCTGTCTGGTGAAAACTGTGCCGAACGCTTGGAGCCCGCAGTTGAAGTCAACTGCTTCGCGACTGCTGGTTCGCGCGACAATTCGTCAAGCGAGTAAATGTAAATGTTGGCCTGGTTGGCAGCGTTTGCAATCAGCGCAACCCACTTTCCATCCGGACTGATCGTCTGATAGTTCACGTCGAGACCGACGGGCACAAAGGTCAAGCGCCGCCGGATCTCATCAAACACGACCTGAACAGGTTTTGGAGCTGGGCGCTTCTCATCCGCAGGCGAAGCCGATGGCGACGTGGCCGGAGAAGCAGCCGGAGAAGCGGCCGGAGTTTCACGCGGCGACTCGCTGGGACGCGGCTCTGGTCGAGTCGAAGGCGTCAGATTTCGCGGCGGCTCTTCACGGAACAGATCTCGAAACTGATCCTCGCGAAACCGCGGCGTGCGCGGGACCAAATCTACGCGCGCGACTTGTGTACCCTCGGTGCGCTGACCCGTGTCAAACAATAAAAACGCACCATCGGGACTCCACGAAACCGTGTTGTTGAAGACGTTCGCGAGAAAACTCACCGGCCCTCCCGCTCCTCCTTCAGTGGAAACGACCTGAACGTTCTTGAACTGATTGTCGCCGACGGAAATATACGCCAACCATTTTCCATCAGGCGACCAGACGAACGGCCGATCCGCGATCAGCGGCGGGCGCTCAAAGAACCCTGTGTTAACCACACGATCCGTTTTTGCCGCCACATCCATCAGGCGCAGCTCCTTCGCGCCCCTGATGAAAGCGAGCGATTTACCGTCGGGCGAGAAACGCGGCGTCGAATCATCCGCAGCCTCGCGCGTCAGTTGCGTTTCGGAATTGTTTGTGAAGTCGTACAGAAAAAGATGTGGAATACGATCGCGGTCTGAGACGTAGACCAGGCGACGGCTATCCGGCGACCATGCAAGTTGGTACTCCTCTTCGATACTGTTGGAAACTCGTGCCGCATCACCACCATCCGCGGCCGACGCAGCGAACACTTCACCACGTACGACGAACGCGATCTTTTTACCGTCGGGAGACAATTGCAACTCGCTGATCTGATCGTTGAGCCTTACGTGTTCGATGCCTGGTCCAGCGGAAGCCCCACGCCGCGTGATCGCGACTTCAGTGGCCTTGCCGCTGTCAGTCTCGAGCTTCCAGATCGCAAAATTATGTTCGAAAACTATTTCGCGACCGTCGTACGAAATACTCGGCCACAACACGCGACCGTCAGTGAAGCTCGAAACACGATGGGCGTCCGAGCGGCCCGGTGTGATGGTCCAAACGTTCTGCGCACCGTTCTTGTTACCTGAATCAGTGCGATCCGAGACGTAGAACAGACTCCGACCATCAGCGCTCCACATCGGCCACAACTCTTTCGCGCCGAGTGTGGTAACTCTCTCGTAAGTGCCTGGGCCGGCTTCGAACGAGCGCAGCAACCACAACTCCGATTCATCGATGTGGCTGTGTCCCTTGCGCCACCACTGCCCGGATGCGATTCCTCGTGCTGAAAAGGCGAGTGTTTTACTGTCTGGTGACGGCGCGCAGTAGAACTCGTTTGTATAACGATCGGAACTCACCGCCATCGGGGTGCCGCCGTCGACGCTAACGCGGAACAGATCGTTCAAGCCACCGATATCGCGGCTCGTCGAGGAGAAATAGAGCCAACGACCGTCACGCGACCAGCCATCGAGCTGGTCCAAACCGTCGTCGAAGGTGAGACGTTTCAATTCGCCCGTTGCGAGTGTCAGTAGATAGATGTCGCCGTTGCCGGTCCGATTTGAGACGAAGGCGAGCTGGCGGCCGTCCGGCGAATAGAGTGGGCGCGCTTCGTTTGCAGAGTG
>DATNCH010000100.1:0-25514 GCA_035571655.1 Pyrinomonadaceae bacterium
AAACTCAAGACCGAGTGTCGTGGTGTTGCTCAAAACCACCAGTCGCTCGATCAAATTTTCGAGCTCGCGAACATTCCCAGGCCAGTTGTAATCAAGTAACACTTCCACCAGCGCAGGCTCGAGTTCCGGTGTCGGCTGCCCGTACTTTTGCGCCGACTTCGACGCGAAGTGGGCAGCGAGGATCGGAATATCATCCGGACGCTCGCGCAGCGGCGGCAACACGAGCGGCACGACGTTAAGCCGGAAAAACAGATCCTGACGAAAACGCCCTTGCGCGACTTCTTTCTCCAGATCGCGATTCGTTGCTGCAATCAACCTGATATCGACCGGCAACGTCTTCGTTCCACCAACACGCTCAAATTCGCGTTCCTGCAACACGCGCAGCAACTTCACCTGCACAGCCGCACTAAGATCGCCAATCTCGTCCAGAAAAAGCGTACCGCCATCAGCGAGCTCAAACCGGCCTTTGTGCATTTGCGTTGCCGACGTGAACGCGCCTTTCTCATGACCAAACAACTCCGACTCGATCAGCGCTTCCGGCAACGCTGCACAACTCACCGCGACGAACGGACCACTCCCTCGCGGACTCTCCTGGTGAATCGCACGCGCCACCATCTCCTTGCCCGTACCATTCTCACCACTCAACAACACCGTCGCGCTCGTTGCCGCAACGGACCGCGCCTGCTTCAATACTCGCTCGAGCGCCTGACTCGTCCCCATCAAATGCGCGAACCCCGGCGGCCGCGACAACTCCTCGCGCAGTCTCCGGTTTTCGATCTCCAACTGTCGCATTCGCGCCGCCTGGGTCACGATGTGCAACAGCTCCGCCGAATCGAGCGGCTTCTCGAAAAAGCCGTAAGCGCCGTGTTTCACAGCTTCCAAAGCCGCACGCTTCGAGTCGCTGCCGGTGATCACAACCACCTGAATCGGCGGATCCTGCGCACGCGCGACGTCGATTAGCGCCAAACCTTCGGCAATGTCGTCGACGTTCGGTGGCAGGTGTAGATCACTCACGACCACGTCGATCGCTTCGTCGTTGATCTGCGTACACGCGTCCTCGCGAGACGCCGCCTGGAACACCTTGTAATCGGACGTCAGCGCCCAGAACAGACCACTGCGCACCGTGTCGTCGTCGTCGACAACCAAGACAGTGCCTTTACGCTGTGGCTGATTGCTCATCTCTCGATCCGGCTTTCACACAAACAGGTTGAGCCGCCTGCACACGGGCGTCCCGACCAAAGCTTCTGGGCAAGTACTGCTAAGAGGAACGGGCGTAATGGGTATGTTTTGCAACGGGCTCTCTTGCCGCGCCCGCCTTTAGTTACGCCTGTCGTGTGGAATCGATGGTAGCACGACGCGAAAAGTCGTTCCAGCGCCTTCGACTGAATCGACTTCGATCGAACCCGAGCTGGCGTTAATTACTTCGCGACACGTGTAGAGGCCGAGACCGATACCCGTTTTCTTCGTCGTGGAGAATGGGCGAAAAAGTCGACGTTCGATAAAGCTGCGACTCATGCCACGACCTGTGTCGCTGACAGAGAACATCGACGCGCCATTCGCAGCTTCTCCGGCTTCGATCGTCAGGGTCCCGCCCATCTCGGTCATTGCTTCCAGGGCATTTAGAACGAGGTTTTCGATCACTTCTTCGATCCGTGCTGCGTCGACGAGCGCAAATAGACTCGGCGGCAGTCGCGTAACGATCTTGTGTTTACCTCGCGCCGGTTCGGCATTCGTTGCGATAACGCGTTGAATGATCGGAACGAGATCGACGTTTGTTGGTCGCTTGTGTTCACCGCTCAAGCTTGTCAGCGGCCTCGAGAGCCGCGCGACGAGCGCCTTCAGTTTCTCAGTAGCACTCGTGAGGCCTTTTAAAGCGTCGGTGCGAAACTGCGGGTTATCGAAATGTCGCTCCATGTTGCCGACGGTCAGCGACAATCCTTCGATCGCGTTCTTCAAGTCGTGCGTCAGCATCGCCGACAGTCTGAGAAACGACTCAAACTGCCGCGACTCTTCTTCGCGTGCGATTTGCGCGCGCAGACGTTCGGTGACGACATTGATGTTGTCAGCAAGACCGCGAGCGTCGTCACTTGATTGCAGGATGATGCGACGGTCCAACTCGCCTTTCGCGATCGCCGACACGTCTTCAGTGACGCGGGCGATTCCGCGAGATCGTCCTTGCACGTGGCGTTCTAATAGAAATGCCGCGACAAGCGCGCACAACACCGCCAGGACCAGGCCGGTGATCCCCCAACGATGAGCAGATGATTTTAGACTTGATGGATCGCGAGCGACCGTAACGTCGAGGTTCAGCTTGGGAATGGGCGACTGCGCCGCAACACGCCCCAACGGTTGGCCGGGACGCCAAACAAAAATTGATGGGTCAGTGTGATAGACGAGGTTCCGTGAGCGATCCGTAACCACCATAGTTGATGCCAGGCCGCGCGAGGCGCTCGCAAACACGGCTTCGAGATCGAGAACACCTACGAGCGCTCCCATCGGAGCGCCATTTTTGTCGGGTACGGGCGACGTGTATTCGAGTGTCGTATTTGTGCTCCCCGGTCTGTCGATCAAATCGTTGCCTTGCATTGTCCAAACGCGGGGGTCGGGTTGCGGGATATTATCGGGTCGACTCGAACCAGAAACTCCCGGTATCCATACACTGTCACGTTGACGAAACCAGAGTGGTTGCCGATTACGATCAAACAACGCGAGACTCTGAAATTGAGGTTGGAGATCTGGGGGTGCTGAATTCTGATCGGTGTTGTTGCCTAACGCGCCTTGTACGTTTGGCGTGAGCGCGAGCCGTCGCATATAGCGCTCGCTCTCGCGCAGCACTTCGTCAACGCCGACGTTCAGCGAGTTCAGATCGTTCTGCACGACTGCCCTGAGCGTCGAGTCGACTGTTCGGAGCGCGTTCCAATAATTAAGCCCGGCGAGCAGCAGGAGGGGTATCGCACAGAGCAGAAAATAGGTGAGAAAGGATTTGGGTCGGGTCATATTTTTTGACAGGATTTACCCTGTTAATCCTGTACACGTTTTCTACCAAACTCGTTCAGTAGCGGAGCGAGGGTTTCGATGATCTGATCGTGGGCTGCTCCGTTGCTGGCGACGAGCCCGTTGCGATTCTGAACGTCGGGAACGTTGTAGTTCAGAGGATAGCCGAAAAGGTCGGTCATGCGCCCCAACGCTTCCGTCAAAACCACTTCGGGCGCGCACGTGTCCCACTGCTTCGTTCGCGGCGACAAGTGAATGTAAACGTCGCACTGTCTCTCAACGAGCAAGCCGACCTTAATTCCAACCGAGCCGCGTTGGACCTCTTCGCGAAAGCCGAACCGTGCCACGACTTTATTCATTTTCGGACTCCGGTGGGAGCGGCTAGCTGCGAGACGCATTTCCGACAGAACTGTTTTATTGGAAACGTCCGCTCTTTCCGGAGGGAACTGCGGGCGTTCTATCCACGTCCCTTGATGGTGCACCGCACGATACAGAGTCCCTGTGAGCGGTAGATAAACAACTCCGAGGACGGGTTTACCTTCCTCTGCGAGTCCGATCTGAACAGCGAAATCGCCGTTGCCGTCGATGAAACCATTCGTGCCGTCGAGTGGATCAACCATCCACACGCGCGACTTCTCGAGGCGACGTTTCGTATCGACGGACTCTTCCGCGAGAATTCCGTCGTCCGGAAACTCACGCTTCAGACCCGTGACGATCAGTTCGTTGGCGATTCTGTCGGCCTGCGTCACTGGCTCGACGTCGGCGGCGGAATTCTTTTGTTCGACCCTGATAGGACCGTCGTAGTGCTCGAGAATCGCAGCGCCTGCGACGCGTGCGAGTCCGATTGCTACTGAGAGTTCGTGATCGTACATTTAAATTCCAGATCGTGTGGCGGCCTCGCGGATGACCTGAATCGTGGTGTCGATGTCCGACTTTGTCGTGCGAAAGTTCGTGATGCATGCGCGCAACGCAAAGCGTCCGTTCACGGTCGCGTTAGAGACGTATGCGCGGCCACCTTTCTGCACGAGTTCCATGAGCGACGCGTTCAAACGATCCAATTGGGCGTCGCTGTTATTCGCGCCTGGTGGAACGTACCGAAAACAACAGATACTCAACTCGACCGGCGCGAGCAGTTCGAAGTCATCGGCGTTCGTGACGACCTCACCGAGATACTCCGCCAGCAAAATGTCGTCACTGATCGCTTCGGCGATGCGACGACTCCCGTAGTACTGCAACGTCAACCAAACCTTCAGCGCCCGGAAGCGACGCGAGAGCTCCACGCCGTAATCCCAAAACGCGAACGCCTCCTCGTCACTGTATCCGTGCGTTTTAATGTAGTCCGCGTCTTCCGTGTTGAACGCCGCACGTGCTGCCGCGGCGTCGCGGAATAGCAGACAGCCCGCGTCGACCGGAACGTAGAGCCACTTGTGTGGATCGAGCGACACAGAGTCAGCGCGCTCGATGCCCTTGAAGAGCGCGCTTTTACGCTCGTCCAAAACACCGGGAGCGCCGTAAGCGCCGTCGACGTGAAACCAAAGATCAAACTCCCGTGCGACGCCGGCGATGTCGGCGAGCGGATCGACTACTCCTGTATTAACAGTTCCCGCACTGCCGACGATGCAAAACGGCCGCAACCCTTCGCGCAGATCGGCCTCGATGCGTTGGCGGAGGAGATCGACGCGCATGCGCTGACGATCGTCACATTCGATCACGCGCACCTGATCGCGCCCGAAGCCAAGAATGTCTGCGGCTTTCGGAATCGACATGTGAACTTCTTCGGAAGCGTAGACCGTCATCGGCGGTCCTGAATTCCAGAGCCCGCGACGCGATGCATCCGCGCCTGACTTCCGGCGGCTGGCAATCAGTAGGGCGATCATGTTGGCCATCGAGCCGCCACTGGTCAACAGGCCGTTAGCTTCGCGATCGTAATGAATCAGCGATCCGAGCCAGCGCACGACCATGCGCTCGAGCTCGGTGCCCGCTGGTCCCGAACGCCAGCAAGTGATGTTTGCATTTAACGCGGATGCGATGAGGTCGCCATACGCGCCGATCGGAGTCGACGGTGAGGCAACGTAACCGAAAAACCGCGGATGTCCGTTGTGACGGCTGAGATCCATGATGGCTCGACACTCGTCGATGAGTTTGTCGAGCGGTACGCCTTCCGTCGAGAGATCGGCGTCGATTGAGTCTGTCGTTTTACCCGCGTGATTTTCAGCGCGAACCGGCCGCTCGGAAATCGTCGTTAGATAGTCGAAGACTAATTTCATCGCCGAAGAAGAGATTTCGTTCAGCGTGTCGTCACTGACATCGAGAGAGGATTGCGTTCTCATTTTGTGCTACGTTATCAATATGCCAGCGAATCGCGCCACACCGGAAGGCACCGAACGCTATCGCGATCGGTTTGCCGGCCGCGCTGCCGGAGATCATTTTCGGCAGCAACAGGGTCTCGTCCTCTCGTCGATCGGGATTGGCACGTATCTCGGCAACGCCGATGAAGCTACCGATCGAAATTACGCGAGCGCTGTTGTGCGAGCGGTCCAACTCGGCACGAACGTCATCGACAGTGCCGCGAACTATCGTTTCCAGCGCAGCGAACGTTCAATCGGCCACGCCTTGAAACAGCTCGCGACCGAGCGCGGCTTTGCGCGCGAGGAACTCGTCATCTGCACCAAGGGCGGTTATTTGCCTTTCGACGGTTCACCACCGCGAAACGTGCGCGAATACTTCAACGAAACTTTCGTGAAGCCCGGCATCGCTTCGTTTGAAGACGTTGTCGCGGGCAGTCACTGCATGACTCCGGCTTACCTCCAAAGCCAGGTTGACCAGTCGCTCAGAAACATGGAGCTCGAGTGTGTGGATGTTTATTACATTCACAATCCCGAATCGCAGTTAGGGCATGTTTCAGCCACGGAGTTTTATGCGCGGCTGAAACTTGCGTTCGAGCGGCTCGAACAGAACCGCAAGCAAGGCAAGCTGGCGCATTATGGCGTCGCGACGTGGAATGGTTTTCGTGTTCCGGCGGAGTCGCGCGATCATCATTCGCTGGTGCGGATGGTCGAGCTTGCGCGCGAAGCCGGCGGCGAGGATCATGGATTTCGTTTCATACAACTGCCATTCAACCTTGCGATGTCAGAGGCGATCACGCTGGCGAATGAGACGCTCGATGGACAGCACGTGACGGTTGTTGATGCGGCGACGCGATTGGGTGTCACTGTAGTCGCGAGCGCATCGCTATTGCAGGGTCGCATTGAACCGCGAGCGGCGATTCAATTCGTTCGCTCCGTACCGGGAATTACGACGGCGCTCATCGGTATGAGCCACGTCGAGCACGTCGAAGAAAACCTTGGACAGGATTTGCAAGATTAAACAGAATTTACAAGATTCGTCCTGTCAATCTTGAAAAATCCTGAAATCCTGTCAAATGTTTTTATGAGCAACGAGCGCTACAAATCATTCTCAGAATTCTGGCCGTTTTACGTGTCTGAGCACAGCCGCACGGCTACGCGTTGGCTGCACCTGATCGGCACAACCGCGGGCATTGCGCTGGTAATCTATTTCATCGCATCTGGCAGATGGTGGCTCTTCCTGCTCGGCTTCATTCCTGGTTACGGCTGCGCGTGGCTCGCGCATTTTCTGGTCGAGAAGAACAAGCCCGCGACTTTCAAATATCCGCTCTGGTCGTTCATGGGCGATTACAAGATGATCGCGTGGATGCTCATGGGGCGAAAGTTTTAATGCGCGGCAACATCCCCATCCCCGAAATTCCCCACGGTGAAGACCTCTGGCTCATGGTCCTCGTCACGTCGGTGCGGGAGCGCAGAACGCAACAGGGCCGCCTCTTCTGCGACGCGTCGGCGCGCAACGCAACCGGCACGATCGCTCTCAAAATCTGGGGCGAGATTCTCGAAACTCAAAAAGAGATCAAACCCGGACTGTGGGGCGTCACCGGCAAACTCGAGACTTTTCAGGATCGCTCGCAATTCGTCGTCGCCGAGTACCGGCCAATCACGCTCGAACAATACCGCGAACACCAGCAAGCCGATCCACGCCTCCCGCGCGCCTACACGCTCGACATCGAAACCATCACGCTCCCGGATTTCCGCGAACGAGTTGGACCGCAACTCGAACGTTTAATGCGGCTCGGCAACATGCGGTTCGAACAACAACAGCGCTACCTCGAAGACATCGCCGCCGAAGAAGAACGTTGCTACGCCCTCGGCGCGCTGAGTGCGGCTTCCGGGCGCGTGCTGTCGATCGCGCTTCACGCCGGCCCGATTCCGGGCCTGGAGTTTCCCGGTCTCGGTCCGGACGTAAGCGAGCACGTCTTCGGAATCGACAGCGACGGTTTCGAACAGAACGAAAAGAAAGCGCTACAGGACTTCGTCACCTTCATGAAGGATTTCGATTGCGACTGCGACGAGCTCGTCGGTCATAACATCATCGGTTTCGATCTTCCGTTCATCTTTCAGCGCTGCCTGGTGCATTCCATTCAGTGTCGCCCGTTTGTAAATCTCGGTGAATACAACGTTCGCGGCGTCTTCGACACGATGCATAACTGGTGGCTCGGCGCAAAACGGTTTGTCAGCCTTGACGACGTCGCGTGGGCGCTGGGGATCGAGTCGAGCAAGACGGCCGACGTGGAAGGCAGCAAGGTGTTTGATCTCTATCAAGCCGGAAAACTCGACGTGATTCGCGAATACAACCTCAACGACGTACGCGTCACGCGCAAAGTGTATGAGCGGATGGTCGCCAGTTTTCGCAGGTAATTTCCTCGCAAAGACGCAAAGGCGCAAAGAAATGCAATTGCTGAGGCCACCTCTGTCTTTGCGTCTTTGCGAGGAAATCCCCAATAAATTGGGGTCGAGGGTACCCGGACAAACAAGATGATGGATACGGACGCCCGCCAGTGGTAGAATCCCGCGCATGGAAATTGTCTTCCCCGCGTCGATGCTGGCCGTGGGCCTCGTCGCCGGCAGTCTCTCCATCTGGTTCATCACTCGGACCAAACTGAAATACGAATTCGATCGCGGCCGCGCGACAGGCGACAGCGAGCGCGCCACGCTGACCGAGCGTCTCGCAGGCAAGGACGATCAATTGCGCGAGCTCCGCGAAGCACTCGATCGTGAAACGGACCAAAGCCAGTTTCTGCGAACTGAGAATGCGCGCACGCTGGCCGACCTTTCGGCGCTCCAAACGCGTCTTGAGGAGGAACGCAAGGCCAGCCAGGAAAAGCTCTCGCTCCTTAACAACGCCGAAGAGATATTCACCGACGCGTTCAAAGCGCTCTCAGCGGATGCTTTGCGAAACAACAATCGATCGTTTCTCGACCTCGCAAAACAGAACCTCGAAACATTTCAGCAAAACGCGAAAGGCGATCTCGAGCGGAGGCAGAACGCCATCGGCGATTTGATCAAACCGCTGAAGGAGTCGCTGGAAAAAGTCGACGGCAAGATCGGCGAGCTGGAGAAGACGCGCGCGGGCGCGTATTCCGAGTTGCGGGAGCAGGTTAAAGTATTGGCACACTCGCACTTACAGCTTCAGTCAGAGACTGGAAACCTCGTGAAAGCGTTGCGTGTGCCGCACGTGCGGGGACGCTGGGGAGAGATTCAGTTGCGGCGCGTCGTCGAGCTTGCGGGCATGCTTCAGTATTGCGACTTCACGGAACAGGAAACGTTTGCGACCGAAGAGAGTCGCATCCGTCCGGATGTCATCGTGCGTCTGCCGGGTAACCGGACGATCGTGGTGGATTCGAAAGTTCCGTTCGACGCGTTTTATGAATCGATCTCGACGACTGACGAGGAAGTGCGCTTACAAAGACTCAAGGATCACGCGCGCGTTGTGAGAACTCACATTACCGCGCTCAGCCGGAAGTCGTACTGGGAGACGGTGCAGCCAACGCCCGAGTTTGTGTTGCTGTTTCTGCCCGGCGAGACTTTTTACAGCGCCGCGCTCGAAAACGATCCGAAGTTGATCGAAGACGGCGTTGCGCAGGGCGTGATCATCGCGACGCCCACGACACTCATTGCGCTGCTGAAAGCAGTTTCGTATGGTTGGCGCCAGGAACAGATGGCGGAGAACGCGCATGAGGTGAGTAACCTCGCGCGGAGTCTCTACGATCGCCTGCGCACGTTTACAAAGCACTTCGACGACATCGGCCGGGGTCTCGATCGCGCGCTCGACTCTTACAATCGTGGCGTGCGTTCACTCGAGACTCGCGTGCTCGTGACGGCGCGACGCTTCAAAGAGCGCGGCGCGATCACAGGCGATGAGATTGAAACGCTCGAACCCATCGACAAAGCGACTCGAACCCTGAGCTTTGACGAAGGTGGACTGTTCCCCGACGACGAACTTCCGCTACTGAAAGCGAAAGCCGCAAAAAACGGTAAGAAGTAGGACACAGATTCCGCGGATTTTAAAACAGATCTGATCTGGATCAATCTGTGTCATCTGTGGCTAAATCATTAACCAGTGAACGAGATCTGGCTGGGTCCTCTACTGAACGACAATCGCGCGCAACTCATCGAGCGCTGCGCCAAGTTTGTAGCCAATAATCAAAGCGACGCTTTCATCTATCTCGCGGCTTCGCACCCGCTGCTCGAAGTCGTCACGCAAAAGATCCTCGACGGCACGCGCAATCGCGGAGTTTGGGGCGAACTTCCGGTTCATCTTTTCCGTGGTTTCGTGCGGCGCGTGCTGTATTCCGCAATCGATGAAAAGGGACACGGCCTGCCGCCGCGCATTCCGATCGATCGCGACGAGTTGCCGCTGAAGCGCAGCCTGATCTCGCAGGTCCTCAGCAGTTTGCTCGCGACGAACAAGCTGAAAGCACTTGCGCCACTCGCGACGCGCGACGGTTGCGTGAACAGTGTTTCGACAGTGCTCGGCGAGATCGAACGCGCTGCGAGGACGCCTGCCGAACTGATCGACATCCTCACTGCGCGCGCTCGAGATCTCGAAAAAGGAAACAACGGATCGCGAGGCGTCACGCAGGTCGATTTCGACAACGAGATCGCGCTCATCTATTCCACCTACACAGACCTTCTGAACCAAAACCATTTCACGGAAGAAGACGCGGACCAGCTTCGCGCGCTCCAGATCTTGCGCGGATTCATCGATGAGCACAGCATGCAGGTTCCATGGTTGTCGAAAGTGCAACTCTTCATCGTCGATGGATTTTTCGATTTCACGCCGGTACAGGGCGAGATTCTGCGGCAGTTGATCCCGCGTTTTCCGGAAACGATCGTGAATCTCAACCACGACGACAGTAACCCCGAGATCTTCGTTCCGTTCGAGGAAACGATTGGGCAATTGCAAAGCATCGCGAAGTTCGACACAGTGCCCTCCCACGATTACACGGCGTCGAGTGGTGTCTTGGCGTCGCTGCGCGAGAATCTTTTCAATCCGCTGAAGTCAGAAGCGATTTCTGACGAGCCGGAGTTTGTCGCGAAGGAAATCCGCTATCTCGAGTGCGGCGATCGCGACACTGAGATCCGCACGATCGCACGCGAGGTAAAGCGTTTGGTTTTGACCGAGAATTACGAACTCGCAGACATCGCGCTCGTCGTACGTGAACGCACTGCTTACGGTCCGATAATCTCGCGTGTGCTGCTGGAGGAATCGATTCCGTGTAATCTCGAATTGCGAGTCGATGCGGGTGATGTGCCGGCAAGCCGCGCCGCACTCAAGCTTCTGACGCTCCTTGAAGGTCTCACCACCGACGAGAATCCCTCGACTCGAATCGCCGAAGTTGCAGATCTGATCAAGTCGGAATACTTCCGTCTCAGCGACGCGGAGATGCGTGTTCTATCAGAGCGCTTCGATGAACGGCATCGGGAGTTGTTGCGCGCCGATGCGCAGACGCTGACGCCGGAAACCGTCGAGAAGTTGAAGCAGCGTTACCGCATCGGCTTCTGGGATGCCGATGCGCTCGAGAACGCCTTCGCTTACGTCGGCAGCGAACTGACAGTCAGTGCGTGGCTGGCGCGCGCATACAAACTGTTTACGGATCTTCCGGGCGCGGCTGCGACAAAAGAGATCTTGAACATCGATCCGGGCGCGCACGACCGCGATGCAGACATCGCCGACAATCTCGAAAACGCTGAAACAGCAAAGCTGGACGAAAAAGGCGCCGAAAGAAAACGGCGTCCATCGCGTGACATTCATCCGGCGGCGCTCGCCTGGACCTCGCTCGTGGCCCAGCGCTTTGCGGAACTGCTGCACGCCGTGCCTCGTGAAGGCAAACCAACGCAGTTGCGCCAGGAGTTGATGCGTTTATTGGACCGACTGGGCTTTCGCGATCAGATCGCGGACCCTGCACGGAAATCGACTGACGAACAGCAACTGCCGCAAGTGATGCTCAACTTCAACGCGCTCGAAGCGTTGCGTCGGGCATTCGTCTCTGCGATCAAGAGCATCGAGCTGGGCCGAAGTGTTGCAGGTCAGGAAGGGGGGCTTGCCCCCGTTCGGCTTTCCACCTTTCTCACCGAGACGCGACGCTCGATGGGTTTTCAATCGCAACTCTTTGGGGCGCCGAATCGGAATGGTCTCCGTGTGCTCGAAGCAACGGACGTGCGCGGTCTGCGGTTTCGCGCTGTTTTTCTCGCTGGACTGATCGAAGGCGGATTTCCGCTGAGCGCCTCACGCGATTGGATCTATCCACACGAAGAACGCGACCGGCTCCGCGAGTACGGTCTGACGCTCGAAGACATTTCACCCAACACGCTGCTCAAGGAAGAACACTATTTCTACCAGGTAACTTGTCGCGCTACTGAGCGTTTATATCTCACGCGCCCGTTGTTGCTCGGCGACGATTCAGAAACCGTCGCTTCTTACTACGTCGACGAGCTGCGCCGCGCGATCGCGCCGTTCCGACTCGAGACTGAGATCGTGCGACGCGATTACGATGGCAAGAATCTCGCCGACGCCGCGAACACCACGGAGATGAAAGTCGGCCTCGTGCGCCAGCAGGAGCGCCATCTGCATCGTGGTAAAAAAGAAAGTCTGTTGCCGCAGCCGCGAATCACGCGATTGCTGACGCTCGCGCGCAACGACGGTTTCCTCAGCGACGCCGCGTTGCGACGCATCGAGATCGAGCGCGAACGCGCCAGCCCGCGTTGGGGAACTTACGACGGCGAGATCACCGATCCGGATTTGCTCCGGCTGTTGAACCTGAAATTCGGACCGGATTTTGTACACAGTGCGAGCGGACTCAGCGTCTACGGCAACTGTCCGTATCGGTTTTTTGCGCAAAGAGTTTTGCGACTCGAGCCGCGCGGTGAAGCGGCGCTCGATCTACAGGCGATCGACGCCGGCAAGCTTTTGCACGACGTCCTTCGAAGGTTCTTTGAACGACATCGTCGCGAGCCGCTACACAAATTAGATAGAAAGCAACTACAAACGGAACTCGCCCGGATTGCCGATAGCGTGTTTGACGAACACGAACGCGTTGTTCCGCCGCTCAACAAGCAGATCTGGAAGATCGATCGAGAGATTCGCAAGATCCTCCTGGACCAGGTGCTGTTGTACGAGTTGGAAATCCAGGCGGAAGCGGAAGGTCAACAAGTGCTTCCGACGTATTTCGAAGTCGCGTTTGGTGGCGCACGCTCGGCGGCTAAAGATCCGGATTCGACGGAAGAGCCTCTCGAACTGACGCGCGAAACGTTTGTCGGCGAGGAGAAGATCAAGATCAGCGGACAGATCGACCGCGTGGACGTCGCGCGCGACAACACCGTCGTCGCTTACGATTACAAACTCTCCACTGGAGCCAGTCGAAGCGACATTACTTCCGGCAGAAGTCTGCAACTGCCGATCTATCTTGAAGCGCTCGAAAAACTGATCCTCCCCGATCAGCCGATCGCGGGCGGCGGCTACTACGTGATTCGCGGAGCGCAAGACCGGCGCAACAAAGGTCTGTATCGCGCGAGCCAGTTGGAATACCTGCGCCTGCGTGCGAAGAACTCGGTGTTCACAGATGAGGATTGGCAGAGGATTCGAACCGAAGTCGTCGCGCGCATCTGGGACTTCCTCGACGGCATGCGCGCCGGGAGATTCATAGTGGATCCCTCTGAGAGATTAAAGACCTGTCGATTTTGTGATTACGACGCCGTCTGCCGCTACGATCGCGATCGAATTGAGAAGAAGAAATGAGGCGTGTCCCGTGAGTAGACCCGACGCTACCGCGTTACGGTACTGACCTCATCCCCTGAGATGATGCTTGGTTGAGGTCAGTACCGTAACGCGGTAGCGTCGGGTCGATCATGGAAATGCGAATGTCTGAAGAAGTACGCGTACTCCTACCGGAACAAGCCGCAGCCGCATACGAGATCGACAAGCACATCTCGGTGACGGCAGGCCCGGGCTCTGGCAAGACCACGGTGCTCGTCGAGCGCTACATCCACATCCTCCGCGAACACAGCCTCGCGATCGATCAGATCGTAGCGATTACGTTTACCAACCGCGCTGCCAACGAAATGCGCGAACGCCTGCGCAGCGAGATCAACCTCATGCTTCGCATCTCCGGCGAAGCGGAGCGTCGTCGCTGGCTCAACTACAAACGCACTCTCGACGGCGCCGTCATCACGACCATTCACGGCTTTTGCGCGCGCATGCTGCGCGAGTTTCCCGTCGAGGCGCGAATCGATCCGCAGTTTCTGCTGCTCGACGAACATCGCGCGGCGATGATGTTGGAATCGATCGTCGAAGAAGTTCTTTCTGAATTCATCAGCAACGGTCACATCGAGATTTCACGTCTCACACTCGGCGTCGGCCGAAGCAGACTCGCCGCCGCGCTGACTCAACTCTATCGCGACGCGCGCGGCCAGGGCCTCAGCCTCGAAGAGCTCGCGCTCGCAACCGCCCGCGTCCACGCAACTGAAGAAGATCACGCGCGCGCTCTCGAAGAACTCGATCGCGTCATGTCTGAATTTCTCGGCGTGCGCAGGACGACGAAAGCCGCGATGACCAACCAGGCCGAAGTCGTTTCAGCATGGGCCGCAGCGCAGAGACTACTGAGAACGATCCCTTCGCACGAGACGCTCGCCGACTTCTGCCGGCTCGTTGAAAACTTTCGCTCTCATCGCCCACAGGCTCGCGCGCCCGTGGCCGATCACGTGAAAGCACTCGACACGCTCGTCTGGGGGAAAGAGTTGCAAGGCCGCGTGCCGCAAGTTTGTCTCGATCTCTTTGCACGCCAGTATGCGCTGGAGATGGTCAACCTGCTCACGCGTGTCGATCAGCGACTCAACGAAGAGAAGCAAAAGATCTCAGCGCTCGACTTCGACGATCTCGAGTTGCGAACGCTCTCGTTGCTCGAACGGCCGGAAGTCATCGCACGAACTTCGGAGCGCTACAGGTTCTTTCTCGTCGACGAGTTTCAGGACACGAACGCCGTGCAGCGAGTTTTACTCGAACGACTCGCACTCGCGAAGGGTCGCAGACCGGCGAACCTCTTCATCGTCGGCGACCGCAAGCAGTCGATCTACGGATTTCGCGGCGCGGACGTCGACGTATTTCGCCAGATGTCGTCGACGTTGCTCGCGGCCGGCGGCGAAGAGAAGCCGTTGCAACTCAACTTTCGCAGCCAGCAGCCGCTGATCTCGTTTTTCAACTACCTCTTTGCTCGCTTGTTTCAGGTTCCTGATGACGTTCCATCGAGTGAATACAAGAACCTGGACCAGTTGGGCTACGTCAAACACGAGCAGAGCGATGCAAAGCGCGAGCTGCGAGACGAAGGGCCGCTGGTTGAGTTTCTGGTTTCGACGAAGCCGTCGCTCGAAGACGATCCACGCGCCGAACAGGATTCGCGCGTGCTCGATGCGCAACAGGTCGCACGGCGCATTCTGACGCTCAAGCGCACGTCGCCCGAGTTGAAATATAGCGACATCGCGTTGCTGTTTCGTGCGATGACGCAGGTGCAGATCTACGAGTCGGTCTTTCGGCGCGCGAACATTCCCTATCAGACGGTGCTCGGGCGCGGGTTTTACGAGCGTGAAGAGATCACCGATCTCATTCAACTGCTCCGCTTTCTCGACAACAAGACTGACGAGCTTGCGCTAGCGGCGGTGCTGCGATCACCGCTTTGCGGAATCTCTGACAACGCGCTGCTCGCGCTGCGTTGCGCGCCGCTTCTTGGAGACGCGGAGACGGGGCGAGGGGGAGACGCGGAGACGGGGCGACGCGGAGACGCGGAGACGGGGCGACGCGGAGACGCGGTGACAACTTTCTCCGCGTCCCCGTCTCTCCCTCTCCCCGCGTCTCCGCGTCCCTCCTTCCCCGCGTCTCCGCGTCCCTCCTTCCCCGCGTCTCTCTCAATCACGCGGCCGCTTTACACCGCGTTGAATCGGCACGACGAGATCGCATTCATCAGTCCTGAAGAACACGAGTTGCTCGATCGCGCGTCGCGACTCATCAGTCAACTGGTTGCTCGCAGGCATCACTATCAGATTCAGGATCTGCTTCGTTTTGCAGTTGAAGAATCGGAATACATGGCGGTGACTGCCGCGAATTTCGACGGCGCACAGCGTCTCGCAAACGTCGAGCGGCTGTTTACGCTTGCCTCGCGTTTCGAGAGTTCGGGTACGCATCTGATTCGCGACTTTGTGCGTTACGTCGAGGAGTTTGAAGCGATTGGCAGTCGCGAAAGCGAAGGGCAAATAGATCAGGCGGCCGATGCGGTCAGACTGATGACGATTCACCAGGCGAAAGGTCTGGAGTTTCCGATCGTCATCATTCCGGATCTGCAACGGCTCTCCAGAGTTGCGACAGACACGTGGGTGCTGCTCGATCGCCATCAAGGGTTGACTTTGAAAGTGCCGGACGGTCGCGGCAATCTCGTGGCGGGCTGCACGTTCACGAATTTCGAGAAGCGGCACGCATGGCGCGAACAGTTTGAAAGCATGCGTTTGTTGTATGTCGCCGCGTCGCGCGCTGAGGATCGGTTGATCTTGTCGGGCGTGACACAGGAACTCGCGACGTTGAATCTCACGAACGACTCGTGGCTGAGATGGATCTGGCAGGCGCTGGAATTGCGCGATCGATCGTCGAGCGGCGTCGTCGAACTCGCGCCTGACGTTCAGATGCAACTCACGATCAATCTCGCGGAGGAACCTCTGGAAGAAGCTCCGACTGAAGTTGGAGAGCCGCAGACGAGTATGCACTCCGCCGACTCGCTCTATGAAGCGTTTCCGTTAATACGTTCAGTAGGTCAGCAAAGCGGCAATGCGATTCACCGGTTCAGCGTCACGCAATTGATCAATTATCGACGCTGCCCGCGGCAGTATTATTTCGATCGCGTGCTGCAACTGCCGTCGCGCGATGAAATGGCCGTTTGGAATAACGCCGATGCGCCCGAGCCGCCCGCGAATCTGACTGCCACTCTGAAAGGCTCAGTGATTCATCGCTTCTGCGAACAGTACACGCCGGATCAAAACGCGGAGGAGTGTTTGCGGCGCAGTTTTGAAGAAGTCGTACACTTGCGCCAGGCGCAACTCGCGGATCGTTTGGTGGAGTTAAATACCGAAGCAGCGATCAAAGATCTGCTTCCGCTCGCGCGAAATTATCTCGCCAGTGACGTGTACAAGCGCGTAGAGGCGGTTCCCAAAAAGGTGGACCAGAGCGCTCCGCCGGGAGGCGAAGGGTTGTGGAGTGAAGTCGGTTTTCGTTTGCGCCGCCCGTTGGGAATTCTCTTCGGCATCATCGATAAGCTCCTGATCACGCGCTCGCCGGATGGTGTAGTCGAGATCGAAATCATCGACTTCAAAACAAACCGCATCACGGCGACTGCGCCACCCGAGCCGAAAGCCCCGCGCGCCCCAGCGAAGAACACGCAGTTCGCTTTTGATTTCGAAGATCCCAGCAAGACCGAAGCAGTACACACCGCGGCCGAAGACTACGAACTGCAAATGCAAGCTTACGCGCTTGCCGTGCGCGAACTGCTTCCGTCGCTCGGAGGCAACAAGCTGCGTGTCACGCTGCACTTCCTCGAGCCGAACATCGAGGTCCACCTGTCTGACGAGCTTTTGGATCCCGCACGTTGCAAACACGCTATCGACGAGGCAATGCAGCGCACCATCTACTCTAACGATCCGGCAGACTTTCCCGTGAAGACCGCGCCGCACTGCCTCATGTGCAACTTCCTCCGCGTCTGCGCTGCGGGTAAAGAATGGGTCGGGGAAAATTAGTACACAGATTACATAAAGTACACGGATTCTTGTCTGCTTTTGTGTGATCTGTGTAATCTGTCGATCATGATCACAATCAAATCCTTCGACGGCGGAGAGTTCGACGCTTACCTCGCCTTGCCCGCCAGCGGTTATGGACCAGGCATCGTCGTGCTCCAGGAGATCTTCGGCGTCAACAGCTACATGCGCAGCGTCGCCGACTGGTATGCGGCGCACGGATTCGTCGCCGTCTGCCCGGATCTGTTTTGGCGAATCGAGCCGGGCGTGCAACTCACCGATCGAGGCGACGACTGGAAGCGAGCCGTCGAGTTTTATCAAAAGATCGACGAAGCCAAAGCCGTCGAAGACTCCGCGGCGGCGATGGAATTTTTGCGTCGCAACAGCGCGTGCAATGGTCGTGTCGGCGCCGTCGGTTTTTGCATGGGCGGAAATCTCGCTTATCTGTTGTCGACGCGGTTCAAACCGGATTGCGCGGTCGGGTATTACGGCGTCAGCATCGAGAAGAGTCTGGACGAAGCACAGAACCTGAGTAGTCCATTACTCCTGCACATCGCCGAGCACGATAAATTCTGTCCGCCCGAAGCGCAGGCACAGATTCACGACAAGCTCGATCGCAATCCGCTGGTCACGATTCACGACTATGCAGGTCTCGACCACGCTTTTGGGCGTCCGGGCGGCGAGCATTACGACGCCGCGGCTGCCGAACTCGCGAATCTTCGCAGCCTCGAATTTCTTGTAACCCATCTTGCGGGCGCCGGCCTCGCGAGCGCGCAACAAACTCTCTCCGCGCGTTGGGACGACCACGTGAAGTATGAATTCGCGACGCGCAACACCGACGACACGCTCGAAACGATGGTTCCCGATTCGTACGTCAATCACGTACCCGTGATGACAGGCGGCGTGGGCCACGACGAACTGCGCGAGTTCTATTCGAAGCGTTTCATTCCACAGATGCCGCCCGACACACAGATGACACCCGTATCGCGGACTATCGGTATGGAACGTGTCGTCGACGAGATGGTGTTTGAGTTTACGCACACCATCGAGATGGACTGGATGTTGCCGGGTGTTGAGCCGACGGGCAAACACGTAAAGGTAGCGCTCGTCGTGATCGTTCACTTCCGCGACGGCAAGTTGGCCCACGAACACATCTACTGGGACCAGGCGTCAGTGTTGGCCCAACTCGGGCTGATCGATTCGCAGAGACTTCCGGTGGCGGGTGTTGAGAGCGCCGAAAAGGTTCTGGATCCCAGTTTGCCATCTAATGAATTAATGGACAGGATCTTGTAAAAAATCTTGTGAATCCTGTGAAACTACGTCGCGACCTCGGCACGCTTGAATCCTACGCCACAGTGATCGGCATCCTGATCGGCGCGGGTATTTTTCAGGTCACAAGCCAGGCCTGGGCGCTCACTGGCCCAAGTGTGATTCTCGGCTACCTGATTCTCACGCCCGCGATTCTTGCGACGTCGATACCTTACGCTGCGTATCTCTCAACGCCGCTCGGTCGCGAGCCTGGAGGCGAGTACCTGCACATTTCGCGAACCGTCAAAGGCCTCCGTCTCGCGTACGTCGGCGCGTGGCTCAAGATCATCTCTTACATCGGCGCGGGCGCGTATCTTGCCAACGCGCTCGCCGGATACCTGATCGCGCTCAGCGGCAATCGCATCGATGGGAAGATATACCGTCTACCGTTAGCGTTGGCAGCCTTGGTCGTGTTCTACGCGATTCACGTCATCGGCATCCGCTGGTTCGGGCGCATGCAGGTCGTGATGTCAGCATTGAAATGCCTGGCGCTGCTGGTTCTGATCGTGCCGGGACTCTTTGTCCTCAATACTTCGAACTACACACCATTCTTCACGCACGGCGTGGGCGGTTTTGGCGCGAGTTTGTTGCCGCTGTTCTTCGCGTACGCTGGTTTCGAGTCGATCGCACAAACGGCGGGCGAAGTGAAAGACAGCACGCATCGCTTACCGAAAATTCTGTTGAAAGGCATCACTATTACCGCGCTGTTCTACGTCTTCACGTCGATCGTTTCGTTTGGCGTTCTGCCCGGCGGGCGCTTGGAGGTGAGCAGCGCGCCGATGGCTGAAGTAGCGTCGCTCTATCTGCCCGCAGGCGCCGCGCTGTTCGTCACGATCGGCGCGATCGCGGCGATCATGACCGCCCTCAACGGAACGATCTTCGTTCCATCACGACTCGCGATCATGTTTGTCGAGGACGGCCTGGCACCGCGTTGGCTCGGCGTCATCAATAAAACCACCGCGACTCCGATTCGCGGCTTGACCCTGACGCTGATCGGTTGTGCGATTTTGTTGGTCAGCGGACAGCTTTCACTCGCGTTGAACGTTGCAGTGTTTGCGCTTGTCGTGCTTTATTTCATACACAGCTTAGTATTTTTGTTCCTCCCTCGACTGAACCCGACGCTTTCGAGCGAGATTGAGATTAGCCTGCCGCGTCGCGTGCAACAGGCCGCGGCCGTTTTCTCTCTGCTTTCGATGGCCGTGATGATCGTGATTCAGTTGCGGCAGGATGCGGAAGTACTGAGGACGCAGACCTTGATGGAGCGGATCAATTCTGGTTCGTTGACGAGTATCGAGCTGATATTCGTTTGGGGTTTGGCCGGCGTGCTGTTGTATCAGCTCGCGCGAATGCAACGTAGTAGTAAAGTTTCAAAGGTTGACGTACATGGAGATTGAAGGGAAACGAGTACTCATCACTGGCGCTGGTCGCGGACTCGGCCGGGCACTCGTCACAGCACTGATCGACGCGGGCGCAGCGGAAATCATCGCGGGAACGCGCAACCCTGAAGCTCGCGAAGCGCTTCAGGGACCGCGTGTGACTCCGGTTCAGTTGGACGTGAGACGCGACGCGGACGTCGAGGCGGTTTCCCGAATGGGGACGTTCGACATTTTGATAAACAACGCCGGCGTTGCGGGTTTCGGCAATCCGTTGACGATGGATTTTGAAGCCGCGCAGCAAGAGATGGAAGTGAATTATCTCGGCGTGTTGCGCGTCACTCGAGCGGTTGCGCCGGGTATGATGAGCAAGCATGACGGCGTGATAGTCAACGTCGCGACGGCGTTTGCGAAAGTCAACCTGCCGATCGTTGGAACGTATTGCGCGACGAAGGCGGCGTTGCTGTCGTTGGGCCAGGCGCTGCGCGCGTATCTTTCGTCTCATGGCGTGCGCGTGATCACTGTGATGCCGACGACGATCGATACTGACATGAGTCGCGGTGCGGATGTTCCGAAGATGACGAAAGAGTTTGTGGCCGGTGAGATCCTTTCTGCGATTCGCGAGGAACGATACGATCCGCCGATTGGCGACGAGGCGAAGGGCGTTTGCGAGGAGCTACGGCGTGATCCTTTATCTGTCGAGCAAAAACTGATGAGCCACAGATTTCACGGATGAATACAGGATGAACCGTCATCGCGATCAATTTCCCACGCTGGCCTCGGGCATTCATCTGCTCAGTCACAGTCTTGGCCCGGTGCCTCGTGCTGTGCGCGAGTCGATGATCGCTTACTACGACGCGTGGGAACATCACACCAGCGAAGACGCATGGGCCACGAACTGGTGGACGCTGTCGCGGCGTGTCGGCGATCGCATCGCACGCATCCTCGGCGGCGAACCGGGTTCAGTTCAGATCCAGCCAAACGCTTCCATCGCGATGGCGACGGTCGCTTCCTGCTTCGACTTCAAAAGCAGCAGCAGAAACAAAGTCGTCACGACCGCGCTCGACTTCCCTTCGATGGAATACTTCTGGGACGCGCAGCGGC
The DNA here is from genome assembly GCA_035571655.1 of Pyrinomonadaceae bacterium. GTDB lineage: Bacteria > Acidobacteriota > Blastocatellia > Pyrinomonadales > Pyrinomonadaceae > PSRF01. The sequence continues at coordinate 20,954 of DATNCH010000100.1, forward strand.
AGATGGGCGCCAGAGTTGTTGTTGTGCCGTCGACAGACGGCGTGTCCGTTCCGCTGGAACGAATCCTCGAAGCGATCGACGGCGAAACGAGCCTCGTCGCACTGTCGCACACTTCGTATCGCAGTTCGTATCGCGTCGATGCGCGCGCGATCGTCGAACGCGCGCATGGCAAAGGCGCGCAGGTCCTGTTGGACGTTTACCAGTCAGCCGGTGTGCTGCAACTAAATGCTGCTGACTGGAATGTCGACTTTCTGATTGGCGGCACGATCAAATGGCTCTGTGGTGGTCCATCGTGCGGCTATTTATACGTGCGACCGGATCTGCAAAGAGATCTTCGACCCCGTTTGACCGGCTGGGTCGCGCACGATTCGCCTTTCGAATTCGCGCCCGCGCCGTTGCGTTACGCGAAATCTGTCCGCAGGTTTGCACAAGGCACGCCGAGTATTCCGGCGCTCTACTCGGCGATACCCGGACTCGAAATGATCGAAGCTGTCGGCATCAACGAAATTGCCGCGGAATCACAACGTCGAACCGAATCGATGATCGAGTTCGGACGCGAGCGGGGTTGGGCCATCAACACACCTCTCGAAAAAAGTCAGCGCGGTGGATCGGTGATGATCGGAGTCGACGACGCGCAACACACGGCAGAACGTTTAGCGGAGAAGAGAGTGTTTGTTGACTGGCGACCCGGCGCCGGCCTGCGTGTGTCGCCGCATTTCTTCAACACGGACGAAGAGCTCGACGAAGCCCTGAACATTCTCGCGGGACTGGTCAAGTGATGGACAAACCAACTCTCAACGAACCTGCGCCTGATTTCACGCTCAAAGATGGGAACGGCGACCGTTGGCGCTTGTCGGACCATCGCGGCAAGGTGGTCGTGCTGTTGTTTTATCCCGGCGATGAGACTCCGATCTGCACCAGGCAGATGTGTTCGGTGCGCGATCGTTGGGACGATTACGTCGCGACGGGCGCGGAGGTTGTTGGTATTTCGTCGGATTCAGTTGAGTCGCACCAGAAATTTGCTGCCCACCACAATCTGCCTTTGCGTCTGCTTTCCGATTCCGAAGGCACGGCGTCGAGACTCTACGGCGCGCGATCGTTGATACCCGGGAAGGTGGCGCGATCGGTGTTTGTGATTGATGCGCAGGGAGTTCTGCGTCACAGCGACGTGCGTCCGCTGGGCTTATTCAAGCCGAAGGATGATGATACGATTGCTGCAATCCGAGCGGCTCAACAGGGAGGTATTAAACATGGCTGAAGACATTAAATGCACACACTGCGGCGAGAAACGTCCGGGGCTCGGGTTTGCACCGTTTCCAAATGCGCTCGGACAAAGAATCGCGGCGGAGATCTGCCAACCGTGTTGGCGCGATTGGCTGCAAAAACAGACGCAGATCATCAATCACTACGGCCTGGACCTCACCAACCCTGACGCTCAAAACTTCCTCTTCGACAACATAAAAGGCTACCTCTTCGGGGACGCACCAAAAGTTGCAGAAATCGACACAACAAAAGAAGGAAGTGTTAAGTGGTAAAAAGTTCTGAGTCCCTCCTTTAGGCCCGTCAGTTGCTACCTCTTGCAAGGAACGTATGTTTTCCGAACTTGAGCTGTTTAATGCAAGGAGGTCTTTTGCAGGATGAGACGCAAAATCGAGGGAATGATATTGATAGCAGCGATCGCCGTGTTGCTGGTCGGGTGCGATAACGCGGCTAACAACAATAGGACCGTTAACGCAAACGCGAATGCGAACGCTAACACCAACACCGTCGCCACTTCGACGCCAGTCGTAAACGCCAATTCGAATACGAATCGCGCGCCGACTCGCGAGGAGTACGAACGCGATAAGGCAAGATATCAGCGCGAGGCACGCGAGTCAGGGCGAACGGTTGGTAGCGGCTTGAATGACGGCTGGCTCTGGGTGAAGGTGCGCTTCGACCTGGCGGCTGCCGACGATCTCCGCGATTCGACGATCAATGTTGACGTTGATAACGCTGTCGTGACGCTGACTGGAACTGTCGCGAGTGCAGCTCAGAAGGCGCGTGCAGAAACTGTAGCGAAAGCCGTGGAAGGCGTGAAGGGTGTGAAGAACCAGTTAAAGGTTTCCGCTGGTAACACAAACGCAAACGCCAACGCGAACGCGAAACCGCGCAACGCAAACAAGTAAAATCAGGGCCCAAGGATCCTCACGGATAAAACACGGATTCGATCCGCGTTTATCCGTGAAAATCCGCGGCGCCACTTCCCTCGCAGCCCATTCTTACGATAAGCTTCCTCATCTTTCCTGAAACGCTTTTCGCAAAATCCGAAACGTGGGGATTTGGTTGTCTATGCCAAAAGTCCGTTCGCGCCTTCCTGTCGCGGTACTGGCGCTTTTGTTGGTGGCGCTTTCTCTTAACCTAAACACCAACGCTCAGCGCAGCGCTATCGATACTTACGCGATCACAAATGCTCGTCTCGTCACTGTCTCCGGACCCGTGATCGAGCGCGGCACGGTGATCATTCGCAATGGCCTGATCGTCGCCGCCGGCGTCAACGTAAGTGCGCCTCCGGATGCGCGCGTCATCGACGGCACCGGATTAACTGTTTACCCCGGCCTGATCGATTCTTACACGAATCTTGGCCTGCCGGAGCCGTCGCCGACCCCATCGCCTGGCGGTGGCTTGGCTGCTTTGCTCCCGCTTCCGAGTTCGAGCCCGCGCGGTGGTCCAAACTCGACTCAGCCTCCGGGCCTGCAACCCGAACTGATGGCGGAAGACGCCATACAAACGAGTGGCAACGAGATCGAAGCGTGGCGAAGTATCGGCATCACAACGGCGCTGACGTCGCCGCGTACGGGCGTCTGGATGGGCCAATCGGCGTTGATCAATCTTTCCGGCGAGACGCCGCAGCAGATGATCGTGCGCTCGCCGGTCGCGATGCATGTTGGTTTCACACCGCTGCGCGGGATCTATCCCGGCTCTCTGCTCGGCGTCTTTTCGACGTTGCGACAGATGATGCTCGACGCGCAACGCTATCGCGATTCGATGGCGATCTACGAACGAAATCCGCGCGGCACGCGCCGTCCTGACACCGATCGATCTCTCGCCGCGTTGATTCCCGTCGTGGACGGTCGAATGCCCGTCGTGATGCTTGTCAACACCGAACGAGAAATAACTCGCGCGTTGGGTCTCGCATCCGAGTTCAAGCTTCGTCTCATCGTCGCGGGTGGTCGCGAAGCCGATCGTGTCGCAGAGCGCTTGGCAAAACAGAACGTGCCGGTGCTGCTGTCGCTCAACCTGCCGAAACGCACGACGCCCGCCATGGCGGAAGTGGATCCCGAACCGATGCGCGTTCTGCGTGAACGGGTCGAAGCACAACAAACGGCGGGCAAGCTCTTGAAAGCGGGAGTGCGCTTCAGTTTTCAGTCGGGTTCGTTGACGGATACCGCGGACCTGATGGCCAACGCGAGGCGAGTCATCGAGAACGGACTTCCGGCTGCGGACGCCGTGCGTGCGTTCACGATCTGGCCCGCGCAGATACTCGGCGTTGAGAGTCAACTCGGATCGATTGAGCCCGGCAAGATTGCCAACCTGACCGTCACGCGCGGCGATCTGTTTGCGCGCGACACTCGCATCGCTCAGGTTTTTATTGATGGCCGTCCGGTCGATCTTAAACCGCAGACTGGTGGTCCATCTCGCAACCTTCTGAGCGGGGCTTGGGCGGTGAACGTTAACCTAGGTTCGCGCGACACGGCGATCACGTTGAATTTGCGGCAGGAAGGAGATCGTCTCACCGGCTCGATCTCAGGACCACTCGGAGCGGGTGAGATCTCGAACGCTTCAGTCACGAGCGCCGGTGAAGTGCGATTCACGGTTTCGGTGAACGTCGAAGGACAGACGAGCGAAGCAACGTTCGCCGGCACACTCGCGAACAACGAGATTCGTGGGAGCGTGACGATCGTCGGATCGTCACCAGGAACATTTACGGCTACGCGATCGGGACAGCCGAACTAGTTTTCCTCGCAAAGGCGCAAAGGCGCAAAGGCGCAAAGGCGCAAAGGCGCAAAGGCGCAAAGGCGCAAAGGAGCCAGGGAAAACAGCCGGTTTTTCTTTGCGGTCTTTGCGCCTTTGCGAGGAAGCATTTCAAAAGGGAGTGAACCATGAAAGGATTCATTGCAAGATTCCTGTTTCTCTCAATCATCAGCACATTGCCTTCGAATGCGGCGCGTGCGCAGAGGCAATCGACCGAAACGCTGATCCGTAACGCCACCGTGCTCACCATAACGCACGGCACACTCGAGAATACGGATGTGCTGCTGCGAAACGGCAAGATTGCGGGCGTCGGAAAAAACCTGAACGCTTCTGCGAACGCACGCATCATCGACGCCACGGGCAAGTTCGTGATGCCGGGCATCATTGACTGCCATTCACACTCGATGCTCGACACCATTAACGAAAGCACGCTCGCCGTCACGTCCATGGTGCGAACACAAGACGTGTTGAATCCGACTGACGTCGACCTCTACCGCGAACTGGCAGGCGGCGTTACGACGTTGAATCTGCTGCACGGCTCGGCGAACCC
>DATNCH010000101.1:0-13222 GCA_035571655.1 Pyrinomonadaceae bacterium
CGTTTAGCTGCTTGACTGATGCTTTGATCAGCTTCTTCAGCGTGGGCTGATGAATGTCGGACAGTCGCTTGATGTAGAGACACGACTTGGCTGTCTTGTGCTTGCCCAACTGCTCCATCAACTCGCGATGTTTCTCGAAGCCCATCATGATGTAGAGCGTCAGATCATTCTTGCGCGGTGAGAACCCGGTCATCAGCCAGTCGCCTTCGCGGCCGCTGTCGTATTTGAAATGATAACTGCCAAAACCGACGATGCTCGGTCCCCACATCTTTGGTTTGGCGCCGGTGACTTCTTCCATCGTCTTCGCGATCGCAAAACAGTCTTCACGCCGCTGCTTGTCGGGAATCTGATTCAGGAATTCTTTGACACTTGCCTGCGTGGGTTTTGTTTTCACTTCAGCCATACAGATAACTCCTGTTGCTTCACCGCGTGGTTGGGTATTTGATTCCTAACTGCTCGAGATACGTGTTGTATTTCTCCGGGTTGTAATAATACTTCCGCATACGTTCTCGATACGTATCCATCGTGCGCTGGTTCAGCCACGTTTGCGGTTTGTCGTCAGCGGAGATCAACGGTTGGTACTTCGTATCTTTTGTTTGCACCGTGCGGAAGTAAGTCCACGCCTGTTCCACCAGTTCCGGTTTAGTCAACAAATCGAGCAGCGTCATGGCGACTACTTTCGCGCCCGCGGTCACGCCCTTGTGCGCGATCGGTGTCGCCATCGCGATCGCGTCGGTCCAGTTGTGACCTGGGAGTCCCGGAATGTTTGACGGATAACGCAGCGATACGGTGGGCACGTTCCACGAGACGTCGCCGATATCGTCAGAACCGCCGCGCGTTCTTGTCTCGTCTGTAACTGGGCCGGCGAGCGGCATCAACTCCATTGCGAGACCCTGCTCGCGCGCCTTGATTTCCTTTTGCAACGCCTTCGCCAACGTTTGATCTGCTTCACTCCATTGCGGCAGTCCCACCTTCTTGATGTTTTCATACATTGCTTCCGCAACCGGGCGGTTGAAGTGTTGGGGCCACGCTGATCCGAGCACACGCGAAGTGACTGTCGTGTTGGTCATCAACGCTGCGCCTTTGGCCATGTCGTCGCCAATCTCACGCATCTGTGTGATGTGTTCGTAGTCGAGCTCGCGGAAGTAATACCAGACACTCGCCAGACGCGGCACGACGTTGGGTTGATCGCCGCCGTTTGTGATCACGTAATGAGAGCGTTGCTGAAGTCGCAGATGTTCGCGACGGAAATTACAACCGACGTCCATCAATTCAACCGCATCGAGCGCGCTGCGGCCCAGCCACGGAGCGCCCGCAGCGTGTGCGCTTTCGCCCTTGAACGTATATTCGACGGACACGAGTCCGGTTGCAGACGCTGCGCCCCACGACGTGTTGAGATTGTTACCGACGTGCGTAAAAAGGACCACATCAACGTCTTTGAAAACTCCTGCGCGCACGAAGAAAGCTTTGCCGGCGACCAGTTCTTCGGCGATGCCCGGCCAAACCTTGATCGTGCCGGGAATTTTGTGACGTTCCATCTGCCGCTTCACTGCAATCGCCGCAGTAATGTTGAGCGGGACACCGGAGTTGTGACCTTCACCATGACCCGGCGCGCCTTCGATCAGCGGATCGTGATAAGCAACGCCGGGTTTTTGTGACGCCTGCGGAATGCAATCGACGTCGGAACCGAGCGCGATGACTGGTTTGCCGGAACCCCACGTCGCGATCCATGCGGTTGGAATTCCCGCGATCCCTTCTTCGATTTTGAAGCCTTCTTTTTTGAGAATGCCGGTGAGGTACTTTGAAGTCTCAACTTCCTGGAAGCCGAGTTCGCCAAAGCTGAAGACCATGTCGACCATCACTTGCGACTGTTTTGCCATTGCGTCGACCTCAGCGATGGCGTCGGCTTTGTAATCCTCGACGGGCGAGGACATCGTCAAGGCGGACTGATTTTCGGCAAGCAACGCAGCCAGGCACAACACGACCACCACTACTCGAAAGAGAAGTTTACGCATGAAGGGCTCCTGAGTTTTAGTTGTCCCACTTGTACTTTTGATAGAACGGGTCAGCATCAAGCTCGTATTTTTTGAGAAACTCCCACGCAGTTTGGTTGAACTTTGCTGCCTTGTCGTAATACCAGTGATCGTGGTTTTCAATTTCGATCAAATCTACCGGAAAGCCTTTTCCTTTCAGCGCGTCTCTCGTCTCGCGCACGATCTTGACCGGGAAGAATTCGTCGCTGTCGCCGACTTGAATCGAGAACGGAATTTTTCGTTTCGCGAGATCAATCAGGTTCATATCGTCCGGCGGGAGCGCGCCGGCGTGAATGGCAGTCGCGGCGAAGTACTGCGATTCCATCAACGCCATCTCCAACGCGAAGATCGCGCCGGCTGAGTGACCAAAGAGATAGACGCGGCGCGGATTGACCGGGTATTTGCTCTTCAACGCCTCGGCGAGATCGTGCAGGAAGTCTGGCCCATCCTGCGGCCAGCCCCAGCCTTTCAAATCTGAGGCGTCGGGGCCGGCGATTATGATGCCTTCCTTCTTCGCGAAGTCCTTCCACTTCTCAACGAGCGTCACGCCGGTGCGATTCGAACCGTGCAGCATGATGATCAGCGGCGCGGGCGCTTTGACGGTTGACGGGACGTAGAGATAGTAAGGACGCTGTTTGCCGTTTGAGGTGATCAGCTCCTTGGTGATCTCGTCTTTGGCAACGGCCGACGAGAAGCAGAGGAGGAGGAGTAATAGAGTGAGTGTAAATCTCATATGTAGCTCCTTGCGACTAAGAGGTATCGAGGTCAGTACCGCAACTCGGTAGCGTCGGGTTAACGCCGCGATACATCGACCCGACGCTACCGCGTTACGGCACCTCTTTAGGATCCGATCTTCGTCACTACCGGAAGCTCGATAAAGCTCTTGTTGTAGATGCGCTGCGTGGCCTTGATGTAATCACCCGGCTTGGCCCAGAAGATGTTCTTCACAAACGTCTGCGGATTGCGATCGTAAAGCGGGAACCAGCTCGACTGAATCTGGACCATGATGCGGTGTCCCGGCAGAAACACGTGATTCGCCGTCGGCAGCCCAAAGCGATAGAGCAGCGGCGTATTCGGCGTTATCGGTTTTGGAAACTCAAAACTCTCGCGAAAGCGACCGCGAAGAACATCGGCGGAAATCATCAACTGGTAAGCAGCCATGTTCGGCTGTCCCGCAACCTGATCCGGGTAGACGTCAATCAGTTTCACCACCCAATCAGAATCCGTTCCACTCGTCGAAGCCATCAGATTCACGATGGGCTCGCCGCTGATCTTCACGGGCGCAGTCAAAACTTCTGAAGTATAGGCAAGGACATCCGGACGGCCCGAAGCCTCGCGCTGATCGTCAACCAACCACCGCGACCAGCTCGTCGCGTCGATCGGACGTGCGCGGTAAGGCACAGGCTTCGACGGATCCGAAACATACTCTGCATAGTCCGGCGTCCCGGACTTCGACGTGAAACCCGCACTCAGGCCAGCATTGAGATACAGCGGCGTCGGTTTCACAGTGCACCCGCTCTCACAGCCCTGAGGCCAGCTCGACAGATGCAGCCACTTGTTAGTGCCGGTTTCGAATGCGACTACCGGCGACACGTTCGCTTTCGGCGCACCCTCCTTCAGATATTGATCGAGAAACGGCCGCAGTATCTCGCGTCGAAACGTCAACGCCGTGTCGCTGTTGAATTTGATCGCGCCGAGCGCGCTGCCGTCGCGAATCTCCTGCCCGTGATGCCACGGACCAAGCACGAGAAACACTTTGTCGTTGTTTGTGTCTTTGGGTTCGATCGCTTTGTACACTGCGATGTCGCCGTAGATGTCTTCCTGGTCCCACAGGCTGTGTACGAGCATCACGGGGACTTTGAGTGGCTGCTTCGCGAGTATCTTGTCGACCGCCTGGTCCTGCCAGTAAGCATCGTAATTCGGATGCTCGATAATCTTGCGCCAGAAGCCAACCTGTTCGAGTCCACGGCGGCGGCCGAGTTCACCGGCGGAAACGGCTTCCATAAACATGTCGTAATCGTCGGCGTGACTGGTCCACCAAAGGATCTCGTTGCCGCGCGTTGCTTCCTGATCGTAGATGTAGCTCATGCCCTGCTGGCGAAAGGCGCCGAGATGAAACCAGTCGTCGCCCATCCAGCCATCGACCATCGGATTCATCGGCACGGAAACCTTCAATGCCGGATGCGGATTGATCAGCGCCATCAACGGCAGAAAGCCGTCGTAGGAGATTCCGAGAATGCCGACGCGCCCATTGCTCTCCGGGACATTTTTCACGAGCCAGTCGATGGTGTCGTAAGTGTCTGTGGCGTGATCGACCTTCGTCGGGTTCTGTGGTCCAACAAGCGGCCGGTTCATTACGTAGTCGCCCTCGGAACCGTACTTGCCGCGAACGTCCTGGACCACGCGGATGTACCCGCCTTCGACGATCACGTCGGTTGCGTTGTCATAGCCGCTCAGGATCGAGCCGAGATCGGAGCTGTTGTTGTTACTGGTGAGCCCGTCTGCATTGTACGGCGTACGCGTCATGAGCATCGGCGCGTTTCTGGCGCCCTTCGGCACGAGGATGACTGTGTGGAGTTTCACGCCGTCGCGCATCGGTATCATGGCGATGCGCCGCTCGTAGTTGAAACCGTGGTTCGTCGGTTCGAATTTTGATGGCGTCTCACTCTGGGCCATCAGCGTCTGGCAAAACAAGAGGGAAATCAGAATTACAAACAAATGCTTCATATTCAGATCCTCAGAGGAAATTTGCACGCGGATTAACCGGAAAAATCGCGGATTTACCAATCAGTGAAATCCGTGGGTCAGTACTTTACAAACTCGAACTTCAGACGCACACTGCGATCGGGGCTGTTGAAAAACGTCCCGAATTGCTGGCTGGCGAGATTGTTCTGCACGTCACGCGGGTTCCAGTGATTCGTGATGTTGAAGATCGTGAACCCCGCCCGCCCTTTGTACTTCTTACCACGAAACGGAATCTTTAGCCCTTTCGTCACGAGCAGATCAAACGTCAACAACTTCGGAAAGCGCCCGCCCTCATTGCGTGGTCCAACAAAATTCTGCTCCTCATCCAGTAGTGAAAATGGAAAACCACTATGCCAGTCGACGACAGGCGTGGCGACGACGTCGAACGGCAGTCCAAAGTCGCCCCAGAAGAGCAACCGGTGCGGCACATCGAACGGTTGTCTCCCGTATTCATCGGGCCGTATCACCGGGTGTTTCAGATTTCCGAAATACGTGTTGAAGTCGTTCAGATTACCGCGCGCCTGCGAATTCACGTACGACAGAAAAATGTTGCGGCCTTCCTGAAAACGGAACCGGGCTACAGCCTGAAATTCGCGGTAACGCGAGCGACCGTTGTTCTGCAACAGCAACGCATCCTCGACAGGCTCGAGAACAAAATCGTGTCGCGTGCTTCTTTCCTCATAGCCGAGTCGCAGCAACAAACGCGAGTGCAACTGCTGATCGACCTGTAGATTCCACGCGAGGCTATACGGGTTTTTCAACTCCGCGGGCGCTGTGTTGAGAAGCAGCCTTGGTCCATCCACAGGTGTTAGACCATCGCCAGCGAAAGTCGTCACTAGCCGGCTTTGATACTGCTCGAACGAACCGACGTTGAGCGGGATCTTGTCGTAGAAAAGACCGACGCCGCCGCGCACCAGCGTGCGATCCGAATCAAACGGCGTCAACACGAATCCGAGACGTGGCGCGAAATTGTTGTTCCTGCCGATCCCATCGCGGTCGTAGCGTAAGCCCAGGTCAAACACGACACGCGAATTCAAGATCCACTTGTCCTGCACGAACGCGGCGAATTCGTTCTGCTCGCGAGCGAGAACGCCTTCGCCTGTATAGTCAATTAGTTGATGAGTTGTCCCGTTCGCCCGAAGAATGCGTAGTGGCTCGTTCCTGTCGGTGCCCTCGAATGACGTGTGACTAAGGTTTATTCCAGTCTTTAACGCGTGCGTGCCACGCCACTTTTGCTGCCCGAAGTTAAAGACTTCGAGCAGCTCATAACGCCGGCTCTCGCGATGTTGCCGGTTGAACCAGCCGCCAAAGTTCCGTTCCGGAGTTATCAAATAAGGCGCAGCGCTGTTCCCAAAGATGTCGCCGTCAAACTGTTTGGCGCTGAAGCTCGATTGCAGCAGTGCTCCAGACTTGAACGTCGCCTGTTCGTTCAGCGCAAAGAACCAGCCGCGTTGATGGAAATTCGCGGTCGTGTCTGAAGGGTTGAAAGTGTTCAGGTTGAAGTAGTCAAACTTCTGCGGAAACAGCGAGAAGCTTCCAGTCAGGCGATTGTTGGAGTTGACGACATAATCGATGCGTGAAAAAGAGTCGAAGCTCTCGCGTTTGATGTCGCGCTGGTGTTCTTCGAGCGCTTCGAGGCTCGGCACGTTCGTGCGCACGAAACGATATTCGACACTCTGAAAAAAGAAGAGCTTGTCTTTCTTGATCGGACCGCCAACGGCGACTCGTGGTGTGGCCGCACCGATACCGTAGAGTTTTCCGTCGCGCCAGCGTGGTCGTGGCAACGTGCCGGTCACCAGGTAGCGCCAGTCGTTGCTTCCTGATCGCGTCTCGATCGTCGTCACCGCACCCGTGAACTTTCCAAACTCCGACGAGTATGGGTTCGAGTGTACCTGCACGGTTTCCACAGCTTCGAGCGGCAACTCGATCGCGGGCGTGCCGGTGACGGGGTCCGTGACGTTCAAACTCGACACGAGTATTCCACTCTGGCTCGGGTGTGTTCCTTTGACGTTCAGGTTTCCATCAGGGCCGCGCACGACACCCGGCAACAACGGCAACGCGTCCTGGAATTTCTGATCGATCAGCGGCGCGTCGCGCAATGCCTCCTGTGTGATGACAGACGGCGTAGTAGATTCTATTTTGCTCGCATCTGTTCGATCGTCGACGACGGTGACTGACTCAGCGACCGGCAGAGGCTCCAAAAGAATATCGTGCTCGACAGTCGCATCGATTTGCACACTCAGCCGCTGTTCGTATTTTTTGAAGCCGGTGAATTCGACGGTAACCAGGTATTCGCCGGCTATAAGACCCTGAAAATCAAACAGGCCTTCCGTGTCGCTGACGGTCTGAAGTTTTCGCTCGCCGAGTCGTTCACCGCTGAGAGTCACGACGACGCCCGGTACAATGCGGCGTTGCTCGGGAATATTTGCCACCACACGGCCTCGAATACTTCCGCGTTGCTGAAAAGCGCGCGAGGCGTTCGCCGAACTCACGATGATCAAAACTATTCCGAGCGCGATAATAAATTTGGAATTCAGTTTTCGATTGCGCACGACAAAATTCCTAGCACAGTTGGCGTTTGAGAACAACACCCACGAAGAAGCTTCTGCAGAAACGTTGGCGCGATTGTGATCTGACTCGCGATCGTTAGGTGCATGCACAATTTTAAATGCAACAATTTTAATTGACAGTGGGCCACATCAAGAGTAGATTGGCCGGACTTTAATTCCCCCATACTTCTGTAACTACAGCCTCGCCGCAACATTGTTTCAATAAAACCCGTCTGTCGAGGAAGAACACCATGTGGAGAAAACTCTGGTTGGTTCAGCAATCCGTATCCTCGCATCTTCCGAGAAAGCTCAGATACCTGGCCTTAACAGCAGTCGTTCTCGCAAGCCTCGTGGTGATCGCCGCGATTGGCTTACGCGCTTCGAAAGGAACTCGAGTTTCAGCGCAAGGTAAGGCTGTTGTGGCCTCCGACACTATTCGGTTCACCATCTACCCCGAAGGAATTGAACCTGCCACTGCAACAGTAAGCAAAGGTCTCATTTTAATTTTAATCGAAGATCTGGCTGATGCGCGGAGTGGCGTGTTGGTGGAGCGTTTAGGCGATCGCGGACCTGCGATTGCCGGTAACGTGCAACGAGCCCATGGCCATTGGCGCGGACGTTCGCTGGTGGAGTTAAGCCCAGGCGTTTACCGGTTACGAGTGCCGGGCAAGCAGACGCAGGAAGCTGTGTTAACAGTCGAGCCATAGGCTCTGGATCCCTCAACCGTCTGTATTCGACAGGAGTATTGAAATGTCGCGACCATCCCTCCACCAGATCACTCCCAACATTTTGGCGTCGTTTATTTTCATCGTGCTAACGAGCGCCACAGCTTTCGGACAAGCCGCCTCTCAATTCGATCGAGGCACGCCCCCACAGCATGCCGCAGGTGTTTCAGCTTTTGGAAGCTACACTTCGCCAGACGTTGGCACCGTTAACCTGAGCAACGGCGCACTGAATATCTCTATTCCCCTCGGAACCGTCGGTGGCAGAGGTTTCTCGATTCCCATAACGCTCAACTATTCCAGCAAAGTGTGGTCCGTCAGCAAGGACACAGACTACATAGACAACAGCACAACAGTGGCGTACGCATCATATGGCGCCGGTGAGTTTCTAGCTGGTTTCCACAATCGCCTTGGTCCAGGCTGGACAGTCGGAATCGCACCGTGGATAAGCATGCGATCATTCGGCATCGATCCATTGACGTCTCCAGGTTGTGGTTACAATCGCTATTTGACAAAGCTCACCGTAGTTTTGCCGGACAAGGGTGAAATCGAATTACGTGATGACTACACGGACGGTGCGCCGCATTTAGCGACCACCCATCCGAACACCGGAAATTGCAAGTGGTACGATCAATATCGTGGCAAGCGCTGGCATGCGGCTGATGGTTCCGGGATCGTCTTCATCAGTGAGGTCGATAATGCGATCGTAAACGGTGATTTCACAGGTGTGCTGATTACTGCCGATGGTATGCGCTACAACTTCGAAACTGCCACTGCCCCTGGGTTCGTGGGAATGGGGCGGGCGACGTCCATAACTGATCGCAACGGTAACAAGATCACGATTAGTTATCCCAGTCTTAATGAAGTCGATTACACGGACCAACTGAATCGAGTTACCAGGATCAAGAAGAACCTTAATGATCCGGAAACGGGTCAACCACTCAATCTCCTGCTCGAGATACCGGGATATGGAGGGACTACTCGAGTCTATAAAGTGAAGTCAGGCGTGATGAATCAAAACTATCGCGCTGGTATCAATCCCACCTTGCCCGTGATCACCGGAGACAACAACCCGCAGAACTACATCATCCTGGGCCTGGAGCCGGCTGGATCACAGCTCTTTCCTCAATCTCATATTCTCTACAGGGGCCGCGTGGATCAGGCATCGGTAGTGAATGAACTGATACTTCCGGATAACCGTTCGTTGCTATTCAAATACAACGAGTTTGGCGAAGTTGCGGAAGTGCAACTGCCTACCGGTGGCAAGATGCAATACGACTATGCCCAGGCGACTGCATTGCCGAGTGGTCTCTCGTTACCGGCGGAAGTAAAGACCTTCTCCGTTCCCATGGACCTTTCGGACGTCGATCGCGCCGTCACAGCCAGACGCACATACACAGACGGCACGAACCTGGAAGGAAGTTGGACCTATACCTACACCTCCAGCACTGCCGAACTACGCGCTTACAACGCTTCAGGCACATTACTACTAAACGAAAAGCATTATTTCATGCCCGCTGGTCGCTATCTTTCGGCATATGTCGACAGCGTCAACGGCACCGGTTATTCGTTGTGGTCCACTGGACTTGAAAGCAGAAGCGAAATGCGCAATGCCGCTAACGCTGTCATTAGCGCAATGGAAACTGATTGGACACAACGAACCGCGGTTAGCTGGTGGACAGGCTACACGCAGCAACAACCTGCCAACGACAATCGCATAAATCAGAAGCGCAGCTATCTCGACAACGGCATGATGGCCAAAGTCGAGAGGTTTTACGATCAATACAATAACGTGACCGAGGTCAAGGAATACGACTTCGACCAAACGTTGAAACGGCGCACCGTCACGTCCTACCTCTCAACTAACAACGGTTATAACTATCAGACTGACGGCGCCATTCACTTGCTCTCATTACCTGTTACAACGTCCATTTTTATCGGTGCAGCCACCAATCCGATAGCGCAGACCGTCACCGAATATGATGTCTACACAGGCACCGATCACAGCGCATTAGCTCCTTACGATCCGGTAACCCAGCATGACTCCAGCTATGGAGTTTCAAAAACAACGCGCGGAAACGTTACGCGAGTTGGACAATGGCTAAATACGACGAACACGTTCATTTACACATATCCCCGCTTCGATATCTTAGGAAATGTAGTCTCGACGAAGGATCCTAACGGTAAGGAAACGACAGTCAGCTTCGCTGACAACTTTGGCCTGGGGCAAGATCCAGGCACTCCCACACAGAATCCCACGACTCCGACCTATGCTTTGCCTACGCTCATCACCAGTCCTCCACCACTGACCGGTGCGGCGGTTCAGACTGCTCGCAGTCAGTACGATTATTCCACTGGGTTACTGACAGGCTTCCGGGATCGAAACGACGTCGTCACTCAAACGATTTACAGCGATCCCTTTGACCGGCCTACCCAGGTGAAGTCCGCACTGGGCGTTACAGGTGTAGAAACCCACACCAGCACCTATTACGCACCGGCAACCGCGTTTGGGATTACGCTGGCAAGAAACGACAGTCTGACAACAACTGATCTGAATAGTATCGACGACGCGAGCATAAGGTCGTGGACGGTCACAGATGGATTTGGCAGAGCCACGGAAGTATGGAAGCGCGATCTGCAGGGAGACGTCAAAGTAGTCACCAGCTACGACTGTTTGAATCGCGTCAAACAAACGAGTAATCCGTTTCGACCTCCTACAGAGAGTGCGGAGTATACAATTACCACCTACGACCTCGCCGGCCGCGTGACGTCGGTGATGACACCGGACAATGCAGTTGTGACTACCAGTTACAGCGGAAATACCGTGACCGTCACCGATCCGGCAAGCAAAGCCAGAAAGAGCGTAACGGATGGACTGGGAAGGTTAATCGGAGTTTACGAAGATCCTCTTGCTGGTGGGCTGAATCACGACACTTTGTATACGTACGACGTGCTGGACAACCTGGTGAAAGTAACTCAGGGAAGCCAGCAACGATTCTTTATGTACGATTCGCTCAAGCGTTTAATCCGCGCACGAAATCCGGAACAAGGGACCAACGACGGCTTAAATCTGACAGACGCGATAACCGGCAACAGTGCGTGGTCCATCGCTTACCAATATGATTCCAGTGGCGATCTGACACAGAAGACTGATGCCCGCGGAGTTGTGACCAATTATGCGTACGATGCGTTGCACCGCAACATCACTACAGATTTCTCAGACACCACAATCAACCCTGACGTGAAGCGCTTCTACGATGGCGCTACATATGGCAAGGGACGCTTTTGGTACTTCTACAGAGGCGGAGACATCTCTACCGGCACTGATGTGGACCACACGGCGATTGACAGTTATGACGCCGCCGGCAGACCTCTGGTACAGCGACAACTGTTCAAGCTCGATAACGTCTGGAGAGACACCTATCAATCCACGCGTACCTACAATCGTGCCGGCAACGTTAAATCACAAACATATCCTTCGGGAAACTCAGTTACTTACAACTACGATAGTGCCGGTCAACTGGCAGACATGGACCAGGACAACCTGGCGTTCACAGGAAACCTGGGTGGTGTGCAACGTACTTACTCCCAGGGAATCTCATATGCACCTGGCGGAGAACTAAAACAAGAACAGTTTGGGACGAACACGGCCGTTTATGTAAAGCAGCACTACAACGTGCGCCGACAACTCTGTGATGTGCGCGCCTCAAACGTTAACGAAGAGTGGAGCGGCGAGCTCGGAGCGCTCGTAGATTACTACAGCTCTCCTGCGGTTCACTGCGGCAGCGGCTCCAATAACAATGGCAACGTGGTGATGAGTCAGACGATCATCAATAGTGTCTACTTTGAGGATCGTTACAGCTACGACACGTTGAATCGCTTGACGTCGGTCAACGAATATCTGAACGGCTCTACGCTTTCCGGCACTCAACAATACAACTACGATCGCTGGGGTAATCGCAACATCACGCCAAGCTCGCCGAACGCTCTCGGATTCAACACGAGCTTTGAAAAGGAAGATGCGACGAACCGCTTGTACGCTCCGAACGATCTGGCGCTGGCGGATACTTCGAGACGTATTCGCTATGACAAAGCCGGTAATCAAACCAAGAATACGTTCACCGGTTATGGCACTGCGAACTTCGATGCAGATAATCGGATCACGTCCATTCAGGACAAGTTTGGCGGCTCGTCCACTTACACCTACAACGCTGACGGGCAACGAACGCGAAGAAAGATAAACAATCAGGAGACCTGGCAGATTTATGGTTTTGAAGGCGAGTTAGTCGCAGAGTATGCGGCTAATACCGCAGCTACCAGTCCGCAGAAGGAGTATGGGTATCGCAATGGACAGTTGCTGATCACAGCAGAACCAGGCGTAGCGGCAGCAGGTGTTAACGTTGCGGCCGCCAGCGCTGGGGCGGTGGCGACTGCGTCGACCCTGTACCCCGGGACTTCGGCAAGCAACGCGATCAATGGCGATCATGTCGGGACAGGAAGCTGGTGGACCGATAACACGAGTTTTGGTTACCCCGATTGGATTGAGGTGCAGTTTGCCGGCTCTAAGAGCATCAGCGAGATCGATGTGTACGGCTTGCAGCAGAACTGGGGCAGTCCCGTCGAGCCGACACTCACGATGATCTCGAGTTATGCGCTCACGAATTTCGAGGTGCAATACTGGACGGGCAGCGCCTGGGCCACAGTGCCGGGAGGAAGCATCACCGGCAATGATAAGGTCTGGCGAAAATTTACCTTCACACCACTGAACACGACCAAGATTCGCGTAAACGTTACGAATGTAGCCGGCGATAACCACAGCCAGGTGGTTGAGATTGAAGCTTACGCGCCCGGCAATTTGGCGGCGGCTGCGAATGGGGCAGTCGCGACTGCGTCGACCCTCTACCCCGGGACTTCGGCAAGCAACGCGATCAATGGCGATCATGTCGGGACGGGAAGCTGGTGGACCGATAACACGAGTTTTGGTTACCCCGATTGGATTGAGGTGCAGTTTGCCGGCTCTAAGAGCATCAGCGAGATCGATGTGTACGGCTTGCAGCAGAACTATGGCAGTCCAGTCGAGCCAACACTCACGATGACCTCGAGTTATGCGCTCACGAATTTCGAGGTGCAATACTGGACGGGCAGCGCCTGGGCCACAGTGCCGGGAGGAAGC
>DATNCH010000102.1:0-2469 GCA_035571655.1 Pyrinomonadaceae bacterium
GAGGGCCGTCACTTCAGGTAGCATCAAATCAAACGACACGATCTTTACCGAGGCTTTTTCCTGTAGATCGTGGATCACTCCACTCTCATGAGGTGCTGCAATCGCGACTGGGGCAAATCCACGCTCTGCCACGAACTCCGCGACACGCGCAAAATTCTCTACCGCCCACTGCTTCGTA
The DNA here is from genome assembly GCA_035571655.1 of Pyrinomonadaceae bacterium. Lineage (GTDB taxonomy): Bacteria > Acidobacteriota > Blastocatellia > Pyrinomonadales > Pyrinomonadaceae > PSRF01. The sequence continues at coordinate 179 of DATNCH010000102.1, forward strand.
GCAAACGCCGCGGCCGGATGAATCAGCGCGAGCTTTTGATCTCTCAGGCCAGCGTCTTGCAGCTTCTTCTCGACGTGATCAGCGGCCGGCGCCGGTACACCCAACTGTGTTGGCGGTCGATCCGTAACCGGCACGCCGGTCCAGCCCAGTAATGCAAGTTGCTGTTCGACCGAGTGCGCCTTTTGTCGTCCCCAGAGCAATAAAGGTGACGGCGCCTGGTGATTGTGAAGCTGAGCGTATTGATACGTCTTGAACCCGACGCGATGACGAGCGCCCGTAGCACGCGTCAGGAAGGTTGCGGTTGTGCCGCCGTGAAGGTTGTAAACGACGTCGTACCCAGCAGACCTCAACTCCTTCGCAACGTGCGCGCGCGTGAAGAAACCGCCACGCTCGAGCACCACGACCTTGTTCACGTGCGGATGATTGGCAAGCACTGGCGCGACCCAATCCTCGACGAGAATGTCGACCTCGACGTGTGGCAAAAAACGCTTCAACGCGAAGATTGAAGGCGTAGACAACACCGTATCGCCGATCGAACGCAGGCGAACGAGCAGGATCTTGCGCACGTCTTGCCAATCCCAGCGAGGAGGCGCTAGTGGCTGCGCCGCGTCTTGACCCTGCAATCCGTACATTGCCTGTGTTTCGATGACGCGCAAATGTGGAGACAACTCAACGATGTCGCGCACGCTGTTCATCGCATCAATCTTCGATGGTGGCCTCGTCGATGAGCATTACCGGGATGTCGTCACGGATGGGATAGACGCGTTTACACTTGACGCATTTCAACGCGTTTCCATCCGGTTTCAGTTCAACGGTCGCTTTGCAAGCCGGACACGCGAGTATTTCCAAGAGTTCCTGACTGACTGCCATGGGCATGACCTTTCTAAGGCACTTCGCGGGAATGCAGAAAGCTTACCACAAGGGCCTATATGACCTACAGGACATAGATGACCTATACTCTGCGCCAACGATGTCGCTCGAATTCGCACTGCAATATGCCTGCCCGCTTCGCGCCAATTACTCCGAACAACACCTGCGGCAATGGGGACGCCTGAGCAGCTTACACGCAAAGCTCACGACCGGAGACGACGTCGCGCCCTCGATCGACAAGCTTCAGTGGGTCGAGAACGCAAGTGCTGAAATCGAGCGAATGCAGCAGGCAACAATCGTCTGCGCGCACTGTCCGGCGTGCCTGCCGGTCGATACCGCGGGCGACGGCGAGTCGGTCGGTTGTCTGGGGCGGATCAATTATCCCGTCGAGGCACAATTTGAAAAGTTTCTCGCGGATCGCGTCCAGCTTTCGCTCGACACGTTAGATGCGGAAGATCAGCCGCGTCTGCTGCGCATTTTGGTCGATCCGGAGTCGCCTTTCGATGGTGAGGCGACGAAGGAGTTGCGGCGCGTGGTTACTGACGAGGGTTTGAGGTTTTTTGAACTGCGGCTTCCGATTGTTCTCACGCGCGACGGCGCGCGGCTCACAACCGACAACGTCTTCGATCTGCTCGCCGGTTTTCGCTCTGAAGACAGCGACACCACCACTTACACGCGCGAGCTTCCATTCGAAGCCGCTGCCGACTACTACGATTTTCTGGATCTGATTTTGCGCAACGAGCTCAGCCAATCAGAAGTGGCGCGTTTGACCTCACGCAGTCGAAACTACAATCAGTTTCTACGCTTGCTCACGGCGATCGAGAAAGCCGAAGCGCTCAATACACGCGTGTTGATTGACTAGGGCGCGCCCGCGCGCTTAGGCCTTCTGCTCGTCCAACAATCGCAGCGTGTCGAGGATGAGGTTTGTGTTGCTGAGTGCCTGGATGCGGATGGGAAACTGTTCGTCGGTTTTTTGAAACTCGAATGTGCCGCTTGTGATCTCCACCACTTTTTGAAAGCCAGCATCGGCGACCTGGCCGTCACACACGGCATCGACGATCCGGCCGTCGTTGAACTTCACCTGGCCCTGGTGCTTCGCACCGCTGATGGTCAGGATGCCGTTCAATCTCGCGTTTTCGAGCACTTGAATCGCGTCAAAGACGCTCACCGCGCTGAGATCCCCCGCGAGTGTGAAGTGTTTACGTTCGAACTGGGGCTCGGGAGCGGGCACCGGCTTCAGATCAGGCCGGCGGGCACGGCGAATCGCCTCAAGGCCGCGGCCGATGTTTATTCGTTCGTCGAGTTGCTTGGCTTCGAGCAGCCGGTCGTGTGCGGTGTCGAAGTCCTCTCGTTCGATGTACAGGCTGGCGAGTGCCAGGCACTGGCGTGCAGCTTCCTCGACCTGTTTGTGCGTGGCGCAG
>DATNCH010000103.1:0-56272 GCA_035571655.1 Pyrinomonadaceae bacterium
ATGGCGACCATGGACATCATCAAACTCGCCGGCGGCGAGCCTGCGAATTTTCTCGACGTCGGCGGCGGTGCATCGCAGGAACGCGTCGAAGCCGCCTTCCGAATTCTCCTCGCGGACGAAAACGTGAAGGCTGTTTTGATCAACATCTTCGGCGGAATCGTGCGTTGCGACATGGTGGCGCGCGGCGTTGTGGAAGCTGCAAGAAACCTCGGCGTCAAAGTCCCGGTTGTTGTGCGTCTCGAAGGTACGAACGTCGAGGAAGGTCAGCGAGTAATTCGCGAGTCAGGTCTTAATTTCACCGTCGCGAACGGAATGAAAGACGCTGCGGAGAAAGTCGTGAAGTCGGCCGCTTAATAAAAGGAGTTGTTAATTGTCGAGTATTGAATTCTGGGGTGGTGTCGGAACTGTTACCGGGTCGAAGTACCTGGTCCAAACAAGCAAAGGTCGCGTGTTGGTCGACTGCGGCTTGTTCCAGGGCTTGAAGGAACTGCGTGAACGCAACTGGCTGGAACCGCCGTTCGACCCGCATTCACTCAACGCAGTTCTGATCACTCACGCGCACATAGATCACACAGGTTACTTGCCGCGCCTGGTCCAACAAGGTTTTCGTGGACCCGTTTACTGTTCTCGCGGCACGGCCGATCTGTTGAAGATTCTCTTGCCGGATTCTGGACGCCTACAGGAAGAAGACGCCGACTTTCGCAATCGCCATAACTTGACGAAGCACACGCCGGCACTTCCGCTTTACACCGAGAAAGATGCGTACGCGTCACTCGAGTTGCTCGAACCGCGAGACAACACTGGTGAACCGGTTCGAGTGGCGCCCGGAATTCGCGCCGGCTTCAGAGTCGCAGGTCATATTCTCGGTTCGAGTCTCGTGCTGTTGGAAATCGACCAGACTGGACCAGCCGGCAGACCGCTTCGTGTGCTTTTTTCAGGCGATCTCGGTCATTACGATCAGCCAATCATTCGCGATCCTGTTGCGCCTCCGGCGTGTGACTACCTGCTCGTCGAATCGACCTACGGCGATCGTCTGCACGATCCCGAAGATCCGAAAATCGCACTCGCGCGAATCATCAACGACGCAGCACAGCGTCAGGCTCCGGTGCTCATACCGGCGTTTGCGGTCGGACGCACGCAGGAGATCGTTTACTTGATTCGGGAGCTGGAAGAAGAGAATGCGATTCCAGTGCTCCCTGTGGTTGTCGACTCGCCGATGGCGGCTGCGACGACGGCGGCGTATTCGAGACGCACAGAAGAGCAGGACGAAGAGTACGCGAGCGTTCTCGGCAACAAGAAACATCCGTTGCGGACTCGTTCGATGATGGCAGCGTCGACAAAAGAGGAATCGAAGCGTCTCAATTCCGCGACGGGCGCACGCGTGATCATCAGTGCATCGGGGATGATGACTGGTGGCCGCGTGTTGCATCACGCGTTGCGACTGGTTCCTGATCCGGAAGCGACCGTCGTTTTTGTAGGCTATCAAGCTGCGGGTACGACCGGGCGCCGCATACAGGAAGGCGAACCGGAAGTAAAAATTCTCGGCCAGTGGGTTCCAGTGCGTTGCCGTATCGCAAAGATTGGCGGCTTCTCAGCACACGCCGATTGGAAAGAAGTTTTGCGTTGGCTTGAAGGGATGGAGGGTGGCGTCCCGCGCCAAGCATTTCTGACTCACGGCGAACCGGAAGCCGCGAACGCGATGGCCGGCCACATTAAAGATCGTTTTGGTTGGAACGTACACGTGCCGCAATACGGGGAGCGCGTTGACTTGATTTGATATCATCGGTGGCTTTTGTGACTACTTAAGGAGCATTCATTGAGCGTCTTAGTCGATAAATCTACGCGGCTGGTGGTGCAGGGCATCACCGGAAAAGAGGGAACGTTTCATACAAAGCAGATGGTTGAGTATGGAACGAACGTGGTCGGAGGCGTGACGCCCGGAAAGGGTGGTACCACCCACGAAGGCATTCCTGTCTTCAACACGGTCGCCGATGCTGTGAAAGAAGCCGGTGCGAACGCCTCGGTGATTTACGTTCCTCCCTCGTTTGCTGCTGATGCCGTGATGGAAGCGGCGGACGCGGGGATTCCGGTTGTTGTTTGCATCACGGAAGGAATTCCAACACTCGACATGGTGAGGGTGAGGGAATACCTGCGAGACAAACCGACGCGACTCATTGGACCAAACTGTCCGGGTATCATCTCACCGGGCAAATGCAAGATCGGAATCATGCCGGGACACATTCATCGCGAAGGCAACATCGGTGTCGTTTCTCGCTCCGGAACGTTGACCTATGAAGCAGTCGGACAGCTCACGGCGCTCGGGTTGGGACAATCGTCGGCGATCGGTATCGGAGGCGATCCGATCGTGGGCACGACGCACGTCGATGCACTCCGGCTGTTTCAGGCAGACGACGAGACGATCGGAATCGTGATGATCGGAGAGATCGGTGGCTCAGCGGAGGAAGAAGCCGCGGCGTTTGCGAAAGAGAATGTGACTAAACCGATCGTCGCATTCATTGCAGGACAAACAGCGCCGCCAGGACGCCGTATGGGCCATGCGGGAGCGATCATCGCCGGTGGTAAAGGGACTGCGGCTGAGAAGATGAAGGCGCTCGACGAAGCGGGGATACACGTTGTGAAGTCACCGGCGGATATCGGCAGCGCGATGAAGGCGGTTTTGTAGTACACAAAAGGCACAAAAGGGAACACAAAGCAAAAACACAGATGGCAAATTTAACCTTTGGAATTATCAAACCTGACGCGGTGGGCGCGGGCCAAACGGGATCGATCATTCAACGTATTCTGGACAATGGTTTCAAGATCCGCGGCTTAAAACTGATCGACATGACCAGACAACAGGCGGAGGGTTTTTACGCAGTTCATCGTGAGCGACCATTCTTCGCGGGTCTGACGGAGTTTATGTCGAGTGGGCCATGCGTGGTCATGGCGCTTGAAAAAGAAGGCGCTGTCAAAGCGTGGCGCGATCTCATGGGCGCGACGGATCCCGAGAAAGCCGACAAGGGCACGCTGAGAAAAGAGTTTGGCGGCTCGGTCGGCGAGAACGCCGTCCACGGTTCCGATTCAGACGAGAACGCAGCGATTGAGATCTCATACTTCTTCAGTCGTCTCGAACTGGTTTGATCCCGCAATGAAGTATTGTCCGCAGTGTAAAAAACAGTTCAGCGAATCGTGGTTGAGCTTTTGTTCCGACGACGGCACTAAGCTGATCGAAGAACTGTCTCCGGCACAGGATCCCAACTGGAACCCAAAGATTCGCGAGCCCAGAGTCGCGACGGCGTCGGAAGAGGAAACACAGTGGCTTCCGCCTCAACCCACTCCGGGCGGCTGGATCGCGCCTGACGAACGACCGCCGCTGGCGCCCGGTGCGTGGCAACCGCCGCCGCCTCCGTATACGCCTCCAAAGCAGCAAAGCCAGGGACTGGCACTCGGATCGATGATCACGGGAATCGTCGGGGTTGTGGCGGGAGGTTGTCTGGGTCCGATTCCGGGAATCGTGGCGATCGTGCTCGGAGTGTCGGCACTCGGGCAGATCAAAAAGTCGCCTCAGGAAGTCGGTGGAAAGTCGTTCGCCACGGCGGGAATAATCCTCGGCGCGATAAACGTCGCCTTCTTTATTTTGCTCATCATTTGGTTCATCCTCGCGGCGGTCTTTGGGTGATTCTCGGCGGTAGTTTAGAATCACCTTGAAATGAAACGCTGTACCACCTGTAATCGGACCTACACGGATCCGAACCTTAGCTATTGTATTGACGACGGCACACCGCTGACTCCGGTTGAAGATGAGTCAACGGTGGTGTCGCCGCGCGCCAGCAACACAGAAAACACCTGGAATGCCGCGCCTTACCAGCCGCCTTCGTATGTGCCACCACCGGGCATGCCGGTTCGCCGCAGGCGAGCGTGGCCGTGGGTTGTCGGAATTCTTGGCGCGTTCATCCTGGGAATCGTTGCGATTTCGATAGCCGCAGTGCTTCTCCTGCCCAGGATGGTGCGTACTCGGCAGAATGAACAAACGAACCGCGCAATTGCGAATTCCAACGCCAGCGAACCGCCGGCAAACGCAAACGTAGACACAAACGTAAATTCAAACGTTAATGCAAATGAAGACGTCGAGACTCCGCCGCCGACCGATGACGATCTGGTGAAAACGCAACTACGCGATCTCGAACACGATTGGACGGTCGCGAATATCAACGCCGATAAGAAGGCGCTCGATCGTATTCTCGCGGATGATTTTGTTGCGCCGGCCGGTGAAAATGGCGAACTGCAAACCAAAGCGGATTACATCAAAAACATCGAACGTGATACGACGATTCGCAAGTGGGATTTTGATGACTTGAAAGTCGCGCTCGCCGGAGACCGCGCGACGTTGACCGGTAAGATTACGTTCGAGGTCGGCGATCGCGATCTAAAGTATGACTTTGTAGATAAGTTTGTCTGGCGTGGCGGACGATGGCAGGCGACTGGATCGGTAGTGACGCCGAGGGATTGAAGAGAGGTTGGACAGGATTTACAAGATTTTTTCAGGATTTACTTGTAAAGACATTTCAAAATAAACAACATGTCAATCATCACTGAAGCAATCGAAACAACCAAAGCGATCATCCAGGGAATGCGCGTCACGTTGTCTTACATTCCCAAGCGCAAGCAAACGGTCCAATACCCCGACGAGCCGGTCACGATGCAGCCGCGTTATCGCGGTCAGCACCTGCTGCACGTGGACGAACTCGGGCGAGAGAAGTGTGTCGCCTGTTATCTCTGCGCGGCGGCTTGTCCTTCCGAATGTATCTACATCGTCGCCGCCGACGATCCGCGTCCTCCGAAAGAGCGCATCGGCGTCGACGAACGCTACGCCGCGGTCTACAACATCGATTACGGTCGCTGCATCTTCTGCGGTTTTTGTGTCGAGGCCTGTCCGAAGGACGCCATCACTCACGGTTACAATTTCGAACTCTCGGTTTACAGTCGCGCCGATCTGCTCAAGACCAAAGACGATCTGCTGATTACGAAGCAGCTACAGTCGAAGAACTACCGAGTCGCTCTCTCACACGAAGACGTCGACTCGGAGTACAAGGAAGTCTGATCATCAAAATTGTCTCTGCGCGAGTATCACAAACGGTGGGAATTTGATCTCAAATCGAGTCCCGAGCGGCTTTGGTCGTTCATCGCCGACACCAACCGCTTCAATCGCGACACGGGCGTGCCCCCCATCCAGGTAGAACCCGGTCAAAAACCACTGCCCAACGCGCGACGCAAAGTGCGCCTCTCGATGTACGGCCTGCCTGTCGAATGGGAGGAACAACCTTTCGAATGGGTCAAGCCTTTTCGTTTCGGGGTCGAGCGTGTTTACAGCAAGGGCCCGCTGGCACGGCTCAGAATGCTGGCCCAGTTAACTCCGCGACCCGAAGGCGGCACACATCTGATTTACGAAGTGTGGTCCACGCCGCGGAATATTCCGGGTGCAGTCGCCATACCCATGCAACTCAAGTTCGTCGTTGCACCGCGGTTTCGTGAGTCGATTCAAAAGTATGACGAGTCGGCGTTCGCGGGCGAAGCCGTCGAGCCCTCGCAACCGAACACGTCGCAGTCTTCATTCGACCTACAGCGACTCGCAGCTCTGAAGCAAAAGCTGTTAGCCGATATTGCAGGAAGTGAATCACCTGACGAGAAAACTCGGATCGCCGAGCAATTGATCGATTTTCTCCAACACGGCGATGACCTCGCCGTCTCGCGTATTCGCGCGTACGAACTGGCTGACCAATGGCAGGAACCGCGGCGTCTCGTGCTCGAGGTTTGTTTGCGCGCGACCCGAATCGGATTGCTCGATTTCCAGTGGGATCTGCTTTGCCCTTTGTGTCGCGGCTCACAACAAAGCAGCTTCTCGTTGAAAGACATCGAGAGTAGCGTTCACTGCGGCACGTGCAAGATTGACTTCACGGCGAACTTCGATCGCTATGTTGAGCTGAGGTTTCGTCCGAATGCTGCTGTGAGACGTGTTGACGTGCCTTCGTTTTGCATCGGCAGTCCGCAATTGACGCCCCACATCGTCGCTCAGCAACTCTTACCACGCGGAGAAAAACGCGAACTAAACATACCGCTCGAGCTCGGGAATTATCGACTTCGCACGCTCGAGCTGCGAGGTTCGCAGGACGTCACGGTTACTCCGGAAGGCGAGACTTCCGCGCAGGTTACGCTTTCCGATAACGGTTGGAACGACGAACCGCTGCGCGTGCGTGAACGGTTCTCGATGTCGTTGAACAACGAGACAGACGTCGAACAACTGCTCATTCTCGAGCGCATGGAGTGGAGCGATCAGGCGACGACAGCGGCGGAAGTCACCTCGCTGCAAATGTTCCGCGATCTGTTCGCGACCGAAGCTCTGCGTCCGGGTGAGCAGATCTCTGTCGGAACGTTAACGATACTTTTCACGGATCTGCGACATTCAACACAGCTCTACCGCGAGATTGGTGACGCGACTGCCTTTGGTCGCGTGATGGGCCACTTCGACGTCGTCAGAAAGTCGATCGCGGAACACGACGGCGCAATCGTAAAAACGATCGGCGACGCTGTGATGGGCGTTTTTCGTTCCGCCGCGGATGGTTTGCGCGCGATGCTGGAAGTGCAGGAAATACTTGGTGCACCGCCGGACGGCAGTATGCCATTGACACTGAAAGCGGGATTGAACACTGGTCCATGTATCGCCGTAACATTGAACGATCGGCTCGACTATTTTGGTTCGACCGTCAACATGGCCGCGCGTCTCGAATGCTTGTCGTCGGGTTCTGACGTGATAATCTCAAGATCAGTCTACGAAGACGCCAAAGTGCAGGAAGTGATCGAATCCGAAGGACTGTCTGCCGAAGAGTTTGATATGTCGTTGAAGGGATTCGACGACGAACGTTTTCAATTGTGGAGAGTGAGCCACAAAAAAGCACAAGAGATACAAGATCAATAATGCCCGCCCTTTTAGCTGCTCACGAAGTTTCAAAAATCTATGCGATGGGCGCCAATAGTGTTACGGCTCTGGATAACGTGTCGCTCGAGATCGGCGAGGGCGAGTTTGTAGCTATTCAAGGCACTTCGGGTTCCGGTAAATCGACATTGCTGAACATGCTTGGAGGTCTGGATCACCCGACCAGGGGTGACGTGTTTTTTGCGTCGAGACCGTTGGGTCCGTTTTCGAAGAAAGAGATGGCGCGTTACCGGCGTTTCTCAGTCGGTATGATCTTTCAGAACTTCAATCTCATTCCGACGATGACGGCACGTGAGAACGTCTCGCTGGCGCTTGCTTTCGGTGGTTTGCGCGGGCAGCAGCGGCGTGCACGCTCGCGGGACCTGCTGGCGCGCGTCGGTCTCGGCGATCGACTCGAGCACAAGCCTTCGGAGCTTTCCGGTGGGGAACAACAGCGCGTCGCGATTGCACGCGCATTGGCCAACAATCCGAAAGTGTTGCTCGCGGATGAGCCGACGGGAAATCTGGATTCGATTCGCGCGCACGAGCTGCTCGCGCTCTTGCGAGACATGGTTAACCAGGACTCGTTGACGGTGTTGATGGTCACGCACGATCACGAGCTGGCGAACAGTTACGCGGATCGGATCGTGTTTATGAAGGATGGAAGGATTGTTTCTGAAGATGGAGGACGCCATGTCACAGGCCGCTAGTCAAATGACGATCGACGCACTTCGTTCGGTGCCGCTCTTCTCCTCGCTTGACGACGAGGCGGCGAAAGAGTTGCGCGACCTGCTCTCAGACAGGATCGTGCCGCAAAATACGCGTCTCTTCAGGCAAGGCGACACGGGCGATGCGATGTATTTGATCGAGAGCGGGCGCGTGCGCATCAGCATTCACGACGACGACAAGCAGGAACTCACGCTCGCCGAGCTCGCGCAGGGCGACTTCTTCGGTGAGATGGCGATCATCGATGGACGACAGCGTTCCGCGGATGCCCGCGTGATCGAAGACGCTCAACTCGCAGTTCTCTCGCGCGACGCGTTCCTCCGTTTCGTGCGAACTAATCCTGACGTCGCACTCAAGATGCTCAGCGCCTTGACCGATCGATTGCGGCGCACAGACGAACTCCTGCGGTCGCGAGTTTCGCGCAACGCGAACGAAGAAGAAGAGGCGCGTTTGACGCTCTCAGATCGTGCTGCCGACATGATCGCTGAGTTTGGCGGAAGCTGGAAGTTCATCGGTGTTTCGATGGGTCTGATCATCTTCTGGATCATCGTCAACTCTTTCGTACTCGTGCGTGGTATCGATCCGGCTCCGTACCAAATGCTGAACCTCGCGCTGGCGATCATCGCGGGCATGCAGGCGCCGATCATCATGATGTCGCAGAACCGCCAGGGCGGGAAGGATCGACTGCGCGCGGATCTCGATTACCAGGTAAATTTGAAAAACGAACTCTCGCTGGCTGAAGTGTTACGCCGTCTGGACGTGCTCGAAAGTGAGCGCTTGCCGAAACTGTTGGACGATCTGAGAGCAGAAACCAAATGATCAAAGCGATCTTTTTCGACTTCAACGGCGTCATCATCGACGATGAAAAGATTCAAATGAAGGCCTACCAGGAAGTGTTGCGTGGGCATCAGATCGATCTGACTGAAGACTGGTATTTCAGTGCGTTGGGAATGAACGATCGGACCTTCGTCAAGGCGATGTTTGAGCGTGCTAACAAACCTTTGACTCCGCCGGTGCTCGAGACGGTGCTGGGCGCGAAGATCGATCTGCACCGGCAGATGATCGAGGATGAAATACCGTTCTTTCCCGGTGTGCTCACGTTTCTCAAAGCCGCATCGCGTCACTTCTCGATTGGCCTGGTCAGCATGGCTGATAAAGCTGAGATCGGTTATGTGTTTCAACGCGCAAACCTGACGCCGCTGTTTTCCGTTATCGTGACTGCGGACGATGCTTCGACGTGCAAGCCGGACCCGGAGTGCTATCTCGCCGGGTTGACTAAACTAAACGAGAAGCGACAGCACGAGCGCCTGCTGCCGCTGCTGGCAAATGAGTGTTTAGCGATCGAAGATTCACCACCGGGAATTGAATCCGCGCGTGTTGCGGGAATGCGAACGCTGGGCGTGACGAATACTGTGCCCGCGGAAGCGCTTCGCGCAGCCGGCGCTGAGGTGGTGACGGCGAGCCTCGCGGATTGGACCGTCGACGCGGTGAAAAGATTATTTTAGACAGGATTTACAAGATTTTTCAGGATGAATCTATTCTGAAAAATCTCGTAAATCCTGTCTAAAGAAACTGTATGAGCTATCTGGATATCCTCCATCTCGCGTTACGAAACTTGCGCCAGGCGAAACTGCGCGCGACGTTGACCACCATGGGCGTCATCGTCGGCGTCGCCGTGATTGTGACGATGGTGTCGTTTGGGCTCGGTTTGCAGAGCAACATGCTCGCGCGTTTCAAGGCGCTCGATCTCTTCAACGAGGTTCTGGTCTTCGGTCGCGGACTCGGAAATCTTGCCGGACTCGATCGGTCGCGCGCGAGAGACGAAGGTGAAAGACGCGACAGTCGCGGGCGCTCCACTCAAAACCCAACACGCATTCTCGACGACGCGGGCATCAAAGAACTTGCGGCAGTTCCCGGTGTCGCTTATGTCGAACCAAACGTCAATTTTCCTGCGTACGTGCGTACGAACGGTAAATTGCAGACGCAATACGTCGGCGGCGCGAACATCCCAAACGCTGCAACTCGATTTCAACACTTCGCGGCAGGAAAAATGATCTCGAGTCCAAGCGCCGGCGAAGCGGTTGTTTCTGAACGCTTCGTTCGCGACTTTGGTTTCGAGAAGCCCGCTGACGCAGTCGGAAAGACTCTCGAGTTACTCGCGCCGCCAGAGCAAAAGAGCGACGAAGAAGACGACGAGGACGAGACGCCGAATTTTTTTGGCATACCGTTGGACGATCCCGGAATCGATGAATCGGCTGCGGGACTACAGACGCGAACGTTTCAAATCGTCGGGGTTCTCAGCGAGGTGAAGCAAGGCGCCGGTCAGGGTGGGATGCGTGGTATCACGCCAGGGGCCGGCATCTATGTCCCACTGCAAATCGCCAATGCATGGACCAAGGAACATCGTAGCCCGATGAGCCGTGTGGCGTTGGCGCTGGCGAGACAGGGAGGAAACCTCACGGAAGGGCAGAATGAAGGTTACGAATCGGCGACGGTGCGCGTCACGGATCCGATCGAGCTGACTCCGGTAAGAGAGAAGATTACAGACCTGGGGTTCGGCAGCTTCTCGATTGTCGACGAGCTGGATCAGATTCGAACTGTGTTTCTGATCATTGATTCGGTGTTAGGACTGCTTGGCGGGATCTCGTTGTTGGTCGCTTCTTTTGGAATTGCGAACACGATGATCATGTCGATCCTCGAACGCACTCGCGAGATCGGGATCATGAAAGCGATTGGAGCGGAGGATCGCGAGATCAAACTGATCTTTTTTGTTGAGGCGGCGGTGATCGGGTTCTTTGGGGGTGTTATCGGCGTTCTTTTGGCGTGGGGAATTGATGCGGTCGCGAACCGACTTGCTTACAGGTTCATTCTCAAGCCACAAGGCGCTTCGTTCATCGACTTCTTCGATCTGCCACCGTACCTCTGGCTGGGCGCGATCCTGTTCGCGCTGATCGTGTCAGTTCTCGCGGCGCTCTATCCCGCATCACGCGCCGCCCGCATCGACCCCGTTCGCGCCCTGCGCCACGATTGATTAGGCCACAAAAAGGCACTAAGGCACACAAAAGATTTTCTCTTCATTTTGTGACTTATGTGCCTTTTCGTGGCTAACCGTTTAGGGATTTACCGCAGCGATTACAGAATCTCGCCGACATCTCTTTTTGCGGTGCATCACAGTGCGGACAGTTGCGGCCGACTTTCAAGTTAGCGCCGCACGACGAGCAGTAATCAGAGCCCGCAGAAGTCGCCGCGCCGCACGTCCCGCAACGACCCGGCAATGGCGGAACATATCCCCCCGCTTTGCCTGCGATGTGATCTTCGATTATCTTCCACGCGTCTTCAGTAACTTTGTATTGCCAGTAAGCGCCAAGTGCCGCCAACGCCAGGAGCGGTGGAAACACGATGACGCCGACAGCAGCCACGGCCGCCTTGTCGAACCACTTCTGCATTCCGATCTCAACGCGCGTACCGCCAGTCTCCGGTGTGATCTTGATCGTGAGCGCTGACGAGAGTCCGGTCAGATCTCGAAGGGTGTTGGACTTTCGCGCCTGGACAATGCTGGTGTTCGACACCTGAAATGTCTGCACTTCATATTCGCTGTCAAAAAGCGCTCGCAGTGCCGCGCTCATTTGAGGAATGTCGGCTTCAACACCGGGATAATATCTGCTGTCCATTTAGAAATTAGCTTCCTTTCGATGCGGACTCGCCACCATTGTACGGTAACAACCAACATGAAAACCATTCTGACCATTTTTCTCTTCGTAGCTCTAACGATCACAACACCATTTGCGTTCGCGCAGAATGCAATCGACGGCTTCAGTGCCCAACGCAGCGCGGCACAGCGCCGCCTGGAAGAACAGTTCCGCAGTGTTCCCACGCCTGAATCGGCACGCGAACACTTGCGACGGCTTACACTCGAGCCGCACATCGCCGGAACGAAGGAAGACTACGACACCGCGATCTATGTGCGCGACCAGTTGCGCAGCTATGGACTGCCGGCTGATTTGAAGGAGTATGACGTTTGGCTCAACTACCCAAAGACGCCGAGCGTGCTCGAGTTGATAACCACGCGCCGCCAGAAACTGAATATTCGCGAAGCAGTCATCCCCGGCGATCCTTCGTCGTCAAATCCAAAGATCACGCCACTCTTCAATGGTTACGCTGCTAGTGGCGACGTCACAGCGCCGGTCGTCTACGCAAATTACGGTTTGCCGAAGGACTACGAGGATCTCAAGAAGATCGGTGTCGACGTCAAAGGCAAGATCGTGATCGTGCGTTATGGGAATTCGTTTCGCGGCGTGAAGGCGAAGGTCGCGGAAGACAACGGCGCGATTGGTTGCATCATTTACTCCGACCCCGCGGACGACGGTTACATGCAGGGCGATGTTTTTCCGAAAGGACCGTGGCGCCCGGTTGCGTCGGGCCAGCGCGGTTCGGTCCAGTATCTGTTTGATTATCCGGGCGACCCGCTGACTCCCGGCAGACCTTCGATTCCCGGTGTGCCTCGTTTGAAGCCGGAGGAGGCGACTGACCTCACGCGCATTCCTGTGCAACCGATTGCTTACGACGTCGCGAGAACGATTCTGTCGCAACTGAATGGACCACTCAGACCGGGCGGCTTCCAGGGCGGCTTGCCGTTCGCTTATCACGTCGGTGGGACCAGCGACGTGAAGCTCCGTTTGAAAACAGACATGGATTACAAGACCAGGAAGATCTGGGACGTCGTCGCGCGCATCGACGGCAATGAAGAAAAAGATCGCTGGGTCGTGCTCGGGAACCATCGCGACGCGTGGGTGTTTGGTGCGGTGGATCCAAACAGCGGCACGTCGGCGATGCTGGAAGTGGGAAGAGGTTTTGGGCAGTTACTGAAACAAGGTTGGAAACCGAGGCGCTCGATCATCTTGTGCAGTTGGGACGCGGAAGAGTATGGCCTCGTGGGTTCGACGGAATGGGCGGAAGAGTTGGCCACGGAACTGAAAGAGAAAGCGGTCGCGTATCTGAACATGGATGTTGCGGTCTCGGGTGCAAATTTTTCAGCTTCGTCGGTGCCGTCGTTGTGGAAACTCATTCGTGCAACGTCGCGCGACGTCACAGATCCGAAGACCGGCAAGAGCGTCTATCAACAGTGGCAGGATCACGCGCGTGAAAATCGTCCGGAAGATGATGAGAACACGCGCGAAGCTCGCATTGGAGCACTGGGATCTGGTTCAGATTACACGCCGTTTCTTCAGCATCTCGGAATCGCCTCGACTGACATGGGTTTCGGCGGTGATTACGGTGTTTATCACTCGGCTTACGATTCTTTTTACTGGATGGACCACTTCGGCGATCCGGGATTTCGTTACCACGTCCTGGCTGCGCAGGTTTGGGGCACGCTGGCGATGCGTTTAGCTGACGCTGATGGTTTGTCGTTTGACTACACTGACTACGCTGCTCAGGTTCGCGATTACTTTGTCGACGCAATGAAGATGGCGAGGCGACGCAACCTGGCTGGTTCGCTAGACGAGAAGGCGATGATGAGCGCGATTGACGACTTTGCGAACGCAGCGGAACGAATCGAGAAGAGCCGGCAGGAAGCGGTTCGAGATTCGGATCGCGCGCGGCTCGCGAAGATCAACGACGCGCTGATGCAGGCTGAACGGCAGTTTATCGATCCGAGAGGTTTGCGTGGGCGCGCGTGGTACAAACATCAGATCTACGCGCCTGGTTTCTACACCGGCTACGCCGCTCAACCGTTGACTGACTTTCGGCAGTCGCTCGACGACCGCAACAGTGTTAACGCGAAGGAGGGTTTGGAAAGGATTGTCGAGGCCATCAAGCGCGCCACCGCCACGCTAAAACATTAGCCACAAAAAGGCACAAAAGCAGGCCACAAAAGGCACAAAGCAGCAAATGAGGTTTAATTCATTGGTGGTCCTATTTGTGCCTCTTGTGGGTTTCTTTGTGCCTTTTGTGTACTAGTTCTTCTTCACCTTCTTATCGACGACTTCAGGCGGGAGCTTGTTCACGGCTTCGAGGATTGATTGCGCGTCTTCATTCAACAACTCGAAACTCGCGACTTCGGCATCACCCTTTGCCTGGGTGCTAAAAGGCTTCAACTGCGACATGATCGTATTCACAGACTGCGCCAGCTTTCGAAGCGACTTTGAAATCAGCGGATTTCGCTCGTCGCGCGCGCTCACGTCGTCGATGTTCGTGATCGCTTCGTCGAAAATGCGCGCGATGTCTGAAACCAACTCCGCACGAGATCCGGTCGGGAGCTCACCCCATCGTTCCGCATCTTTCTTTAACTGCTTGGGATTTGCAGCAGGCGCCCCAGTAATCACCATCAGTCGCCGTTCGGCGGCTTTGATAAAGACATCGATACGCTTGTCGAGCGCCTGAGCCTCTTTAATGAGATCGACCTCCTGCTCCGTGAGATGATCGCGCTTTTGAGCAGTTCCGGCTTGTGAAATGAATAGGGTGCAAAGTAAGACAAGAACGATTCGGGTGATCATGGCTGATTGCTCTTAGGGGTCGGCGGCGTTGGGGTTTCTTTAGGTTTCTCGTTGCTCGGGTCGGCGGTTTTCTGCGTGTCACGATCGCGCACGACGGTATGGCCATAGAACGAATTGAGCGCCTCCGTGCGCCCCGCGCGGGCGAAGTCTTCGACGTTTTTAATCCACACAGCAAATTCAAGCGGCGTGGTACGACGCATCGCGGTCAAGCGTGGACCATGCGAACGAAGCGCCAGCTCCAGCTTCTTATATAGGTCTCTCGTTTTGTTGCTGTCGCGTTTGAACCCGCTGAGAAAAGTCAGCGCGTTTTCCAGCAGCGCGTGATACATGCCGACTTCGGTCGACGCGGCTTCAAAGTTTCCCGCTGCGGTGTGCTGTTCGGCGACAGTCAAGTGTGCGACGGCAAAGCTAAGGATGAGCTTGAGATGATCTGATGCATCCCTGGTTTGTTCGATCTGCGTCCGTTCGTCCTTGACGATCATCTTGAACGGAGGCGGCGCGGGCAGTGGTGTCGGTTGCGCGTCCTGAGCGAAGACGGAAGGCGCAAGCACAAACATCAGCGACAGCAGAAATGCTGACGATGAGATCCGGGAGATCCGGCGTTGTGCTTCACGAGTCATGTTGCAGTCGTCAGGGCTTTCTCTTTGCACCCTGTTTCAGCTCAATCTGTCTTTTAAGCATCGGCAGTCGCAGTTTGACTTTTTCGATCTCGAGCTGATTGGTGTTTGCATCAGCAGCCGAGAGGAACTTTTCGTACGAGGCAAGTGCTTCGGGGTATTCTCCAAGATAATCATGCGACGTGGCAATAAAATAATGGGCCACTGCGACGTCCGGCTTCGCCGTCAGGATCCACTGATACTCTGGTATCGCCTCCTGGTAGTTCTTCGACTCATACAACGCCGTCGCGAGATTCGCGCGCGCTACGTAATTGTCAGGCGTGAGTCTCACGACTTGCCGCAGGATGTGTGCTGCTTCCGGAAAGCGACGCGCCTGGACCAGGGCCGCGCCGTAACCGAGAGCATACTCGGGCGCGTCTGGTTTAACCTCGGATGCCTTGCGATAAAACTCGAGTGATCGAGCGGGATCGTCGGTACGGTATGAAGCTCCGAGGCGTCCGAGGAGCATTGCGTTGCGCGGATTTTTCTCGAGCAGCTTTTCGAGCGCCTTGCGAGCTGTCGCTGGATCGGTGCTGTTCGCGGCTTCGATCTCTTCCGGTGTTCCGACCACGCCGCCGCCTGCTACCGGTTGTTGAACTTCAAGACCCGCTGCCTTCGCGACCGCCAGTGCCTCATCCGCCTTGCCTGCCTGTTGCAGGACATTGGCCAGACGCGATGCAACACCCTTATCCGCAGGTTTCAGTTTCGCGGCTGTCTTCAAATCAGTAATCGCGAGCTCGAAGTTTTTTTCGTCAGCATAGACGCCGGCACGTTCGAGGAGTGCGGCGAGGTTTTCGGGTTCGTCGGCGAGCACGCGATCGAGTGTTGTCTTTGCGGCGGCTTTGTCACCGCTGGCTTTTTCGGCGATTGCCAGACCAACCCAGGCGGACGCGGGCGCCTCGGGAATCGCGGTTGCGCGTTTCGCGAGGTCGAGAGCTTCTTTCGCGTCACCGGCGCGAAGACGGATCTCCGAAAGCAGTCGCAGCGCCACGCCGTCTTTGTTGTCGACGGCAAGAGCCTGGCGCAAGAGTGGCTCGGCCTCTTTGTCGCGTTGTTGTCTCATCAACAATGCGCCCAGTGCGGTGAAGGGGAAAGACCAGTTTTTCTTGTATGAGATGGCAAGTCGAAACGCCGTTTCCGCTTCGGAAAGACGTCCGAGAGATGCGAGCGCGTTGCCGCGTTGAAATTCCGCCTCGGGGAATTCTGGACGTACCTTGAGAGCCTGTTCGTAAAAGCCGATTGCCTTCTCCAATTCGCCGCGCGCATGTGCGCTCTGTCCGCGTTCGAACAAACGCACAGGGTCCGTTGCAGCGTCGCCAAAAGCTTCCTCCGTTTGCGCCGCAGAAGAGGCACAAAACAGCGTCAAAGCTGTAACGATCAGCAGAATCCTCTTCCAGATTGAGCGGTTCGATTCAGACATGAAGAACGAGTCCGGGGAGGCTTGAATGTTACCATGCGACAACCGAGAGAGTCCAAAAACTAATGACGCGGAGACGGAGAGATACGGAGACGCGGAGATGATTGTCACGGTGTCACCGCGTCTCCCTTTCTCCGCGTCTCCGTGTCCAGAAAGCTGGTTGCGTTGCAATTGATGCATAAGCTACCATGCCGAACATCCAATGCCTGAAATCAAGGAAGCAAGACTGCGAAAGCTCTTTCGCGAACTCGGGTCGGTCATCGTCGCTTACTCGGGCGGTGTCGACAGCACCTACGTCGCGTACGTCGCAAACGCCGAACTTGGACCACGCGCAGTTTGTGTAACGGGTGTCTCTCCGAGTCTACCTGCTTACCAGCGCGAAGAGATCGCTCGCGTCGTCGAACGGTTTGGTTTCAATCACGAGATCATGCAAACGGAAGAGCTGGAGAACGCCGGCTATCGGGCGAACAATCCCGATCGCTGCTTCTTCTGTAAGGATGAGTTGTACACAAAGCTCGCTCGTCTTGCACGCAGTCGCGGTATCGAAACCATCGTCGACGGCTCTACGGTCGACGATCTGAGCGACTATCGCCCGGGCCGCCAGGCGGCTGCCCAGCATGCGATACGAAGTCCGCTGATCGAAACCGGTTTGAGCAAGGCCGAGATTCGTGAATTGAGTCACGTCGCAACGCTGCCCACCTGGGACAAACCGGCGAGTCCTTGTCTTTCTTCACGCATCGCGTATGGAACCACGGTCACGATTGAGCGATTGGGTAAGGTGGATCGTGGTGAAGAGATCATGCGCGAGTTTGGATTCAAGGAGTTCAGAGTGCGCCATCACGATCAACTTGTTCGACTCGAGATTGCGCCTGTTGAGATGGACCGCGTACTCCGAAAAGAGTTGCTTCAGGAACTGGCGAGGCGATTTCGTGAATTAGGATTTAAATACGTCACTCTCGATTTACAAGGTTTTCGCAGTGGTTCGATGAACGAAGTTTTGTCTTAATGGAGAGATTCCAATGGCCGCCACCACCATGTACAACACGATGTACGTCGACGACATTCGTGAGATCAAAGAAGAGAATCCATTTGAATCGATGATGTCGCGATTCGATCGCGCCGCTCAGTTACTCGACCTCGATCCTGACCTCTACGCCGTATTGAGAGTGCCCAACCGCGAGTTGAAGGTCTACATACCGACGAAAATGGATTCAGGCCGGATTCAGGTCTTCGAAGGTTTCCGCGTGCAGCACAACTTTGCACGTGGTCCAGCGAAGGGCGGAATCCGATATGCGCCCGACGTGAATATCGACGAGGTGCGAGCGCTCGCAGCATGGATGACGTGGAAGTGCGCGGTCGTCAACGTTCCATTCGGCGGTGCGAAGGGTGGAATCATCTGCGACCCTCAACAGATGTCGGTCGGAGAGCTCGAGCGCATGACGAGGCGTTATGCCGCAGAGCTGCTCGACTTCATTGGACCAGAGAAGGACGTGCCTGCTCCCGACATGAATACTAACGAGCAGACGATGGCGTGGATTATGGACACCTACTCGATGCACGCTCGCCACACCGTTACCGCGGTGGTCACTGGAAAGCCGATCGATCTCGGCGGCTCGTCGGGGCGGCGTGAGGCGACTGGTCGCGGCATACTTTTTGTTGTCAACGAAGCAATCAAGCGATTCAAGATGACACCTGCTGAGACTCGTGTCGCCGTTCAAGGCTCGGGAAACGTTGGTGGGATCGGCGCTCGGCTCTTGCACGAGGCGGGCTATAAGGTTGTAGCAATATCGGACATTCATGGAGGTATTTACAACCCGAGCGGGCTCGACATCCCCAACGCCCTGGATTACTTAAGGACCACGCGGTCGTTCGAGGGCTATGAGGGAGTCGAGTTTGTCAGCAATCAGGAGTTGCTCGAGCTGGAGTGCGACGTGCTGGTACCGGCCGCAACCGAGAACCAAATCAACTCCCAGAACGCCGACCGGATCAGGTGCAAGGTGCTGGCGGAGGGGGCGAATGGTCCTACGACGGCGGCGGCTGACGAGGTACTGCACCGGAAGGGGATTTTCGTGGTCCCTGACATTCTCGCGAACGCGGGCGGCGTGACGGTCTCGTATTTCGAGTGGGTCCAGGATCGGATGGGCTACTTCTGGCGCGAGGATGTCGTGAACGAGAGACTGCAGGACAAGATGGTTGCGAGCTTCAACGATCTGTGTCGTTATGCCGACTCACACAACGTCGATACGAGGACCGCGGCGTACATGTTGGCGATAGACCGTGTGGCCTATGACACGCGCATGAGAGGCATCTACGCGTGACCGAAAAAACATAATCATAATGCCGCTAAGTTGTGAAAAAGGCTTGATTTCCGATTTAAGGTAGAGTATGGTCTGGCATGATTTACGACTCGGACCAGCGTTAATATTTCTCAACAATTACGCGATGGTTTGAGGTACGAAATCGTTGACAAGGGGACGTTCATTTCCTATAAGAAATGAACACAGTTCAGGAGCCACTCGGGAATAGCAATTAGTGGAATAGAGTACTACGAGAAAGGCCGAAGTATTCTGTTTACATCACGGTCCGAGCGCGCCGCTGGTCCATTGTTGGTCCAGCGGTTTAATGAATTGACAAACTGTAGTTGGGGCCTCCGCGGGACAAGATGTTGATACTTGTTCGGATTACGGCGGCACTATCACGAAATTTTTTATTACTCATTTCGCAGGAGGAATGCGATGAGACTCGCACATAGAGCGCTTATAGCTGCGCTCGTATCGTTGGTGCTGTGTGCCGCAGTATCAGCACAGACAATAAGGTCGGCGGACGACCCGCGCAATCAGTCTCCAGCAGTCGGTACCGGTGGGCCAGAAGGTGGACCAACCGGGCTTTTTACTGTTTATGATGGTTCGACGCTACGTAAAGGGGAGTTCACTTTCAGTATTGCGTACAGCAATTACGATCGTGATCCAGGCAACGTTGATATCGCCGAGGTTCCGTTGAGCTTCAACGTCGGCATCAACGACCACCTCGAGGTTTTCTTCAAGACAACTGGCTATCGCGGGATCAAAGTCAATAATCCGCTGAACCTGTCGAGCTTCTATCTGCCAAACTCACAAGTGTTCTGTGGCACCACGTTATGCAGTCCACCGGCCATCATTTTGGCGCCGTCCGGACCAAACGTCGGAACGATAGCGGGCACCGCGGTATTTCGTCCGTTGAACAATCAGCCGTTCGTTCAGTTCCCGTTTACCGGGGGCACGGCTGGTAACTTTGGTTTGGTGGGCGGTGGATTCGGGTTTGGTTTCCCGGGTTTCAACGCACAGCTCGGACCGCCAGTGGTCCAACCCAACAGCGGAACGTTTGGCTCGGCTGATAACTTCCCGGGAGTTGGCTCGCCAGTCGGCGGCATCCTGCCGGGTGTCGTGTTAGCGACGACAGTGCTTCCGGCGACTGCGCTGACGCGGCCGATCACTATCCCGCTTACGTTCACTGTCGCGCCGTCGTATTTACCTGACGCGCCGTTCATCAATCGTCTGTATGGCGAGAGCAGCTTTAACAATCTCGTGTTTGGCGCGAAATGGCGTTTCACGGGTCCGAACAATCCGCTCGGCGTAGGTCTCGTCGGGTTCTATCGCTGGCACCTGGATAAGGCCGATGATCTTTCAGGCTTCAACCAATTGCAGCGCGGCTCCGGCCCCGGTGGCGACATCGGAGACTTCGGTGCGGTTCTTTTCGTGGATGGCCGCTTGCACAAGCACGTAAACGTGTCGGCAAACATCGGCTACATTCTGAACAGCAATCCGAAGGGCGCCGGCGGCGACTTCGTGTTGCTCGACCGACCTGATGAGTGGCTCTCGGCCATCGGCTTTGACTTCCCGGTGAACGAGCACTTCCAGCCGATCGCTGAAGTCAGGTCGACGGCGTATGTCGGTGGTCACACGCCAAACGCTTTCAATAACAATCCGGTCGAAGCGCTGGGCGGCGTCAAGATTTATCCGCGCCGCTGGTTTGGATTCGGTCTTGCTTATCGCAGACACCTGAATCCGCAGGATCAGGATCACTTTGACCCGGTTGACTTCAACATTCCGATTCAGCAGGTCACCAACGTGAACGTGCCCGGAAGAGGTTTGGTTGTCGTTCCGGGAACAACGAGACCGGTTACCTCGCAGGGATTCCCGATCGGGTTTAACTTCTCCGAGGATGAACATGGTTTCATCGCACAGTTCTTTATCGGACGTCGCAACTCAAGGGTTCCGCCAAAGCCGCCAAATGTGGCGCCAGTAGTTAGCGCTGTGAGGCCGTCGATCAGTTCGATTCTGCGGCCCTGCCCGCCGCCAACAAGCTCGACTACCTGCACACCAACGGGTAGCGAGGTTACGTTGGTTGCTGAAGCGACAGACGCGAATAACGACCCGCTGCTCTATACGTGGTCGGTGACGGGTGGCAGACTCAGCGGCGAAGGCCGCCAGGTCACCTGGGACCTTACCGGTGTCCAGAATGGCACCTATACCGCGACTGTTGAAGTTGCTGACGGCTCTGGCCTGAAAGCAAATGGATCGACGACGGTAACCGTGGCCGACTGCTCAGGCTGCGTACCACCGCCGCCACCGTGTCCGACAGTTTCAGTGAGCTGCCCGACCGACGTTGAAGCAGGTCAGCCGATTACGTTTACGGCGAGCGTCACGGGTGGTGCAGAGGGAGCGACCTGGACGTACAACTGGTCAGTGTCTGCTGGAACGATCAGCAGTGGTCAGGGAACGTCGACGATTACTGTTGACACCGCTGGTCTCGGCAGTCAGAGCGTGACGGCAACCGTCAACATCGGCGGCGCGGATCCGAGCTGCAACAACTCGAATTCGTGCACCACGGCTGTCAAGCCCGCGCCGGTACCGGCGAGGAAGTTTGACGAGTATGGCAACATCAGGTTCAACGATGAGAAGGCCAGACTCGACAACTACGCGATCCAACTCCAGAACGAGCCCGGATCGACCGGAACGATCATCGTCTACGGTAGCTGCGCCGGTGAAGCGCAACAACGTGGCGACCGCGCTAAGGACTATCTCGTCAACACGCGCGGAATCGAAGCCGGCCGTATCACAGTCATCGACGGTGGTTGCCGTGCAGAGCTGAAGGTTGAGCTATGGATTGTGCCGCAAGGTTCAACTCCACCGGCAGCCGATACCACGGGAGCCGTCGAGCCTTGTCCGGAATGCAGGAAAGGTCCGCGCCGGCGCAGGGGACGTGGTGACGAATAAAAACGAGTAAGCCTCGGCTTACCTTTGCCAACGGGCGATGCTTCTTTGAAGCATCGCCCGTTGCTTTTCAGCCCAAACAGCGCATGAACTTAATGTTATAGGTCGTATAGGTCGGGCTTTGTCTCAAAGTCAGGATTCAGGCTTGGAGGAGGTCAGTACCGTAACGCGGTAGCGTCGGGTCAGTCTCGAACATACGAAATTCTTAGCAAAATTGAGAGACTCTACGTCGACCCGACGCTACCGCGTTACGGTACTGACCGTCTCCAACAATGACTCTCGACTTTTGAGGCAAACCCCTTCTCGCTGCTTGGGCGCCTTCGCTTTTTTGCAACTGGCTCGTGTTTTGGCGGCATCCTAAACTGTCGCTTCAGCTTTTGAGATACAAAGCAACGAATCTGTAATAAACTAGGCAGCACGGTGAGCGATGTGCTCCTGACGATGTACACCCCGGATGAGATTAACGATGAAACGACTTGTTACGCTTCTCCCCCTGTTGATTGCTCTATTTGCGCTTGGTTCGACTCTCGCTCCAAACACTGCAGTCACATTTGCCGCTGGAGATTCAACCGATCCTGCACTGTATTCGAACGACTGGCGGACAACCGGACCTCCGGGAGGTGACGTCCGAGGACTCGTCGTCGATCCCTCAAATCCCGACCGCTTCTACTTCGGAACTCTCGACGGGCAGCTTTACACATCGGCAGACGGCGGTAAGCAGTGGCAACTCCTTTATAACTTTGGCAAGCCACATCTCTTCGTCGATCACATCATCGTCGATTCGCGCAATCCGCGCGTGTTGTACGTAGGAGGCCACCGGCATAACCAGCCCGGAGGATTCTTCAAGTCAACCGACGGCGGCGTCACCTGGCGCGAAAGCGCGCAGTTGAAAGACCAGGCGATTCATTCACTCGCGCAATCAGAATCAAATCCGGATACTTTGATTGCCGGAACGTTCACCACCATCTTCCGCTCAGAAGATTCCGGTGAGACCTGGAAACAACTTCCAACCGCGCAGTTTCCCGGACTCAATCACGTCGAATCGCTGGCGATCGATCCGCGCACGACCGATACGATTTACGCCGGCACTTTCTATCTTCCTTACAAGTCACTCGACGGTGGTCAGACGTGGAAGTCGATCCGAAACGGAATGATCGACGACTCCGACATCTTTGCGATCGACATTGATCCGCGCGATCCGGACCACATCATCGCTTCTGCGTGCAGCGGTATCTACGAGAGTAAGACCGCGGGTGAGAGCTGGCGCAAGGTGCAGGGCATTCCTTCTCAATCGCGAAGAACGCGAGCCATCCTTCAGCACCCGTCCGTTGCAGGCACCGTCTTCGCCGGCACGACGGAAGGCTTCTGGCGCTCCGACAAAGGTGGCGACCCCGACTCGTGGATGGTGACCACCTCGCGACAACTCGAAATCAATTCGATCGCGGTTCATCCGTCGCGTCCAGACATGGTCTACATCGGAACGAATAACTACGGCATCATGGTCTCGAATGATGGTGGAAAATCTTTCACTCCGATGAATGCCGGATACAGCGGCCGCTTCGCTAATGCGATTCTCGCCGACCGCGACACACCGAATCGAATTTATGCTTCCACGATAAACACAGCGACGGGTGGTGGATTTCTGTTTGTCAGCAATGACAACGGTGAGAGCTGGCGTCCTTCGATGCGCAGCATGCCGTCGCGTCTCATTACGTACGCGATCCTCCAGGACACGCGCGATGCGGATATCATCTACCTCGGTACAAACCTCGGAATCTATCGCTCCATAGATCGTGGAGCTTCGTGGTCGCCGGTATGGGCCACGGAGAAAAAGAAAGCGGCGCCCGCAAAGGGAAAGGGCGCGGCAAAACCGGCAGCAGTTGCACCGCGCGCGCGTAGAGGATCGAAACCCGACGACTCGATGCTTCGCGTACAGCAAGCGTTGAATGAAGCGGGTTACCACCTCGGTGAACCTGACGGCAAGCCTGGTCCAGCAACTACGGCGGCGCTCAAGAAGTTTCAGGGTGATCGACACCTGCCAGTAACCGGCAGGCTCGACGCAATAACACTCGCCGCACTCGGCATCGCAAAGGGCAGCGGTTCAGAGGCGACCGAGAGAACAGATCTGATCCTGACGGACGCGGTCAACGCACTGGTCCATACCATCGATGCTGAGACTCAGCAGCCCGCATTTCTCGCGGGAACCAGCAGCGGCCTCTATCGCAGCGTCGATCCGACAAAGGGTTGGGAAAGGCTTCAGTTTGGAAATCTCGACACGGGCGTGACGACTATCTCCACTACGTCTCGCCAACCGGAAACAATCTGGGTGGGAACGCCGAGTTCGGGCGTGCTCGTGTCGCGCGATAATGGAGAGACGTGGCGCAGGATTGACGGCGTTCCGAAGGACGTTCCGGTGAACATGATCGCCCAGGATCCGCAGCGACCCGATTACGTCTACGTCGGCACGAAGCAGGCACTCTTCAGTTCTCATGATGGTGGCGCAACGTGGAGAGTTCGCGGCGCTAATCTTCCGTTCGGCGACTTCACCAGCATTCTGATAAACCCGCGCAATGGCAATGAGATCTTTGTGGGCAACGCGTATCAAGTCACTGAAGTTGGTGGCGGCGTCTACAGGAGCACGAACGCAGGCGACTCGTGGGCGCGAATCGATCCGAAAGGTCGTCGTTTACCGAGTCAGAGAATCTGGGCGCTGGCGTTTGATGCGAACGATCAGAATGTGCTGTTCGTCGGTTCACATTCGGCTGGTGTGTACGTCGTTCCACGTGGAAACGATAGCCTGTCGTCCGCGCAGTAATTCAGGAATAGGTCCTATAAGACCTATAGGACCTATACCGAAGATCGAACATCCTCCCGTCTCACCTTGACATCCGATTTTTCGGCGTGTACATTGCCGCCCTACCCGGTAAATAAGGCGGCGGGTGTTTGTCGGACCAAGCGGGGTAACTACGGCAGGGCGGTAATCGAAACACATTAATTCGACATTTCAAATCCAAACGGCTCGCTTCCTCGCCAGCCTTCAACTCCCGACAACGCCAAGGTCAATCCAGCTAAAGGCCGCTGTACACTGTCTGACAGTCAGCGAACACCTGTGCTGATTGTTCCAGCTTGTGAGGCGCGATAAGATCTTCCACGCGCTAAAAGTTACCGGGCGCTACAGGAGTATGCATGTCTAGTGAACAACCCAAGCTGAATAACAGCGAGGTCGACAACAACAAACCCTCCGGCGAGTCGCAGGCTGCGCCGCAAGAAAACGTCATGGCTTCTCAACCAGCACCAGCACCAGCACAACACACACCCGAACCTGAAGAGTCCGACGAATCGCGCGCCGGCGCCGACGTCGATTTCGGTCAACTCCTGGATCAGTTTGAACAGGAACAGGCGACTCTCGAAGAAGGCGAAGTTGTTCGTGGCACCGTCGTAGGCTTGAGCGAACGCGGCGTCGTCATCGACTTTGGTTACAAGTCGGAAGGCATTGTTAACCCAGCCGAGTTTACCGAGAATGGTCAACTCACGGTTAAAGCCGGCGACGAAGTAGAAGTGCTCGTCAAGAGCATGGAGACCGCCGACGGACTTCCCGTCCTCTCGCGCGCCGATGCGGTGCGCATGAAGGCCTGGGACGATCTCGAGAAGGCTTACCGCGACGGCACCAACGTCAAGGGCCGCGTGATCGATCGCATCAAAGGCGGATTGCGTGTCGACATCGACGGCATCGCCGCTTTCCTGCCCGGTTCGCAAGTTGATGTGCGTCCAGTGAGAAACCTCGACAGTCTGCGCAATCAAATCATCGAAGCGAAGGTGATCAAGCTCAACCGCAAGCGCTCGAACGTCGTGCTCTCGCGGAAGTCTGTTATCGAACAGGAGAACACCGGCAGAAAAGATCAGACTCTCCAGCAGATTGAAGAAGACATCGTCGTCGAAGGTCAGATCAAGAACCTCACTGACTATGGCGCGTTCGTCGATCTTGGCGGCGTCGACGGCTTGTTGCACGTCACTGACATGTCGTGGGGACGATTGCAGAACCCGAACGAGTTGTTCCGCGTCGGCGACAACATTCAAGTCAAAGTTCTGAAGTTCGATCGCGAGCGCGAGCGCGTGTCGCTCGGCTACAAACAACTCCTGCCGGATCCGTGGTCCAGCGTCGAAGAACGTTTTCCAGTCGGCACGCGCGTGAGTGGACGTGTTGCCAGTGTGGCTGATTACGGCGCCTTCGTGGAACTTGAGAACGGCGTCGAAGGTCTGGTCCATGTTTCGGAGATGAGCTGGTCCAAACGGGTCAAGCATCCGAGCAAGGTGGTCAATCCCGGAGACATGGTGGAGGTCGAAGTGCTCAGCGTGGATCCAAGAGCGCGACGCATCAGCCTCGGCATGAAGCAGGTGCAGGAGAATCCGTGGCAAACGCTGCACGAGCGTTACCAGGTCGGCACCCGCGTTCACGGGCGCGTCAGAAACCTGACCGACTTCGGAGCCTTCATCGAGATCGAAGACGGCGTGGACGGACTGGTTCACGTTTCAGACATTTCGTGGTCCAGGAGAATCAAGCATCCGAGCGAAGTGTTGAAGAAAGGACAGGAGATCGACGCGGTCATCACCAGTATCGACAGCGAGAATCGTCGCTTGTCGCTTTCGATCAAGGACCTCGAACCCAATGCCTGGGAGAAGTTCACTACCGATCACAAACCGGGTGACGTGGTTCACGGCAAGGTCGCAAGATTCGCGAACTTCGGTGCTTTCATCGAGCTCGACGACAACCTCGAAGGTCTTTGTCACATTTCCGAGCTGTCGGAAGAGCGAGTGGTGAAGCCGGAAGACGTAGTGCAACTCGGGCAGGATATGGACTTCAAGATCCTGCGCATCGATCCCGAGACCAAGAAGATCGGACTGTCGGCGAGAGCCGTCGGCAAGGACGAACCGATTGTCGATACGAAGATCTACTCGTCCGAGGCTGGCGGCGGCATGGCCTCGCTGGGCGAGCTGGCAGACTTCAGTCTCAATAAACCCGACAACGAATAGTAAAGGTCCGCAGATTACGCAGATTGCACAGATTCATTCTGTGTAATCTGTGGGATTATTCTTGCCCCACCCGTTCCTTTTCTGATAGTGTACGGGCTACATAACCTCGCCATTATCAAGACGTTATAAAAATTCAATCGAGGTGATGCATGACAAAAGCAGAACTCGTCGAGGACGTTGCTCGGGCGGCTGAACTCACAAAGAAGGACGCCGAACGTTTGGTCGAAATTGTCTTTGAAAGCATCATTGAAACGCTCAATCAGGGCGAGAAGATTGAGTTGCGTGGCTTTGGTAGTTTTCGCGTGCGAGAGCGGGGTGCGCGCCGCGGCAGGAATCCGAAGACGGGCGATCCGGTGAGTATTCCCGCGAAGCGAGTTCCGTACTTCAAACCCGGCAAGGAGTTGAAAGAACTCATTAACGACGACAGTCCACGCTCACACGGATCAGGCGGAAACTCCTCACGGCCAATGGGTGACGACAACCGCCAGCCGCCCATTCTTTAAGTTTCAAAACAAGTCGAGGTGCCGCATTGGAGAGATTGTGGAGTCCCTGGCGTGCGAAATACATCGCGTCGGGCGTTGACGCACAAGCTCCGGGCTGCGTTCTTTGCAGCATTGCGAGCGATCCCGAGCACGACGAGACGAACTTCGTACTTCACCGCGCGCAGCACGGGTTCATCGTCCTCAATATTTATCCGTACATCACTGGACATCTGATGATCGTTCCTTACCTGCACACAGGCGAGTTTGATTCAGTGCCGAAAGAGGTGACGGACGAGCTCATGGATCTTGCGAAACGATCGCAGACCGCGCTGCGTGAGGCTTACTCGCCGGCAGGCTTCAACATGGGTATGAACCTCGGCGCCGCAGGCGGGGCCGGCATCACCGACCACATGCACATTCACCTGCTGCCACGCTGGTCCGGCGACACGAACTTCATGACGACGGTCAACCACACCCGCGTCCTCCCCGAGTCCCTCGAAACCACCTACTCCAAACTCCACCCCAAGTTTTAGCCGCAAAAAGGCACAAAAAGCACACAAGAGGGAAGTTGGACCAACGTAAATTGTTTTATTTTGTGTGTGCCTTTTGTGCCTTTTTGTGGCTACCTTCTGCCGGCTTTTCGTGGCAGCGCTTCGTCTTCGACTTCGCCTCCACGACTGATCGGCACTTCAGAGGGTTTGCTGTAGCTGATGCCGCGCTCTTCGCTGTCGAGATTGCCCGCGGGCAGTGGCGGCAGGGGTCCGGTGAGAGGTGGGTTGAATCCTGGATAGTCGATACGCGCGTGGTAGATCGCGGTGAGCGCGCTGATCATCGCTTCACGAATGATCGTCAACTCCTGCAAAGTCACGTCGCATTCATCGAGCTGGCCGTCGCTGATGATCGCATCGACGATCTTGACGACGATGGCGCGAATGTTTTCCGGGTCAGGTCGCGCCAGCGATCGTGCTGCTGCTTCACATGAGTCGGCGAGCATCATGATCGCCGCTTCCTTGAACTGTGGCTTGGGACCCGGATAACGAAAGTCTTTCTCGTCGATCTTCTCGTTTGGCTTGGCCTGCGCCTGAGCTTTGCGGAGGAAGTAGTGCAGAGTTCTCGTACCGTGATGTTGCGGAATGAAGTCGGCGATCTTTTTCGGCAGTCCGATCTCTTTCGCCAGTTTCGCGCCGTACGTCACGTGGCTCGTAATGATCTTGGCGCTCTGGTATGGGCGTAGCCGGTCGTGCGGGTTATCGCCCTGTTGGTTCTCGACGAAGTATTCGGGCGCTGCGAGTTTCCCGATGTCGTGATAAAGCGCGCCGATGCGTGCGAGCAGAGGATTTGCGCCAACCGCACGACACGCGTCTTCTGCCAACTGTCCCACCGCGTGAGAGTGTTGATTGGTACCAGGCGCGCGCATAGCGAGTTGGCCCAGCACTGGGAGATCGGCGTTTGAGAGTTCGAGTAGTTTGACGTCGGTAAGAATTCCGAAGAGCGATTCGTTGATCGGCAATCCACCAGCGGCGAACACTGCCGTCAATAGTCCACCGGCAATTCCGGCGCCAGCCGCCATCAGAAATATTTTGAACGTCAGCGGTTGTTCAGAGTAAGCGATGAGGGCCAAAGCCATTACCACGTTCACCGCGCCAACAAGGAGCCCGGCGAGTGTTACCGACTGCCGCTCGCGATAGCGCCCGATACCGTAAATCGCCGTCGAACACGACACCATCGCAAACAGTGCCTTCTGCATTCCCATCGGCGCGAGCATCCCCGCGAACAGCGCCGTAATCATGCCCGTCAGAAATGCGAGTTCCGTGTCGACCAACATCGCCACGAGCAGCGCCCCAGCCGCGAACGGAATCGCGAAGTTCCAGATAGCGGGATCGTTGAACGGCGCCTGCATTCTCGTGGTGACGCTTTCGCCGAATGTGAACCCGATCTTCATCAGTGCCGTCTGGATGAGGATGGCCGAGCCGACCAGGGCGAACGCTTTATGTTTACCCAGACTCAGCGCAGTGCCGGTGCCTCTGTGTTCCGCGAATTTCCACGCCGCCCAGTAGACGCCGATGATGACGAGCAACAATCCAAAGAAGTTGTGCCACGGCTTGCCTGTGCGGCCCGTGGTTGTGATTGCATTGATCTGGGCGAGAATAGTTGGCGTGATCGTATCGCCTTCGCGCGCCAGCACCTGGTTGCGCTTCAGCGTGATCACCATCGGCGCGACGCGACTGGCTTCTGTCTCCCTCGCCGCGGCAGTAGCCGTTTGGTCCAGCACGACGTTTGGACGGATCAGCGGTGCGAGTGCTGAAGTCAGTGCGGATTTCTGTTCGGCCGACCAACCAGGAAGATTGACGATTCTCGACTCAAGACTCCGGCGCGCTGTCGAGAGTGGGACCATTCCCAGCCGTGGCGCCGAGACAATCATCGGCGACTCAGGATTGCGAATGTCGACCAGGACGATCTCCTGCTGCAAACGGTTCGCATCGCCGTCGTCGTAAATGTACTTCGTGCCGATCTCGCGAATGATTGTGGCCAGGCGTTCAAGGTCAGCCTCATTGAACTTATGCGAGATGATCGCCTGCGCTACTGCCTGACCCCCCTCACCATTCCAGACGGCCGGCTTGTTTTCGTTCGTTTGGTCCTCGAGATCTTCCCACGCCGAACGAAAACTCTGAACCGACGTTTCGGCGCGACTCGAATCAAAATTGAAAACAACGCGCGCCGATTCTCTTGCGGCTGCTTTGCGTCTTTCTGTTTCGACGGAATCGATCGCGGTGAGATCCGCCGGTGCGACGATCGAGCGGTTAAGCACCTCGCCCAGTTGATAGCCTCCCGCGAGCCCCGACAAAGGGTTGGTCAGCAGCAGTAGAGTCGTCAGGAGAACCAGGACACCGCAACCGATGAGGAATCGAGTCCTTGGCTTGAACACCATGAGCGGGCGAAGTGCATATGCGATTAGCTTATCGCGCGCCTGGCTAAAAGGAGTCTTGAATCGTGGACGCAGTCCCATTACGCGATGCGTGAGAGCGGCGCGGATCTATGCTCGACGTCCTCGTCTGATCTTGCTGCGAGATTGCGGGCCAGGATCGCGCCTGCCTTTTCCAGTAAAGCATCCAGAGTGGCCGGCTTGATTGCTGAAATCACGACCGTTTCACCACTATCAACTTGACGAGCCTGACGCACCGCTGCTTCCAAAGCGTCGGGCTCCATCAAATCAGCTTTGTTTAACGCCAGTATCGATGGAATATCTGCGAGGTTTAGTTCGGCCAGAATTCTCTTAACAGATTGAACCTGCTGCACCCAGCGTGGGTTCGACACGTCGACGGCGTGTATCAGCAGTCTGCTGTCGCTGATCTCTTCGAGTGTTGCGCGAAACGCGGAAAGCAGATCGGGCGGCAATGCGCGAATAAAACCGACCGTGTCGTTGATGATGACTTCCTGTTCGCGTGGCAGACGCAGCCTTCGCGACGTCGGATCGAGAGTCGCAAACATGCGTTGCTCTGCGTGCACGTCGCTTTTGGTCAGCGAGTTCAGAAGCGTGGATTTTCCAGCGTTCGTATAACCGACTATCGAGATCACCGGCAGGCCCTGTCTTGTCCGACCTTTGCGACGTTCCTGACGACGATGACGCTGCGCTTCGATCTCTCGCTCGAGACGGTTGATGCGATCGCGAACGCGACGACGATCGGTTTCGAGCTTTGTTTCACCAGGACCTCGACCACCGATCCCACCGGCCAAACGCGAAAACGCCGAATCCTGACCCGCGATCAGACGCGGCAGCAAATATTTCAACTGCGCCAGCTCGACCTGGATCTTTCCTTCTTTCGACTGTGCACGTTGCGCGAAGATGTCGAGGATCAACTGCGATCGATCGATGACTTTCAGATCCGTCGCTTCGGACAACGACCTCACTTGCGCCGGCGACAGTTCGCTATCGAAGACGAGCATGTCCGCGCCGAGCTGGAGTGCACGGATGATGAGTTCGTCGAGCTTGCCACGTCCGAGCACTGTGCGTGGATCGATTGCCTGCCGTCGTTGAATGATCGTGTCCTGGACGACCATACCCGCGGACGCAGCGAGCTCGGCAAGTTCCGCCATCGATTCTTCAGCATCGGCGAGCGATCCGGTCGCGACGCCAACCAGGATCGCACGGTCGCGTACTTCCGCACGTCGCGCAGCACGGCGATTCCTCGCCATCTCTTCTTCGAGCGAGTCGATCAGAGCGCGGAAATCATGATCGAGCTGTGACGGTATCTTCGGTTCGAGGAAGGCGTAGAGCTCGGGTGTCGTTCCATTGTCGAGTTCACCTGCATGGAGCGGCAGCAGGTGTGCGGCCCGAACGAGGCCGGGCAGACCGGAATCAGAATCGACGTCGATTGCCGCCATGAGATCCAGTCGCAGCAGTGCGAGGTCGGTTAAGTCGTCCTGAGTGAGCGGTTCGCCTCGCAGATGTGTGTGTACGCAGCGCAGTCCACGAAACCTTCCCGAAGCGACGCGAACGCGCTTGAAGTCCGGTAATTCGATGCGACGATTGTCGCCCACCATCACATACTGGATGTGTCCCTGACGATCGATGAGTGCTCCGACCTGGCGGTGCGTTTCGTGAGAGAGTTCGCTCAACTGCCGGGCGAATTCAGGAGTAACGATCTGGTCGGGAGGTATGCGGCGAGTGTACAGCTTTTCGATGCGCCGTAATTGATTTGGTTTTAACCCCAGAGTATTGCCGAGAACGCTGGTGATGGCCTTTTCCTTCCTATACGGGGGCGAATTATAACATGCGAACCTTCAAAGACACCGCACGAGAGGCACAAAAGACACAAGTGTCGTATCATGAACAGCTTTCATGCGCGCTGCCGGAAAAATCCTCAAAATTGACCCTCCGTACGGACTCGCGGGCGGCGAGATCGTCATCGACTGCACGGGACTCGATACGCGTGAGCCGTCGAAGTGTGCAGTCACGGTCGGAGGCACGCCCGCACAGATTGTAGCTGTTGGACCGCGCCGCGTACTCGCACAGATTCCGGAAACTAAAGGCGGGAAGGTCGAAGTCATATTATGGAGTGGAGATGAGCCAAGCGAACCTGCTGAACTGACGGTCGGCCGAAAGCTTGCCGGCGATCTTCATCCGGTTGCGAATCCGGCATTCGATCCAGACGACGGCGCGCTTTTTGTGACTCGTTCCGGATCGCGTGGCGAGGAATTACCCGTCACGCTTTTTCGCATCGACATCAGTGGCGATGTTTCAGAGTATTCCGGCGATATTCCTAACCCGACCGGCATCGCGTTTAGTCCCGATGGTGAGATGTTCGTCACGAGCAGGCTCGAGGGAGTCGTCTACAAGATGAATCCGTTCAAAGAAGCCGTAGTCTTCGCGCGCAATCTCGGCGTTGCAACCGGGATAGCTTTTAGCAAACACGGCTTGATGCACATCGGAGATCGAACCGGAACGATCTTCAAGGTTAACGGAATCGGGGAAGAGCGTGCGTGGACTCAGGTTGAGCCGTCGGTTTCAGCGTTTCACATTGCGTTTGGACCAGACGATTCTTTATACATCGCCGGTCCGACGGTGACGAGCTTTGACTGCATCTGGCGAGTAAATCCCGAGGGTGAGACGGACATTTTCTTCAAAGGACTCGGGCGTCCGCAGGGTTTGGCGTTTGATAGAGACGGAAATCTGTACGTCGCTGCGGCGCTGCATGGCCGTCGCGGTATTGTTCGCATTTCTGCGGACGGGAGCGATGCGAAAGTGATCGTCGCGGGCGTCAACCTTGTCGGTCTGGCGTTCAGCAACTCCGGAGAAATGGCAGTCGTCTCCATCGATTCGGTTTACACTTTACCAACGCAGATCAAGGGAACTCTGTTGCCTGGTTAACGTTTCTCTGTGCAACGTCTGTGTCCCTGTGCTCTGTGGTGATGCAGTCGTTTAAACCACAGAGACACAGAGGACACAGAGGTTGCACAGAGAAGAGCCGGAATGCTAAGTTCCTGCATCTTAGTAACGCGAGTGATCAATTGAATCCAGAACAACTGATTCCACATCTCGTCATCTACCTGGTCGTGCTGCTGCTCGCGATTTCGGCACATGAGGCGGCGCACGCCTGGATGTCTTACAAGTTTGGTGACGACACCGCCAGGCTTCTGGGACGCGTTACGCTCAACCCTATTGCACACATCGACCCGATAGGCACGCTGCTGATTCCGATCGTGAACTTCATCCTGGCCGCGGGAGGCATGCGGCTGTTTCTGCTCGGCTGGGGTAAACCTACGCCGGTCAACCCGCTTCGCTGGCGTCAGAAAGATCTCGCGAATGTGATGGTGTCGATCGCCGGAATATTGGCAAACCTGCTGATCGCGACGATCGCTTTCATCATCATCAAGATATTCCGCGTCACGGGTTCGTTTGAGTTGATTCCGACAGACATGCAGGAACCGGTGGCTCTCTTGCTCGAAAGCATGCTGATGATGAACATCTCCCTCGCGGTGTTTAACCTGCTTCCTTTTCCGCCACTCGACGGAAGCAAGGTGCTGGAGACGTTTCTGCCTGAAAGTATGCAGCCCCTGCTGGCGACACTCGAGCAGTACGGATTCCTAATCCTGATGGTGCTGATGTACCTGGGTGTGTTTGACGCGATAATGTCGCCGATCATGCGGCTCGTGGTTTTTCTCTTATACTTGTAGCGCTTACCGAACTCATCAGTAGATGAACGAAGACACTCCCGAGAGGGTATTGGAAGCGGCGGAAGAACGTGCGACTCCGCTGAAGGTCGCCGGAGCTGTGCCGCAAATCGTTTCGGACGACGTCACGGATGATCTGAAGATCCTGCTCGGCGAGTTTGAAGGTCCACTCGATCTTTTGCTGCACCTCATCCGGCAGGAGCAGGTCAGCATCTACGACATTCCCGTAGCGCGTATCACCGACGAGTATCTGCGTTACCTTCGCGTCATGCAGGAGATGGACATTGCGGTCGCCGGTGATTTCCTCGTGATGGCCGCGACGCTGATCGAGTTGAAGACAAAGATGCTCCTGCCGCGCGATCCGCTGGCGGCGCAGGAGGAAGAAGAGGATCCGCGCACCGATCTGGTAAACCAGTTACTCGAGTATCAGAAATACAAAGCTGCGGCCCAGATGCTGTGGTCTAAGGCGACCGTCGAGCAGGCGGTGTTCAAGCGGGCAGAGCTGGAGACAGACAAAAACAATCCGGAAGTCGCGGTAGGTCTGTTCGATCTGCTGAAGGTTTTTCAGGACATCCTCGCGCGACACAAGGAAGAGGCGCTACTCGAGATCGAGCGGGAAGAGATCTCGATGGCCGAGATGCTCGAGCGCCTGCGAAACATGGTGTTGTCGGCAGGCGAACTCAACCTGCGTGTGTTTTTTGAACGTGCAAAATCCAGGCGCGAACTGGTGCTCGCGTTTTTGTCAGTACTGGAGTTGGTAAGAACTACGGAAGTCAAACTATTTCAGCGCGAAACGTTCGGCGACATCATCGCGCGTGCGACAGGCGAAGCAGATGGCAGCTAACGAAGAGAGTGTCAACCAGGAACTGGACGAAGCGGCCTTGAATGAGGAAGCGAGCCGCGAGCTTGCGGCCATGGTCGCGGAGGCGGAGCACACGTCGACCGGCGGCGAGGAAGAGGGTGCTGATGATGCGCCTTTGAGCTCACCGCAGAGTCAGGCTGAACGCGCCGCTGTGATCGAAGCGCTGATCTTCGTTTCGGATGAACCGCTCAGCGTGAAAACTATCGCCGATGTTCTCAAGGAAGATAAAGAGGTCATCAACGAGACTGTTACGTCGTTGGCCCAGGAATTCAATTCCCGGAATAGCGGACTACAACTACGCGAGGTGGCTGGTGGCTGGCAGTTTGCAACGCGACCCGAGTATCACGAACACGTACGTGCGTTTTTGAGAACGCGACCGAGTGCGAAGCTCACCATCGCTTCGCTCGAAACGCTCGCCGTGATTGCTTACCGACAACCTGTGACGGTTCCGGAGATCCTCGAGATACGCGGCGTGCAATCGCCCTCGGCAATCAAAACGTTGCTCGATAAGAAACTGATCGTCGCGAAAGGACGGAAAGACACGATTGGCCGTCCGATGATGTACGGAACGTCGAAAGAGTTTTTGTTGCAGTTCGGGCTTAAGGACCTTTCGGAACTTCCCAGCGTAGAGGATTTTCACGACTTGAGTGGTGGAGCTTAAGTTTTCCTCGCAAAGGCGCAAAGACGCAAAGAAGAACCACTGCTTATTTTGCGTCTTTGCGCCTTTGCGAGGAAAATTCTTTTTTCATGGAACAGCGTCTGCAAAAACTCATCGCCGCGGCGGGAATTGCCTCGCGCAGACATGCGGAAGAACTGATCGCTGCTGGTAAAGTTACCGTCAATGGCGAAGTCATCAAAGAACTCGGCACCAAGGCCGACCCTGACAAAGATCACATCAAGGTAAACGGCAAGCTCATCAATCCTCAGCTCAAGTCTCGCGAAAACGTCTATGTTCTTCTCAACAAACCAAAAGGTTATCTGTCGAGCGTTTCGGATCCGGAAGGCCGCCCGCTCGTAACGGAACTTCTGCCGCCATCGCTCGGCAAGCTTCACCCCGTCGGGCGGCTCGACTTCAACACGGAAGGACTCCTGCTGCTCACGAACGACGGTGAGTTCACCAACTTCGTGACATCCGCTCGCAATCGCGTCGAAAAAGTGTATGAGGTCAAGGTTAAAGGCGTTCCAACGGAGGCCGGAATCCAGCGACTGCGACGCGGAATTACACTCGACGATGGCACACGCACCGCGCCCGCGAAGATCACCAAACTGCATGAGACGCAGACCAATGCGTGGTTCGAAGTCCTGCTTCACCAGGGACGAAACCAACAGGTGCGCCGGATGTTTGAATTGATCGGTCACTCAGTCTTGAAGCTGCGCCGCACACGCATCGGATTTCTGGTTGATGAGAATCTCAAGCCCGCTCACTACCGCCTCTTATCACCTTCCGAAGTCGCGAGAATAATGAAAACGAAGAAAATTAGCCGCAGATAAACGCGGATGACGCAGATCAGGTCTGCGTCATCCGCGTTTATCTGCGGCAACTGCCTTTGCGAGTTGTATACGAACTCTGTTAAAAAACTAGCACTATGCATTTTGAGTTAACCGAAGAACAGCAACAGATCAAGATGAGTGTGCGCGAATTCGCGGAGTCGGAGATCGCGCCGCATGTCATGGAGTGGGATGAGTCTCAGCACTTTCCGATCGAGCTACAACCAAAACTAGCAGAGCTCGGTCTGCTCGGCGTGCTATTCCCGGAAGAGTATGGTGGCGCGGGAATGGGCTACGTCGAATACGCGACGATCATCGAGGAGCTCTCGCGCGTCGACGGATCCGTGGGAATCTCAATCGCGGCACACAACTCACTTTGCTCGAACCACATTTATCAGTACGGCACTGAAGCGCAGCGAAAAAAGTATCTGACACCACTGGCGAGTGGTGAGCACCTGGGTGCATGGGGTCTCACCGAACCGAGCGCCGGATCAGACGCTTCGGGAACGAAATCGACCGCAGTGCGCAAAGACGGTGGCTGGATCGTCAACGGCTCGAAGAATTTCATAACTCATGCGATCCACGCCGATACTTGCGTCGCGATGGCCGTGACGGACAGGTCGAAAAGAAGCAAAGGCATATCGGCTTTCATTTTTGAAAAGGGAATGAACGGGTTCTCGCCTTCGAAGAAAGAGAACAAGCTCGGCTTGCGCGCCTCAGAAACCGCGAGCGTTGTTTTCGAAGACTGCTTCTTGTCTGACGAACACTTGCTCGGCGAGGAAGGGATGGGATTTGTGAACGCGATGGAGGTACTCGACGGCGGTCGTATCTCGATTGCGGCGTTGGCAGTCGGAATCGCGCAGGGGGCGTATGAGTCGGCGGTGAGGTACGCGAAAGAGCGGC
The DNA here is from genome assembly GCA_035571655.1 of Pyrinomonadaceae bacterium. Lineage (GTDB taxonomy): Bacteria > Acidobacteriota > Blastocatellia > Pyrinomonadales > Pyrinomonadaceae > PSRF01. The sequence continues at coordinate 36,954 of DATNCH010000103.1, forward strand.
AACAGTTTGGGAAGCCGATATCTGAGTTTCAGGCGATTCAGTTCAAGCTCGCCAACATGGCGATGCAGATCGATGCGGCGAGACTGTTGATGTATCGCGCGGCGTGGATGAAAGACGAGGGAAAGAAGACGACCAAAGAGTCGTCGATGGCGAAGCTATTTGCTTCGGAGATCAGCGTGAATATTTGTGAAGAAGCGATCCAGGTACACGGTGGATACGGTTACACGAAAGACTATCCGCCTGAGAAATACTGGCGCGACTCCAAGCTCTGCACGATCGGCGAAGGGACGTCGGAGATCCAGCGCATCATTATCGCGCGTGAAATTCTGAAACAGGTTTAGCCACAAAAAGGCACAAAGAAGCACACAAAGAATGCCCGCTGGAAATAACAGTCTGAGTGAACGTGTGAGCAGCGGAGAGGCGGCGGCGGTGGCGCGCGCCATTTCGAAGATTGAGGATGGTTCTGCCGGCGCCGCGGCGTTGATGAAAGAGATCTACCAACTCTCGCGCGGCGCATTGGTTATTGGCATCACTGGTGCACCGGGCGCGGGCAAGTCATCGCTGGTCGACAAACTCGCAATGCTTTATCGCGAGCGTGGCGAGCGCGTTGGCATCGTCGCTGTCGATCCGTCGAGCCCGTTTTCAGGAGGCGCGATTCTCGGCGATCGAATACGTATGCAGACGCTGGGCCTGGACGAGGGGGTCTTCATCCGTTCAATGGCCACGCGCGGAAATCTCGGCGGTCTCGCGCGAGCTACGGTGGATGCCGTTGCGATTCTCGATGCGGCGGGTTACGCGAAGATCGTCGTCGAAACTGTGGGCGTCGGGCAGGACGAAGTGGAGATCGTCAAAGCCGCTGATGTTTCTGTCGTCGTGCTGGTGCCTGGGATGGGTGACGATATTCAAGCCATCAAAGCCGGAATCATGGAGATCGGCGACATCTTCGTCATCAACAAAGCCGACAAAGAAGGTGTTTACTCGACCGAAAAAGAGCTGGAATCGCTGTTGTCCCTCGCTTCGCGAGACGACGGCTGGGAGCCGCCAATAGTCAAGACGGTGGCGACCGAAAGCAAGGGCGTCAAAGAACTTGCACAGGCGATTGACAGCTATTGCCAGGCGCAGCTCGGAGGGCGTGTAAGCAGCGACCGCCGCCGCGCCATCGCCCGCTGGCGCATCGTCGAGCTTCTGCGCGAAAGTCTGCTGGCGCGCGTTTTGGAATCCGATTCGTCGGTTGCTATGCTTAACCGGCTTGCGGACGAAGTTGCAACCCGCCGTCGAGACCCTTATTCTGCCGTGGAGGAGATTATTCAAGCTGCTGAAAGTTGATCACATCGGAATCGCGACTAACAGCATCGAAGAGGGTTTGGCAGTTTGGCGGGATGTGCTTGGCCTCAAAGTAGACGCGACACAAGAAGTTACCGAACAAGGCGTTAAAGTCTGCATGCTGGCCGTTGGCGACACGCATGTGGAGTTGCTCGAGCCGCTCACTCCGGAAACTCCTGTGGGAAAGTTTTTGGCTAAACGCGGCCCGGGAATGCATCATATTGCAGTCGAGGTTGCGGACATCCACGCTTCACTCGCTGAGTTGAAAAATAAAGGACTGCGGCTGATTGACGAAAAACCACGCGTCGGTGCGGGTGGTTGTTTAGTGGCATTTGTTCATCCGTCGTCTGCTAATGGGGTGCTGCTCGAGCTGGTGCAGCAAAAATAGGTTTTAGGAAAGGACAGTATTTTGACTTCTACACGAAAAGCTCTCATCGCGGCTGCCGTTGCAGTTATTTTTTCAGCAGGTTTGATCTTCTGGCAGGTCAAGGCACGAAAGACGGGGCCGGTCGAGTTATCTGCCGCAGACATGCAATTGATCGCCGAAGACCAGCCGCCTCAAATGCGTGCGCGTCTCGCGGCTGATGAGGCCGCGCGCAAGGATTTTGCACAGGACGTGCGGCGCTTGCTGGCGGTCGCTGAAGAGGCGGAGTCGCATGGTGTTTCCAACGCGCCGGAAATGAAGCGCCAGCTTGAATTCCAGAAAGCCAGCGTCCTTGCTCAGTTTTATTTTGAGAAACAGGGCGAGAATGGACCCGACATCACCGACGCTGAGGTCGACGAGTATTTCAAACAACCTCTCAATCAACACAAGTTCGATCAAATCATCGCGGACGCAAAGGCGAAGGATCCGCAGTTTGCAGCACAGGACATTTCCGAAGAGCAGATGAAGATGCTCAAGCAGCGACTTGGCCGCATCTATATCGGCGAGAAGAAAGCCATCGAACAGGGCATGGACAAGAAGCCGGAAGTCAGACTGCAGATGGTGTTGCAGCACGCACGTGTGTTGGCGCAGAAGTATGCGGTCGACAACTTGCAGGCCAAGATGAAAGCGACTGACGAGGAAGTCAATGCGTACCTCGAGAGCCATCCCGAGCTCGACACTGACAAGAAGAACCGCGTGAAGGCAGAGGAAGTGCTGAAGCGTGCGCGTGCCGGCGAGGATTTCGGAAAACTCGCACAGGAATTTTCAACCGACGGCAGCAAGGACAAGGGCGGCGATCTCGGTTGGTTCGGACATGGCCAGATGGTCCCGGAATTCGAGAAGGCTGCGTATGCGCTGAAGCCGGGTGAGATCAGTGACGTGGTCCAGAGCCAGTTTGGTTTTCACATCATCAAACTTGAAGAGAGAAAGACCGAAACCAAAGACGGCAAGTCGGAAGAGAAGGTTCACGCACGTCACATCCTGATCAGCGATCAGGGTGGTAATCCGTTCGGACCACCGCAAAGTTCACGCGACAAGGCCAGGGCTGCGCTTGAACAGGAGAAGGCCAAGAAGGTTCTCGACGAGATCGTGAGCCGTTCGCAGGTGAAGGTGGCCGACAACTACCAGGTGAAGCCTCCCGAGCAGCAGCCGCAGGGATTGCCGCCAGGATTTCCTCCTCCGGCGCAACAGGCACCAGCACCTAAACCTGACGCTAACAAGAAGCCCCAGTAGAGACGATCTCTCTGCCGCCCTCTGCGTATCTCTGCGCTCTGCGCTAAAAGTATCTAAACGCAGAGGACGCAGAGATACGCAGAGGGCCGCAGAGAAAATGCAATTCGGCGACTATCGCGTTGAGGTCATTCAGGACACCGAATTCCGTCTCGACGGAGGTGCGATGTTCGGAGTGGTCCCGCGCAAGCTCTGGTCGCAGGTGTGTCCGCCGGACGATGACAATCGCATTCGCATGAACATGAATTGTGTGTTCATCGATACGGGTGCGGAGAAGGTTCTCATCGAAACAGGTATCGGCGATAAGTGGACCACGAGGCAGACGTCGATGTACGGCATAGACCGCACACGACCTTTGAGTGAAACGCTTCAGACGCAGACGGGAGTTGCCGCAGACGAAATCACGATCGTCGTCAATACGCATCTGCACTTCGATCACGCGGGCGGTAACACCAAACTCGATCCATCGGGTAAACCCGTGGCTGCGTTTCCGAACGCTCGTTATTTCGTTTCACGCGCTGAGTTGGACCACGCGGAACATCCGACCGAGCGAGATCGCGCGAGCTATTTGCCTGAGAACTGGAAACCGCTCGCTGACGCCGGTCAACTGCAACCTCAGGACGCCGAATACGAAGTCGTTCCAGGACTCAGGATGGAAACGATCGCCGGACACAATCGCTCGATGCAGTGCTGGCGTCTCGAGCGCGACGGCAAGACGCTGTTTGGTTTTGCCGATCTCGTACCTTTGCGCGCGCATGTCCGGCTGCCGTGGATCATGGGTTACGACCTTTATCCGGTAGAGACTCTCGAAGCGAAGAAGAGACTCCTGCCGCACGCAGCGCGAGAGAATTGGATCTGTTTGTTCTACCACGATCCGGATGAGCCGCTGTGTCGTCTGCAACAGGGAGAAAAGGAATTGAATCCAGTACCCTATCGCGGGGAGCTTTCATGAGTACATCGTCAGCAGTTCGCGTCGGCATCATCGGCGGCAGTGGTCTCTACCAGATGCCCGAGTTGACGGGAGTCGAAGAGGTCAAGGTCGACACGCCTTTCGGACCCCCATCGGACGCGTTCATCGTAGGGACGCTCGAGGGTGAGCGTGTTGCTTTCCTTCCGCGTCACGGACGTGGTCACCGTCTGACGCCGACTGAAGTTCCGTTTCGCGCGAACATCTATGCGATGAAGCTGCTGGGAGTCGAGAGTATTCTCTCGGCTTCAGCAGTTGGTTCGTTGCAGGAGAAGTATGCGCCGCTCGACATGGTAATTCCCGATCAGTTTTTCGATCGTACAAGAGGGCGAGTGAGGGAGTCGACATTCTTCGGCGAGGGAATCGTCGCGCATGTCTCTTTTGCGCATCCGGTTTGTAAGAGACTCGGAGACGTTCTCGAACAATCATGTGGCGCCGCGGACGTGAAAGCTCATCGTGGCGGAACCTACCTGTGCATGGAAGGGCCGGCGTTTTCAAGCGTCGCGGAGTCGAATGTGTATCGCTCGTGGGGGATGGACATTATCGGCATGACGAACCTACAGGAGGCGAAGCTGGCGCGTGAAGCGGAGATCTGTTACGCGACGCTCGCGCTGGTGACTGATTACGACTGCTGGCACCCAGGGCACGACGCCGTCAGCGTCGAGACGGTGGTTGAGTATCTGAACAAGAACGTGCGCAACGCGCAAATAATTCTTCGTGAAACTTTGAAACGATTGCAGCAGGGTGATCGCGACTGCAAGTGTGGCTCGGCCTTGCAGCATGCTATCTTCACGGCCTCAAATCTCTGGCCGGAAGCGACAACAAAGAAGCTCGAAGCGATCATCAAAAAGTACCGGTCGTGAGGTGAAGATATGAGATTTTGTATGTGCTTTTTAGTGCTCCTGTTTGTGCTCTTTGTGGCGACACCGTCCACTCCCGCGCAGGGGGTCAGAAGCGGCCAGGATCCAGCACTGATTCGCGATCCCGATCTCGAACGAGACTCGCAACACAATCTGGAAGTCGCGAGGAACTATTTCAAGTTGAAGAAGGCCTATGTTGCTGCGTTGAAACGTTGTGAGGAAATCCTTGCGGGCAATCCAAACTTTGCGAGGATCGAAGAGGTTCTACTGATGGCCGGCCAGAGCAGTCTGTGGCTGGCGGACAAGAAGGGCAAACAGAATCCGGACCTGTACGTCAGTTTTGACGGCGGTGAAAAACGCACTTTGACTTCCGAACAGTTCCGCGAGATGGGCCGCGGCTACCTGACCAGGTTGATCAACGAGTATCCCGAGAGCCCTTTCGCGAAACAGGCGAAGGAGGAATTGCGCCTGTTGGACGCTCCAAAGTCACAGTAAGGCACAAGAAAACACATGTCGCTTCTAGTTGTCGGATCGGTTGCTTATGACGCAGTCGAAACTCCTTTCGGTAAATGTGACAAGATGCTTGGCGGCTCGGCCTCGCATTTCTCGATCTCGGCGAGCTTCTTTACGGACGTTGGTATTGTCGGCGTAGTCGGCGGTGATTTCACCGAGCAAGAGGTGTTTGACAGCCGCGGAATCGTCACACGCGATCTCGAAAGGATCAAAGACGGTAAGACCTTTCGCTGGGCGGGTCGTTATCAATTCGACTTGAACGTCGCCGAAACGCTCTACACGCATCTGAACGTCTTTGCTGATTTTCAACCGAAACTATCTGACGAGTCGAAAAAATCCCGACTCTTGTTTCTCGGCAACATTCAACCGGATCTCCAGCGCGGCGTGCGAGAGCAGATGCCAGACGCGGAGCTCGTCGCTCTCGACACGATGAACCTTTGGATCGAGCATACGCGCGATTCGCTGGTCCGAACGATCAAAGGCGTGGACGTGGTGATCATCAACGACGCCGAGGCGCGACAGCTCACTGGTATTCCAAACCTGATCAAGGCAGCGCGCGAGATTTTGAGTTGGGGACCGAGAGCGTTGATCATCAAGCGTGGCGAGTATGGCGCGGCGCTGTTTACGTCCGACAATTACTTTGCGATTCCAGCTTACCCGCTCGAGGCTGTTTTTGATCCAACGGGCGCTGGTGATACGTTTGCCGGCGGGTTCATGGGTTACCTGTCGAGTCAGGAAAAGCTCGACGAAGGTGCGATGCGCCGCGCGATGATTTTCGGATCCGTGATGGCTTCATTCAACGTCGAAGAGTTTGGGACAGAGCGCGTCAAGCGTCTGACTCACGCTGAGATCAACGATCGTTTTCACACCTTCAAACTCATGACGCATTTTGATGAGATTCCATTTCCGGGAAGATGAGGAGATAAAATGTTCTGTCCTGTTTGCGAGTCTGAATACGAACCTGGTATTACAACCTGTCCTGACGACAACTCACAGCTCGTCGAGCGCCTGACGCCGGAGAATACGCTGCGCGATAATAGCGAAGCGCGGTTCGTGTCGCTCTACAAATTGGGTTCGCCCGCGGAAGCTGAGATGGTGCACGATATTTTCACGCAGAACGACATCCGCTCCGTTGTTAAGTCGGGTTGGAACGATACTTTGTCGCCACTGTTGTCGGCGACTGCCGAAGGTGCTGAGATTTTCGTCGACGAGCGAGACGTCGATCGCGCAATGGAAGTCTACACTGCATTTTTTGAATCTGACACATCGCCTTTGACTGGCGGAGTAGTCGAGGAGGAAGAGGAGTAGTTCTATGTCTGACGATGCAATCGTGGTTTTCATGACGGCTGCGAACGGTGAAGAAGCAGCGCGACTTGCGGACATGCTGGTAGGTGCGAACCTCGCCGCGTGTGTTCAGATTTTGCCGGGGGTAGAGTCGGTTTATCGTTGGCAGGGAAAGATCGAGCGGCAGTCCGAAGTTTTATTACTTGCGAAGACTAAAAAGTCGAAATTCGATGAGCTGGAGAGGGAAGTGCGCGCTCTTCACAGTTACGATACGCCCGAGATCATCGCGGTTCCGGTGACGGCAGGCTCGGCGCCATATCTGGCGTGGTTGATGCAATCCAACGCGCGCGCTAGCTCGGGATCCTGATCTCGTCTGAGATCCCGGTGTCCAGTTCTTTAAGCGAGCTTTGGGCTCTCATCACGATCTCCACCACCTCCGCCGGCGAATCCGTGATGTGAAACACCTGCATATCGTGCTCGGCGATCTTTCCGCTTGTTAAGACTTCCTCACGTAACCACGCCAGCATTCCGCTCCAATACCTGTGACCGAAAAGAACGATCGGGAAGTTGCGGATCTTCTTCGTCTGGATCAGCGTGAGCGCTTCAAACAGTTCGTCAAGTGTTCCAAAGCCGCCTGGGAAGATCACGAACGCCAGGCTGTACTTCACAAACATCATCTTGCGCACGAAGAAGTATTTGAATGTGAGGCTCAGCGTCTGGTACGGATTTGCTTTTTGTTCGAATGGCAATTCGATGTTGCAGCCGATTGAGAGTCCGCCTGCATCGAAGGCGCCGCGATTCGCGGCCTCCATTATTCCCGGCCCACCGCCGGTGATGACAGCAAAGCCTTGCGCGGCGAACAGCGCGCCAGTTTCCTGAGCGGCTTTGTAATCCGGATCGTCCGGAGGAGTACGGGCGGAGCCGAAGATCGCGATGCCGCGACTCAGCGTCGCGAGTTCGTCGAAGCCTTCGACAAACTCGCCCATGATACGGAATACGCGCCACGGATCGGTGTGCGTAAACTCATCGGCCCGTGGACTCTCGAGCAATTGCTCGTCCTGAGTGGCTCCTGGAACTCCGCGACCGGTCCGTTTTTCGTGCTTCTTCATATACCCATGATGTTATAACCGCAATCGACGTAGATTACTTCACCGGTGATTCCTGAAGACATCGAACTGCATAGAAAGACCGCCGTATTACCCACCTCGCGTGCCTCGACGTTTCTGCCGAGTGGAGCGCGCTCCGCGTGATGCTTCAGCATGGTGCTGAAATCCGCGACGCCTCGCGCCGAAAGGGTCTGAATCGGACCGGCGCTGATCGCGTTGATGCGGATGTTTCGTGGTCCAAGATCTTTTGCGAGATAACGTGTGCTTGCTTCGAGCGCGGCTTTGGCAACGCCCATGACGTTGTAACCCGCGACGACTTTCTCCGCGCCGTAATAACTCATCGTGACGATACTGCCGCCTTCGGTCATGAGAGGCGCAGCGGCGCGCGCAAGTTGTGGCAGGGAATACGCGCTGATCTCGAGCGCGGTTAGAAAGGCCTCGCGTGTGGTGTCGAGGTATTCGCCGCCGAGCGCTTCACGCGGTGCGAAGGCGATGCTGTGAATCAGAAAATCGAGGCGTCCAAACTTCTGGCCCACCTCTCGAAACGTCGCGTCGACTTCTTCCTGCTTCGCTACGTCGCAGGAGAGAAGCAGCGCGTCAGGCATAACGTCTTTTGTGAGGCTCTCGACGTTCTCTTTGAGGCGTTCACCCTGATAAGTAAAGATGAGATTCGCGCCTGCCTCATGCAGCGCCTGGGCAGTGGCCCAGGCGATGGAGCGCTTGTTTGCGACTCCGAAGATGATTCCATTTTTGTCTTTGAGCATAAAGTTTTTCTCTGCGGCTCTCTGCGTATCTCTGCGCTCTGCGTTGTGATCAGTTTGCAACGCAGAGCACGCAGAGATACGCAGAGGTCGCAGAGGAAGTCTTAAGCGGCGGCGCTTTCGGGCGCCGTGATCAGTGCTTTGTACTCGCCGCTCTCTACCCATTGCAGTATCTCCGACACGCGCCAGACAGGAAACGGGTGGCTCAACCCGGAAGTAATCGCGTCGGCCCAGAAGCGATCCAAAGCTTTCTCGTCGTAGTTTTTCTGAAAGTCGCGCGCCTGTGCGAGAAACTGATCGTAATCAACTCGCGAAGCGAAAGTTCCGCCGCTCAACTTCATCATCGTACGGCCGATGACGTTTGCGTCTTGAGTGACGAGCAAGGCCGCGCGATCGCACGACAATTCAGCACGCCTGGCCCAGGCCAGTAACGCGGCACGCATGCTCATCGTCAGCAGCTCTTTAATGATGAAAGTCAATGGCGACGCCAATACAGCCGTCTTCGCCAGGAACTCGATAAGGCGAGCGGCTGTCAGGTAAAGCACGTGTTCGGAGTGAATGTGGCCGACTTCGTGTGCGACGACCGCCAGAACCTCGTCGTCGCTGAGTCTCTCGATGAGCTGCGAATAGAGCACGATGACGGGACGTTCGACACCGCCGGTGAAGGCGTTGACGACTGGATTCTGCTGCACGAACAACTCCGGCATATCGACGCCCAGAGTCGTGCACGCGATCTGGAGTTTTGCGTAAAGATCGGGACACTGCGTCGGCGTGACCTTCACGGCACTCGCGGTGAAGATGACGCGTATCGCGGATTCGCCTGTGACGGCAAGAAGTTTCTTCAGGGCTGAGTCAATCCCCGGAATGGCGCGTAGCGCTGCGAGGGCGCGACGGTCGTCCGGGTGAATGTATTGGTCCTTGTTCAGGTTCGCGAATTTTTTGTGTGGCTCGTCTGACAAGGGCAGGCGGCAACGGCCACAGCGCGCGTCGCCGTTCTCCGGCCGGATCTGATTTCGTTGTCCGCAGTAGCGGCAACGGATGGAGGGGATATTGTTAATTAGATCTTCGTTTTCAGCCATCTTTAGTACTCACTTCTTGCTTGAATGTTCGGAGAGTATGCCACGGATTTCACGGATCTACATACGATCAATGCCTGAAATGTCTGACACCCGTAAACACCATCGCCAGGCCGTGTTCGTCGGCCGCGGCGATGACCTCGTCGTCGCGGACTGAGCCGCCCGGTTGAATCACCGCCGTGATTCCGTGCTGCGCGGCCTGGTCTATTCCATCTCGAAACGGGAAAAACGCGTCAGACGCCAGCACCGAACCAGCCACCGGCAACTGTGCCCGCATCGCGCCGATCTTCACCGAGTCGACGCGCGACATCTGTCCCGCCCCGACCCCGACCGTCTGGCCCTCACGCGCATAAACGATCGCATTCGATTTCGTGTGCTTGCAGACGGTCCACGCGAACAGCAGCGCGCGAATCTCTTCTTCAGTAGGTTGCCTTTCAGTCACCACCTTGAGTTCGTCGCGACTGAGCTTATGATCGTCAGAAGTTTGGACCAGCATCCCGTCGCCGATCTCTTTGACCTCAACTTTCCGCGATTGTTCCATTGACTTCATGCGAATCACACGCAGGTTCTTCTTCGCGCGCAACAGTTCGAGCGCCTTCGGATCGTACTCAGGCGCGATTACGACTTCCGTAAATATCTTCGTGACTTCCTGCGCCGCCGCAGCATCGACCGTGCGATTGAACGCGACGATGCCGCCGAACGCCGACACCGGATCAGTCGCCAGCGCTTTTTGGTAAGCCTCGGCAGGGTTGTTTCCCAGGGCAGCGCCGGCAGGGTTTGTGTGCTTGATGATTGCGCACGCGGTCTGTTCGAAGTCGCAGACGAGTTGCCACGCCGCTTCTGCGTCTACGTAATTGTTGAACGACATTTCCTTGCCGGAAAGAATCTCGGCGTCGGCGATGCCGGCGCCTGACGTTTGCCCATACAGCTGATAGAGCGCGGCTTTCTGATGCGGATTCTCGCCATAGCGCAGGTCCGAAACTTTTTTCATGGTCCAGGTCAAACGATCCGGCAACGGACCGCTTGAGCCCGAGAGGTAAAAACTCACCATCGCGTCGTATTGTGCAGTTTGCTCGAATGCAGCTTGAGCCAGCTGTCGTCTGGTGTTGAGTGATAGCGCACCGCTATGAGTTTTGAGTTCATCCAGAACGCCCGCATACTGCTCTGGGGAAACAACAACTGCGACGTCCTGCGAGTTCTTGGCGGCGGAACGGATCATCGCCGGACCACCGATGTCGATCTGTTCGATCGCCTCTTCTCGCGTGACTTCTTCACGTTTGATCGTTTCCGCAAACGGGTAAAGATTTACAACCACCAGATCGATCGGCTCAATTCCGTGCTGTTGCAGTGCGGCGACGTGGTCCGCGTTATCGCGAATGGCGAGCAGACCACCATGCACGCGCGGATGCAGCGTTTTCACGCGCCCGTCCATCATTTCCGGAAAACCCGTGATCTCCGAGATGTCGCGCACCTGGAGGCCCGCGTCACGCAGCGTCTTTGCGGTTCCACCCGTGCTGATGATCTCCACGTCGAAGCGGCCGAGCTCGCGGGCTAAATCTACAATTCCGTTCTTGTCAGAAACACTGAGCAATGCTCGTCGAATTGGTCGAAGTTGAAGGTCGTTGTTGTCAGTCATTATGGAAGCGTTTTCTTACCTGCCGGCAGATTGATAAAGAATTTTTGCGTGCGCGAGTAGCCGAAGCGACCCACAGAGTACTCGATCCCTTCAGGCTTCATGGTCACAGAAAAAGTATGTCTGCGGTTGTCACGCGATGATTCAGACATATAAAAACCCAAAAGGTACTGGCTTTTCAAATCCTCTTCGATTGCCTGAAAGATCGGTGTCAGATCGTTCTGCTTTGGCAACAGCGCTGACTTCGCGTCGCCAACGAGAAAATATTTTCCACCAGTTTTCTCGGCGAGATCTTTGAAGCCTTTGGAGGGCGGACGCACGGCGAGCCGTCCATCGCGTGGTTCGAAGAGCGGCAGGTGAATCACGTAGAACGAGACACGTTTTTCGACGGCGGTGTTGATAACGCTCTCCGCGCTGGTCCTGCTGAGATTGTCGAGACCATCGCTGATGAGCACCACGATACGGCGCTCTGCTCGCATGCGTGGCAAATCGTCGAACGCTTTGATTGCATCTGCGGCAGCGTCGAAGATGGCGGTGCGTTGGTTGTGCGCCGCTCCGAATCTAAACGCGGATCTCGCTGCCGCTAGATCCTTTGTAAAGGGGGTTGCAAGCGAGGACGTATCGGAGAAACGAAGCACGGCGACGCTGGACCGTTCACCAAATCTCGAGAAAAGACCAAGCGCTGCTTCCTGCTGTTGCGAGATGATCTCGCGCAGACTGCCTGACTGGTCCAGCGCAAACAACAACGCAACGCGATCAGCGCCCGGAGAAAAATACACACCCGTCGTCACCTGATCCTGATCCTTGAGCAGAAGATCCTGATCGGTTAAGCCGGCAACTGCCTGGCCTTTCTTGTCTCGTACTCGAATCGGAAAGAGGAGCAGGTCGGTATTGACGCGCACGACCTCGTCTTCATCAGTCTGCTGGGCCAGGGTTACAGGGGTGTTGATGTAAAGACAGACGAGTAGAAAGAAAAGGACGATCTTAAGCCGCATCAGCCGTTCGGCTAGATAAAAAAACCGCCGAGCAGGAGCATACTCAAGATAACGATGATGGTGATGATGACAATCTTGACCAGACTCACGGCTAAATCCTCGGTTTATTCTAGGAGTGCCGGCATAACCTGTCAAACTAATCTGCCTAGTGCTAGTTGCCATACGCCACGATTTAGAGGTTAGTTCACAAAAATGCACAAGAGATCATAAAAACCGCAGCGTGTAGGTCACACGGAACCCGCGGCCCATTTCCGGCGCAAAGTCTTTGATAAACGATAGATGATTGCGATAGAGCGTGTCTCCTGCGTTGAAGAAATTGAACGAAATGATGTGCGCGGCATGCTTCTGCGCGAACAAATATGAACCAGCGATGTTGAACAATGCATAACCCGCGGTGGTCGTCTCGGTCGGAAAGACACGATCCTGATGGTTCGCCATCACGATTTCCGGGTTCAGCAGCAGCCCTTTATGTCTAAACTCGAGCCCGATGCGACCGCGCAACGGCGGAATTCGCGGCAGGGGAGTGCTGTCCGACGTCAGCTCCGCATTCACGTAATCGAGCCCGAGATTCAGCCATAAAGCCGGATGCAGCGCTGTATCAAAGCGCGCTTCGGCTCCCGTGTAGCGTGCCGTTGCCTGATCGTACTCCGACACCTTAAGCCCGTCTTCGACGTCTCCCGTTGGGGCCAGGAAGATGAAGTCTTTGATGTGGTAGTAAAAACCGTTAGCTTCAAAACGCACACGCTTCGATGAATGCCGAACTCCGAAATCCAGACCATCTCCCAGCTCCCGGTCCAGGTTCGGATCACCGATTTCAAACGCCGCGTTTCCAGGGTGTGGTCCAAGGTTGTACAACTCTTCCAACGACGGCGCTCTGTAAGAATGAGAGTAATTCGCAACGAAGGATCCGTCCTTCCACGTCGAGACACGTATTCCCGCAGCGCCCGAAAAACCCGTGAAGCCTCTATCCGGAAGAATACCGCGCGTTTCAGATGGTTCGGGGTTGTAGCGATTGTTTTCGAGCCTGCCGCCGAACTGGAGAGACACGCGTTCGAAGTCCAACGACTGAACACCGAATACGGCAAAGGCATTTTGCGTCGTCGGTGGCGCCAGGGCTTCTTCGCCCGTGGCTGCGAAATCACGGTGCATTCCCCAGAAACCAAAGCGTCCGGAGTATTTGCCGATCTTTTGTTGATCAAAGAGGCCCTGGTAAAGAAAAGTATTGTTCTTGAACGCTGTATTCGTTTCGCCCGTTAGCGAATTGATTTCCGTGTGTTGGTAGTCGTTGTATTGCGCGGAGAAAGTTCCGGCAGTGATGAATGATTTCAGCTCGCGAAAACCACCGCGAAACTCGACGCTGTGACGGCGTGGGTTCAGTTCGACGATCTCCGGATCACTTTCGGCGGGATCGAACGGAATACCGTAGCGTCTCTTGTTGAAGTTGTAGTTGAAACTAAAGAAGCCCTTGTCGAGATAGTAGCCAAAGCCGGCTGCTGCACTTGCTTCTCTTGAAAATGAATTGTCGACGCGGCCGATCGGAGTGTCGTAGTCGCCTGATCTCTGGCCGCCGAGGTTCGCCCACGTCAACCATCGGTTGGTGCCAAACTCGATACCGCCGCTTCCTCCGCCCTGGTCACCGTTCGTGCTGCCGATCCCTGTTAAATAGCCATTGAGACCTTTATGCGGTGAGTCGTGGCCGGAGATCGTGTTTACCACACCGCCGATGGCGTTACTTCCGTAGAGGAGTGATGCGGGACCTTTGACGACTTCAACTCTCTCGACGGTTAGAACGTCGACAGGTTCAGCATGATCGCCCGACTCGAAACCAAGACCTCCGATGCGATTGCCATCCTGCAGGACGAGCACACGGTCGCCGTCGAAACCGCGAATGACTGGACGCGCGGTTCCCGGTCCAAAACTGCGTTTCGCGATTCCGAGTTCGCCGTCCAGCGCCTCGCCGAGTGACACCGGACTCTTCTTCGCGAGCTCGATCGAACCGAGCACTTCGACTGATTGAATCGAGCTGCTGACGGCCTGCTCGCTGCCTGTTGCTGTTACCGTGACTTCCTCGCGCACGCCTGTGAGTTCAAACTGAAAGTCGACGGTGGTCTCACCGGTCACGTCTACCGTACGAACGAGGTCCGGAACTCTGTCGAGGTGCGCAACGACGTCGTACTTTCCTGGCGGCACGCCCTGAAACTCATATTGACCCTGGTCGTCGGTGTCGACGGTCCGCTTCAACTGAAGAATCGTGATCAGAGCGTTGTGGATCGGTTTGCCGGTAGCGCCCAGTGTTACGGTGCCGCGCAACGTCGATGTTGTTTGCGCGAGCGCGTGTGAACTGAAGAAGCTGAGCAAGATAGTTGACAGCGCAGCGCGCAGACAGGCATTTAAAATGCCTCGTTTTCGATTGATATACATTTCTATCTCCTAAAAAGGTACAAGTGCAGACGCTTGCTAAGAGCGCCTGTTGTTTGACGGTTGTTTGTTAGGAGATAAAAGGAGGGGCGCGTCCGGCTGTAGGTGCTGTTGATTGGAAATGGACGTCTCGCGGGACGGCCGTCGTAACTCGGATGTGTAACTGAGCCGGAGCATCGACGAGTCGATAAGCAATGAGCGTGGTGGCGAAGTGCTGATGTAACTGGCAGATCAGACAGTCGCTGCACCCCGTTTTGCTGCTGAGCGGTGAGTTTGGTTGATCCGGTTCGACCCGGGATGCCGCCTGGTGGTTCGACAGAACGCGGCCGTGACGGTGAGCGGCCTCCACCGTCGTCCCATACAGGATGAGGACTACGAGCAACAGACTGAGCCAACGCGCCAGGGCGTTGCTCTGATTCTGTAATGCGCGCATCAACATGCCGGTCACTGTGGGATATGTTAGATTCAGGGAGCCTTGGAATTCTACCTAGACCCAGCCGAAAAACGCAATTCTCCCGCGCTGCTAAAATTGGTCCAAATACTTTGTGTCTTAATCTGTGTCGGTTGTGTTTCCGTTAACGCGGATGGTCGGGATCGGGTCACGATTTCGATTTCGACAACGGGTCTGATTAGAGTTGACGCGGAGTTATCGGCGCCGGCTCGTTCATGGTCGTTTCGAAATGCATACGCGGGTGCGTTGGGGCTGGCGGAGCGTGTTGACGAGTTTCAGGCGTTTACACCCTCAGGACAGGACGCGCGTGCGAAGAAGAGTGCGACCGGCGAGTTCCGATCCGAGATTGATGCCAGCAGAATCGTTTACCTGGTAAGACTTTCAAATCCGCCGGCATCTGATCTTCCGCACGCTACCTGGCTTGCCGAGGATCGCGGCTTTCTGATGTTTGCCGACACTTTACCTCTCGACACGGCAAGTGTTTCTGTCCAGTTTGTAGTGCCTGCCGGATGGAGCGTTGAATCGCCAATCACGCCTGACGCGAGCGGGCGCTACGAAGTGCCGGCGCCGGAGAAGTCTGTCTTCTTCCTCGGACGCGCGTTTCGCAAAGCATCAAAGAGTGTTGGCGGAATGATGCTTCAGACAGTCGTCAACGGATCGTGGCGTTTCAACGAAGACGATGCTCTGAACGCCGCGACGGAAGTGATGGAGAGGTACTTGGCGCTCACTGGATTCAGATTGCCCGGCAAGTCGGTGATCATGATCGCTGCATCGCCGGTTGCGTTGGGTAACTCGATCTGGAAGGCTGAGACGAGAGGATCTTCAGTCGTGGTGCTCATGGATCCCGCTGCCCGCAGCAAGAACTCGCTCGGACAGGTTCGCGTGATCTTCACGCACGAACTGTTGCACCTTTGGGTGCCCAACTCTTTGAAGTTGGAAGGCGACTACGACTGGTTCTTCGAAGGCTTCACGCTTTACACGGCCTTACGCACGGCGCTCGAGTTAAAGGTCATTAACTTCGAGGGATTCCTGACGACCTTGTCCGGCGTTTACGATGTATATAGTGCTCATCCCGATAAGCTTTCGTTGATCGAAGAGTCGGAGAGACGTTGGACAAGCGCGGGCACTCAGGTGTACGTCAAAGGAATGCTGGTCGCGTTCTTGTACGACTTAATGGTTCGCAGAGAATCCTCCGGTAAAACAACTCTTGCGGATCGCTACCGAGACCTTTTTAACGGCGGCGTCACTGACAAGACAGACGGAAATGAAGCTATAATCAGGCTGCTGGGTTTGTCTCCGGCGAGTAAAGATTTCGTGAAGTCGTACGTTGAAAGCAGTAAAGAGATAGAACTCGAACAGCTTCTTCCAGCGTATGGCCTGCAACTGGATTCGAGCGGCAAGACTTCTCAGCTACGAGTTAGCCCCGAGCTCAACGAGGATCAGAAGGAGTTGCTCCGCTCGCTTGGTTATCGACACTGACATGAGATTTACCAAAACGACATTTGTTTTCGCGCTTCTTTTGCTGTTGATGGGTTGCCGGACGCTGGCAAAGAGAAACAGCACGGGCGTCATCGTCGCCGGCCGCGCACAGATCCGCAGCTCGACAGCGGTCGTCGCCGCCGATCTTTTACAGGTAAACCGCGGCGACACCGTGGATATACTCGAATCCACCGACGTCAACGATCCCAGCGACAACACGCGAAAAGAAAGATGGCTCAGAGTTAAAGCTCGTGACGAAGATTTGACTGAAGGTTGGATCGAGTCGCGCAACGTCATGCCGGAGGACGTGCTGAAAGAGTCGCAGAAACTGGCCGGCGAGGATAAGGACGTTCCGCCGCAGGCAACAGGACAGTTGAAAGCGAGTTCTAATCTTCGACTCACGCCGGATCGCGGTGGAAATGAAAACATCATGATGCGGCTCGACAGTGGTTCGAGTTTCGACATCATCAGTTGGAAGCGCGTGCCGAAGCCGAAATCCTCCGAGGCGATCGAAAGCGACATCGCTCCTAAAGCGGGCAGCGCGCAGCAGGGTGGGGCACGGCCTGGGCAGCAGGGAGATGAACGGAAAGAGGAAGAAGAAACAAACGAACTGTGGTACAAGGTGCGACTCTCCGCATCCGCATCGCCGGCGCCGGCAGGTTGGATTTACGGCAAGCAGGTAGAGCTAACGGTGCCGAGTGACATTATTTTTTACCGCACGGGTCGTGAGTTTGTTGCCTGGCAGCGTCTCGATGGCGAGACCAAAAAGGTTGCTGACAAGGATGCGGGTCAGGATACAAAACCGGGAAGTTGGCTGATACTCGAGAAGAGCAGTTCGAACCAACCGCGCGGGCTTGATGAACCTGATTTCGATCGCATCTACGTGCTTGGTTACGACAAGCGTAACCAGGAACATTACACGGCGTATCGCAGTCCCGATCTGAAAGGCTATCTACCGGCGAGAATCGAGGGACAGGGCGAGAACAAGACCTTCACCGTGCGCTTGCAGGAGGAAGAGGGCGGAGAAGTAAAGGAGTTTCGGTACACGCTGTACAAGGACGCGCGCGGCGTTTTGAAAGTGAACCCGCCGAATGTTGCTCCGCAGCGTAGACACCGTCGATAGGGTTTATGGACCAGCCAATTGTGATCGGTGTTGGAGGGTTTACGTCCGACGTTGGCAAGACGACGTTGCTGTGTGAACTACTGCGAGCGTTTCCGGGTTGGGAAGCGATCAAAACAACTCGCGGTCATTATCGTTCCTGCGGCAAGGATCCTCATGCCTGTTGTGTTAGTCATCTTCTAAGCGAAGAACCGCTGGTGCGCTCGGGTCGAAAAGAGACTTACGACGCCGGCAAAGACACAGCTCGCTACTGGGACTCGGGAGCGTCCAATGTTCATTGGCTGATAGCGACTGACAATCAGATAGAGAAAGGAATCCAGCAGGCGCTCGCACGAGTGAAATCACCGGGCGTGTTTGTCGAAGGCAACACTTTCTCGCAGTTTGTTCACACGGATTATTTTGTAATGGTGCGGCGTGCAGACACTGAGAAGATCAAAAGCTCTGCGCGGCGCGCATTGAACACGGCGACGGCTCTCTACGTCAGTGACAATGTCGTCTCGCTTTCCGATGCCCCCCGGATCCCTGTTTTCACCCCCTCAGATTTACCGGCGTTGATCGATGGAATCGCTCGAACTATTACTGCAAGAGTGTGAGCGGCTGCACGGGCACATGTGTGCCGGACAGTTGCTCGGCGCGCGAATGGCGTTGCTTGGTTGTCGAGAACTGGGTATCGACGATCCTCGCGGCAACGATCGTAAGAAGCTGATCGTGTGGGTTGAGATTGATCGTTGCATGGCGGATGCGGTCAGTGCGGTGACCGGCGTGCGGCTCGGAAAGCGAACTCTGAAGTACGTCGACTATGGCAAAGTTGCGGCAACATTCCTGAACACTGAAACGGATCGTGCGGTGCGAATTGTGGCGTTAGAGAGTGCTCGCGAAATCGCCGACCAACGTTTCCCTGATATCAAGAACAAACGTGAGCGACAGTTTCGCGCGTACTCCGAAAGCACAGATGAAGATCTGTTCAAAGTAGAACTCGTCAGTGTTGTCTTGAGCGACTTCGACGCGCCGGGCAGTCCACGCTCTCGCGTGATTTGTGCGATTTGTGGAGAAGGTGTGAACGACGGAAGAGAGGTGATCGGAGCTGATGGCGCCGCTCTTTGTAGAGGCTGCGATCGGGGAAATTATTATTCAAAAGTAGACAACCCGACTGCTTAAAAGGCATCTAAAGTCTCGCCTTTGAAAACGTGGGACCTCACGCAAACAAAATAATTTGATTGTGAGTGCGACGAGGGTATTGACAAGTAGATTTTTGTCCCTATAATGCCCATTCCTCTTTTGGGGGGCATCAAGGGGTTTGAGAACTGGGAATTTGAGCCGACCTTTAGTGTCGCTTCTTCCGCGAGGTTGCGAGAAGATTGCGGCGCTTTTTATTCTCCGGAATTATCTCCGGTTTGCTTGACAGAGTAGAGGTCGTTGGTTAATATCCCCGTTTGCTTGGCGGCTAGTTAGGTCGTCTGTAAGCCAATCCAAATACAATTTGGAATCGATGTTTGAAAACTAGATAGAGCGTGTCCGTTTCAAGACCTTTGAGAGTCAACCGCGAGCGATAAAGCTCGCGTCAAAACTCGCAAGAGTCATTATCGAAACTGAACAGAAAGACCAGTAATAGATAATGTTCCAGAGAACAAACTTATAACGAGAGTTTGATCCTGGCTCAGAATCAACGCTGGCGGCGT